>WLGS01000020.1 GCA_009703125.1 Actinomycetota bacterium
ATAGTGGACACTACGTATCCACCGTCTTCGACATGGTCTTCTAGGCGAAGCGGAACTTGCCAACACACATCAGGTTTCCAATCCATATGTCGCTCACCAGCTTCAACGGCGGCGATATGGAATGCACAACCTGTTCCGCCTTCAAATCCTGGCGGATTGTGAAAGATACACGCGCCATCTACGACGCGAGTTTTGGTGGATCCATCCTTCTCAGTGATCGTCCAGCCTTTTGCTTCAGCTTTGGCTTTGTTCTTCCAGTGACGTGATTTCAACCGCTTGACATATTTCTTGACGCTCTTGAGATCATCATCGTCGAGAAAGTGAGCGCCAAATGAACAACAACCTTGCATGAGTTCTGGTGTCGGATCGTCATGGACACCCTGGCAACCCTGACCATAAATGCACTTGTAACTCGAACGGAAGAACGTGGCATCAATCATCCATGTTCTCAATTCATCAGGATCCTCAAAACTGATCCACTCTCTTGGCTCTTCTTCACGCAACACGTCGTATACGCTACGCCATCTAGGTCATGCTGACCTATTTTCACAGGGCGGCTATGAGAGGAATCACATTTGTCATGGGGGATACATCTGACATCATCATGCGATTGGAAGCTATTGCTGAAGAACTTGGAGAGATGTCGATGAATATCTTGACTCAGGCCATTCAAGAGGGACAGACCAGTCGGCCAGCCGAAGAAAAGAATGTCACTCAAGCTCGTCGAGCGGTAGAGAAAGCACTATTGCACCTAGGCAAATCTGCCCCTAATAACGATTAATTGCGTCAATCAAAGGTCGCAGATCTGCAAAGCCCTTCGCGGCATAGAAAAAGGAAATACGGAAGAGCTCCACATTGTCATGATCTTTGATTTCCTCGTCAGTGGGTCCTGGTTGATCGAAATGTCCGTCCACGGATAAGTGTGAAAACTCCTTTGCCAACAAAGCAAAATCTGATGCTGGGATACCCCGCTTCATTCTGATGTACAGACGATCTTTCACAAATC
Source organism: Actinomycetota bacterium (assembly GCA_009703125.1). GTDB lineage: Bacteria > Actinomycetota > Acidimicrobiia > Acidimicrobiales > Ilumatobacteraceae > UBA2093. The sequence goes on from WLGS01000020.1 coordinate 1,007, forward strand.
GAATGGAATGGTAGTTCGCATAGAAATCCGTAATCTCTGCAACTGCGCTCTCGATGTTGTCCGTGATGCGATACAGCGAGATATCCGAAGGCGAGATTAAGCCATGATTAGTGAGCAATGGCTCCATTGTGTTCATTAAGGGTGTCCAGAATGGATCGCCGGGTACTTCCTGAAAGACAATGGGTACTGGTACAGATTTGGCGGTCTGTGCCAGAGTCAAGAGTTCAAAGGTCTCATCAAGTGTTCCAAAACCACCTGGCATACATAAAAATGCGTGCGACTCTTTCACCAACATCAGCTTTCTCGTGAAGAAATAACGCATGCTGACGTATTTTTCATCACCGGCAATCACAGAGTTTGCACTGGATTCAAAAGGCAAACGAATCGAGACTCCGATGGAATTCTCACGGCCGGCACCTAACATGCCTGCTTCCATAAGGCCGGGGCCAGCCCCTGTCACCACCATGTAGCCCGCTTCGGCTAGCGCCTTGGCCGTACTCACAGTAAGTCCATAAATCGGATTATCTGGAGTGATGCGAGCAGAACCAAAAATGGTGACCTTCTTGGTCTCGCGGTACGGCGCAAACATCTCGAACGCCTTGGTCATCTCCCGCAGGGCCATACTGGCGATTTTGATGTCCAACGAGGATGATTCACCACCCACGAGACTCGAAGCAGCAGTAATGAGACGAAGAATTTGCCTTTTATCTACTTCAGTGCGACCAGATTGAGCGACGGATGTCAGCAGTATGTCGACCTGGGCCGCAATCTCATCTTCAACAGACACGTATCACGCTTTCGACTTCTGGCGAAGTGACTCCATTAGGTCCTCAAAGCTCTGTACGAAGGAATCAAGACCGTCGCGTTCCAATTTGAGCGCAACCTCTTGAACGTCAACGCCGCACTCAGACAACAGACTCCACTGTTGACGCGATACAGACACATCCTTGTTGATGGTCGTGGACACACTTCCGTGATCGATGAAAGCGTGCATAGTGGCTTCGGGAATGGTGTTCACCGTATGTGGCCCAATGAGTTCATCGATATACATCGTGTCGGTATAGCTCGGGTTCTTCGTCGATGTAGAAGCCCACAATGGCCTTTGAAATTCTGCGCCACGTGCTTTCAAAGTTTCCCAACGCGATCCAGAGAACCGATCCGTAAACAACTGATAGGCGAGGCGTGCTTGGTTGATGGCAGAAGTACCCATCAAATCCTGGGCTGATGGGTGAGAACTCTGCGAAAGCCGTGTGTCAATTTCAGAATCAACCCGGCTGATGAAGAAACTGGCAACACTATGTACGCCTTCTAGTGAAAGACCATCCTTGCTGCGTTGTTCCAACCCTGCAAGAAACGCCTCAATGACCTCGTCGTAACGCTCGAGACTAAAGATGAGCGTGACGTTCACGGGGCAACCTTCAGCGACCATCTGGGTGATGGCAGGCAGACCCTCTGTTGTTGCGGGAATCTTGATCATCACATTGGGACGATTAATTGATGCGCGAAGTTGACGCGCGGCCGCAATGGTTCCTTGGGTATCTCGTGCAAGTCGTGGGTCCACCTCGACACTTACGTAACCATCAACCTTGTGAGATTGTTCGTACACAGGGTGAAAAAGTTCCGCAGCTCCAATGATGTCTGCAATCACCATTTTCCAATAGGCATCCGAGGTACTAAGACCCCTCCCAAGTTCAGCAAAAAACTGCTCGTCATAATCAGAAGAACTTTGAATTGCTTTCTGAAAGATTGTGGGATTGGAAGTAAGACCTCGAACGCCTTGGTCGATCAGTTCCTTTAGATATCCAGAGGTGACATAGCTGCGTTGAAGATTGTCTAACCAGGCGCTCTGGCCTGCGGAGTTATACAGATCTACAAGACGCAAACTCATACAGCCAGGACTTCTTTTACTCGTGCAACCACGTTCTGTGCCGATATGCCTAACTTTTCCATCACTACAGAGCCCGGTGCACTCGCTCCAAAACGATCAATACCAATGTGATGTGTAGTGATGGAGGACCAACCAAATGTTGAACCAGCTTCAAGACTGATACTTGGAATAGATGTAGGAACTAACGCATTCTGCTGTGCTGCCGACAGCGCAGAGAAACGATCCACCGAGGGCATAGAAATCACATTGACTGAAATCGAGTCCTTATTCAAGAGTTGAGCGGCTTCTACAGCGACATGCACCTCACTTCCAGTAGCAACAATGGTGGCGACCGGGTTGTTCACGGTTGTCACGAATGCAGCACCATGAGCAACGGCGGCACCATCTGTAACTACTGGGAGGTTCTGACGCGACAAGATGAGCGCCGTTGGTCCGTCGTGTGTCACTGCAGCCAACCACGCCTGCGAGGTCTCGTTTGCGTCTGCTGGTCGAATTACTTGTAATCCAGGGATAGACCGCAGCGAAGCGAGATGCTCTACAGGTTGGTGCGTGGGGCCGTCTTCTCCGACACCTACCGAGTCATGACTAAACACAAAAACGCATCGAGCGCGCGAGAGAGCCGCAAGACGGATAGCGGGTCGCATGTAGTCGGCAAAAACGAAGAATGTTCCACCTACTGGAATTACTCCGCCATGCAAAGCCATACCGACAAGTGCTGATCCCATTGCATGTTCACGAATTCCATAAAACACTTGTCGACCCTGACGATGACTCTCGCTGAAACCCTTTTGACCCGGAAGCTTTGCGCCCGTATTGCCTGTCAAGTCGGCAGCACCGGCAATGACATGTGGCAATGTTGTATCCGTTGCTTCCAACACCTTCTGAAAGGCCTGTCGCGTTGCAATGCTGGCACCTTGTTCGAATAAGGGCAAAGATGCAGATACTTCGGACTGTTGAGCCAAAGCATGTGTTCGCATGAGCGTTGACAGGCGTTCATCTGCCAGATTCCCTGTCCATGTGGATTGTGCTTCTTGTCCACGCACACTCATGTGCTGACGGTACGCGGCAACGAGATCATCAGGCGCCCAAAATGCTTCATTGGGGATTCCCATAACTTCTTTCGTACGGGCCACATGATCAGCATTAAATGGGTTTCCATGTGCTTCGTGAGCGTCTGTGAAATCAGGTGAGGGAAAACCGATGTGTGTACTGAGCACCACAAGCGTTGGAGCGCCTCTATGTGAACGAGCCTCAGTGAGAACCTTCTCCAACGCATCACAATCCTCTGCAATGGCGCCGGCTTCAATCACATTCCAGCCATAAGAACGAAAACGCATGGGCACATCGTCGGAACAGGTCATATCTGTTGAACCATCAATGGTGATCTTGTTGTCATCGAAGATGCACACAAGATGATCAAGTCCTAAGTGTCCCGCAAGCGACGCAGCCTCATGGCTTACTCCCTCCATGAGGCATCCGTCGCCCACAATCACAAATGTATGGTGATCGATGGCATCAGCTCCATGGGTACTGCGCAGATGTTCTTCGGCGATTGCCATGCCCACTGCATTTGCAAACCCTTGACCAAGTGGTCCAGTTGTTACTTCTACGCCAGCAGTGTGTCCTACTTCAGGGTGACCAGGTGTTAGAGAATCCCATTGTCGAAATTGTTTAATGTCCTCAAGGGTCAAACCCCAACCGCCAAGAAACAACAAGGAGTACTGAAGAATCGAAGCATGTCCATTGGACAGAATGAAGCGATCACGATTCATCCATGTGGGATCAGTGGGATTATGGCGCAATATGCGGCTGTACATAACGTGGGCAAGGGGAGCCAATGACATTGCTGTGCCTTGATGACCACTTTTTGCATAGAGCGGAGCATCCATGGCGAAGCCTCGGATGAGCGAGATGGAGAGTTGATCTTGTTCGGAAGTCAGTTTGCTAGGCACGATGCGACACTAATGCGCGCCAGGCTCCCGTGACGCAAAGAGCGTCATTCATCGCCACCAAATTTGCAGTATCACCCTCGGCCACACGGGAGTACTCAGGACGTTGGAGCACCCGGGATGGAGTGGCAGTTGCTGCCTTCAATGCATCTTCAAGACCGACACCAGCCACATGTACCGAACGCTGAACGCATTGCGACAGCGATGTAGACGAACCCGCCAACGTCCCATCGACAAGCTGTGGAGAACCATTCACAATCTGAATTCCGCGACGCTTTGCACGCTCAGTGTTCCAGGCCACGGTGTCTGATACGAGACACACGCCATCGCCACCTTTTGCAGCAAAGGCAAGCCTTACGGCATCAGGAGACACGTGAGCCAAATCGGCAATCAACCCAGTGGAGATCCTCGGATCCACCAAGGCACGAAGCGCCATTCCAGTCTCTCGATGATGCACGCCACTCATTCCGTTATAGAGGTGTGTCACCATGTTGGCGCCGGCAACAATCATGAGCTCCATCTCGGTTGCCGAAGGTCGCGTATGCCCCATGGAGACGGCAATTCCGCGTCCAACAAGGAACGAAGTCGCCGCGATTGCCTGTTCTTGTTCGGGGGCAATCGTGATGAGTCTTACGGAATCGGGGAGTCTGTGCAGCCATTCCATGTCAATGGGAACAATCCACTCTGTGTTGTGCGCACCTGGAGCACGCCCGAGGAAAGGTCCTTCAATGTGGATGCCAACTAAACCAGGAACTCGACCAGATCGACATACGTCATCCAAAAATCGGACACGCTGCTCCAAACGATCAAGTGGCGCAGTAATCACAGTGGCTAGCCAGTGGGTGGTTCCTAAGGCCAACAACTGGTTGTCAAGATCTATGAGTTGTTCGACCGTGGCATCTGAGATATCAACGGCATCAAAGCCATTCATCTGGAGATCAAGAAACCCAGGTGAAAGAAGATGAAATTCGGGTGCACCTAGGTAGCTCTCAATTTTCGATATGTGACCATCGTTCAAGGAGAGCGCTGATGGACCATGGAGTGTGTGACCATCGAAAAAATTTTGAGTGGTCAAGACTTCCATTACTGGTACAAATTAGTCGCCCGAGGTAGACACCGATGCTTTGGCCGCCGGTGTGAGACGGACATCTTCAAAACGCAAAGAGATCAAACGCACCTTCTGCAAAGTGGTGATGACCCACCAGCCCGGATCAATCTGACTGCGCTTATGCGACAACCGCGCAGAAGAGGGAGCCGCATGGTGGTTGTTATGTAGGCCTTCACCCATCGTCAAGAAGGCAAGCCATTGCAGATTGGTGGCCTCGTTGTTGTAAGGCCGTTTTCCAAAATGGTGCCCAAGGGCGTTCACTCCTGCATTCACTGCGAGGTAAACGTTTGCATGAATAAATGCTGCGAGAAGTCCGGTGACCGGACCGAAAGCGATAATCAGAATTGCAATTCCGAGCCCAAGTCCTGTCTTGTGGTGACCAAACATGTACTTGTCCCATGCGTCATCAGGAAGATCTTTTGCGTATTTGTCGACAATTGATGAATCCTTAAGCGCCATTCGATACAACGCGACGTTGTCTTTTTGTACTTTCTTCCAGCCCAAAAGAACTGGAGAATGTGGATCTCCGTCAACATCTGTGTAGGCGTGATGCTTCCTGTGCACAGCTACCCATTCTTTTGGCTTGATTCCAGTGGTCAGCCACACGATCAAGCGAAACACCCACGCCACTGCAGGATGTATCACCATTGCTTTATGGCTGAGTCCTCTATGGAGGTACACAGTGGTTGCTGTGTTGGCCAATGTTGTGACAACCGCAGCAATGACTAGGGCAGGCAACACAGTGTTCAGGATGAATGTCATAGGCCCACCTTAGACTGCTACCTACTGGTAGGTAGGTAGCAGGGACGGTATGTTTTTCTAGTGACTTATGACGCCCCAACCGCCAATCAGCGGTCTACCCGGGACCAGATCCTCGATGAGGCCTTGCTGTGCTTTGCCCAAAAGGGCTACGACGGCACGTCACTGAATGACATCGCAGCAGGAGTAGGAATTCGTCGTCCCAGTCTGCTGCATCATTTTCCCAGCAAGGAAGCGCTCTACGGAGACGTCTTTGAGCGTCTACTTTCTGAGTGGCTCGAACGGCTCGATATCGCAGTGAACTCGTCAGCACAGGGATGGGATAAAGCCGAACTCGTGCTCCGCGCATGTCTAGACCTCTTCGCCGACACTCCGGATTATGTGCGCATCATGCGTCGAGAAGCACTTGATGGTGGCGTGCATCTAGGCATTGACTTATCAGGTGTTCTGCGTCCATTTTTTGATCGTGCTGCTGAGTATCTGCAAGGCGAAATGAATAAAGGTGTTTTTGCCACCCATGACGCACGACATCTTTTGATTACCGGATATGGAGCAGTGCTCACGTATTTTTCTGACTCACCGTTTGTGAATGGTCTTCTTGACGACGAAGCTTTGACCCCTGAGAACATTCGTGCACATACTGAGCACGTCATCGCTTTTTTCCGCTCTGCGCTCGTGCGCTAAGGCATCACGCGACGCCGTGGTCTAACTTCTCGTTATGGCCACCTTCACACATAACGGGCGAACTACCGGATACCAGATGTCAGGATCCGGGGCTCCTGTGTTGCTTTTCCATGGGACTACACAGGCAGCAAACGCTTGGGACCAGGTCATTCAGTCGGCGCAAGAACCTCGCACATGGGTGGTGTGTGAGTTTCCAGGTTCAGGCGAATCGGATATGCCGACGCAGCCCATTGAGTTGGACAATATCGTCAACGATGCTGATGCTCTCATGAAGAGTTTGGGGTTTGACACCTTTCACGTGGGTGGTTACTCACTTGGAGCAGTGGCTGCATTGCGTTGTGCAGCTCTTCATTCCCGCGAGGTGCTTACTGTCTCTTCACTGTGTGGCTGGTCGCGAAGCGATGCACGCATGAGAGCAACATTTGATCTCTGGCGTCGACTCATTGCAATTGGGCCAGATGTTTTCATGCGATACGCGCTTGTAGATGGATACACAGTGGCTGCACTTGAACTTATGGAGCCCATGATTGAACAAGTCATCCCTATGGCAGCAAGCATGATTCAGCCCGGCAGCGATGCACATTTGGATTTGGATATCCGCGTTGATATCGAAGATTCGTTGACACTCATTTCTGCACCGTGTCTTGTTATGGGTGCAATCGAAGATCGATGGGTGGATGTGAGTCATTCTCGGCACATCGCTGCCACAGTGCCTAAGTCAACACTCATTGAACTTCCCGCTGGACATCTTGTAATTGGCGAATTGGCAGGCGAGATTGCGCACCACCTCGTCCGACACACCGCTTAGAGGGGTCTTTAACCTCAAAACATAGTGAACATGGGCCCAACCCGTGTGGGCTGACTACGGTATATCTGTGGCCAATACATCATCTTCAACCTTGTCCGAATCAGCGTCTAAGGAATTGCTTGCCCCCTTTGGTATTCCATTTGCCCCAGAACATAAGGTGGACACTCCATCGCAAGCAGTAGAGGCTGCAACCTCATTGGGATTTCCTGTGGTGGTCAAGCTTGGTGGAGACGCCATTGCACATAAAACAGAACGCGGATTGGTGCGTCTTCGGCTCAACGATGCTGCAGGTGTGGAACAGGCAGCGACCGAGTTGCTGGCCGCCGCGCGACCCGAAGATGGTGAAGTTCATCTACTAGTTGCCCCGATGATTTCAGGATCCCGAGAGTTAATTGCGGGCTTTTTAGTGGACCCACAATTTGGTCCCACCGTCATGTTGGGAATCGGCGGCATTATGGCCGAAGTCATCAAGGATGTCGCTTTTCGACCAACACCTATTTCGGATTCCATTGCACGTGAGATGGTGTCAAGTCTTTCGATGCAAGGAATCTTCTCCGAGTTTCGAGGAGAGAGTGCGGTCAATCTTGACCAGGTTGTGCAATGCCTAACAGGACTCTCAAAAGTTGCAGAAACTCGACCCGACATTGCATCCGTAGATATCAATCCATTGATTGTGCGCACCAATGGAGACATAGTCGCAGTTGATGCATTAGTCGAGATGGGTGAGCGTTCCATCTCAGCGTCTACATCAACACGGCCCGGCTATTCACATGAACAATTCATGGCACTTTTTGAACCCAAAGGCGTACTCGTCACTGGTGCATCCACACACCCTGGAAAGTTTGGATTCGTCTCACTGCACAACATTCTCGCCAGCGGATATGCCGGAGGTGTCTTTGGCACCAACTTGCAAGGTGAACAAGTTCTCGGAATTCAAACTGTCGCCGATATTGATTCCTTGCCCGCAAATGAGATCGACCTTGTATTTGTATGCACTCCAGCATCTGCAAATCCCGATCTACTTCGGGCTTGTGCCCGTAAAGGCATCAAGGCTGCATTCCTTACTTCAGCGGGCTATGGCGAAGCTGGCGAAGAGGGCAAGAAGCTCGAAGAAGAATTGATTGCACTTGCAGATGAATTAGGAATTCTCCTCGCGGGACCCAACGGTCAAGGTGTTGTGTCCACCCCTGTCAACTTGTGTGCACAGATTGTTGCGCCGTATCCACCTGCCGGAGCTATTGGTGTGGCGAGCCAAAGCGGAAACTTTGTTTCAAGCTTTATGAACTATGCACGCCAATCTGGAGTGGGAATCAGTAGGGCAGTGTCCGCCGGTAACGCAGCTGCTCTTTCCGTGGCCGATCTCATTGAGTGGTATGGCACCGACACACAAACCAAGGTGTCATTGGCCTACGTGGAAGGCATTACCGATGGTCTCGGATTGATGACCCGACTCGGTCAAGTAGCAAAACAGAAACCAGTTGTATTGGTGAAAGGTGGCGCCACCGAAAACGGTGCACGTGCGGCCGCGAGCCACACAGGAGCACTTGCTGCAAACGATGCAATCTTTGATGGCGCCTGTCGAGCACATGGCATCTCACGAGCTGCCACTGTGGAGGAAGCTTTTGAAGCGGCTGCCACATTTGCCACGCAACCATTACCCAAGGGACCCAATGTGATCATCTTGACGACAGCTGGTGGCTGGGGTGTGGTGACGAGTGATGCATTGGCTCGAGATGGACAATTGCAGCTGATGCAACTACCAGCGGATCTACAAGCAATGATTGACACCAAACTTCCACCGCGATGGAGTCGAAACAATCCAGTGGACTGTGCAGGCGGGGAGACGCGCGACACAATTCCAGAAGTCATGGAAATGATTGCTCAACATCGCGATGTTGATGCCGTCATCTATCTGGGAATTGGTATTCAAGCCAACCAAGCACGCTTGATGCGCGAGGGTCGGTTCTATCCAGATAATGGCTTGGAAAGAATTGTGGAGTATCACGAACGCCAAGATGCACGATTTGCCCAAGCTGCCCATGAGTTGTCACTTGCAACAGGAAAACCCATTCTTGTTGCAACAGAACTCGCAGTGGCAGATCCGCAGAATGCTGGCGTGGAGGCGGTTCGAGCCTCTGGACGTTTGTGCTACGCAAGCGGAAATCGAGCCGTAACAGCATTGGGACACCTCTATCGATATGCAGTACACACCGGTGTTGCCACAAAATAAGAGAGGCTCTCAAAGAGGTCGACGCTCTGCAGACCCTGTGAGGTTTGTACTCATAGTTGGAGTGCTTGGCGCCCTAATTCTGACTGGTGCGTATTTCTATGTTGATGCGTTATCGCGTCGCAGTGTTGCCCAAGCAGCACCGAGCGAGGTGACATCTTCTAGTTTTTCCGTTTTAAATGCGCGACGCACGCCGGCAACTTTGTCGACAACATCAAGAGTGGGCACTGTGCGACGAGCGCTCACATCAGTAGCTGGTCGTCTCCCATCGGGTGCATGTCTACGAGTTGATTGGCTTGGAACCACACTGTCGTCAGTCCGCGGTGACGTGTCACTCATTCCCGCATCTGCCAGCAAGATCACCACCGCTGCAGTGGCACTCGAAGTACTTGGTGCGGAATACACATTTGACACACAGGTATTTGCAGATCCCATCTCACCGACGGGAGTTACCCAAAATCTCTACGTACTTGGAGGTGGCGACCCTTTACTTGTCACAACCAATTACACAGCACTGGAGAGATATCCCACTATTAACGGAACTTCACTAGACACACTGGTGGGAAGTATTGCTAATGCAGGTGTACGACAGATTTCTGGCTCCATTGTCGTGATTGATTCTCGATACGACCAGCAGCGATTCGTTGATCAGTGGCCTTCATCTTTTCATGGTGTTGAGGCTGGGCCACTTGGGGCGTTGATGTTTAATGATGTTGTCATTACGGGCGAGTCACTAAAACCTGATGATCCGGGACTGGGTGCTGGTCAAGAACTCGCCATCTTGCTTGGCCAGCGTGGTATTTCAGTATCTTCGAACCCACAAAGAGGTACAACAGTGCCCACAAGTGCCACAAAGATTGCCTCCATCACATCTGCACCATTAACCGCAGTGCTTCAAGAGATGCTCGTGAATAGCGATAACAACACAGCCGAACTTCTCGTGAAGGAATTGGGCTTCGTCAAAAAGGGGACCGGCTCTACATCTGCGGGATTGGAAGTGATTAACGAGACAGTTAAAGCATGGGGGACTGCGGTGCCCACCGTCGTAGATGGTTCTGGTTTGTCAAGCGCAAACTCGGCTACCTGTGATTTCTTCATGGGCATTCTCGATCGCAATAAGGAAACTTTTCCCTCCTTGCTGGCTATTGCAGGACAAACAGGAACATTGAAAACTTCCTTCAATGATTCGGCCGTGGAAGATCGTCTCGTTGCCAAGACAGGAACGCTTACAGGCGTGAAAGCATTAGTGGGTTACCTTCCACTTGATTCTGAAGAAGACGTCAAGTTCTCCCTGGTCATGAATGCATCGGGCATCGACAATCAGTCTTCATATCGTCCGATTTGGAATGCACTCGGCGAAGCACTCAATAGAGCCCGTGCAACTCCTCGCCCCGAACAACTCACTCCATAGAAGAAACCCTTATGCCTTTTTCGTCTGGTGTTTTTCCCTTAGGGGTTGCGTATCTGCCGGGCGAGAAGGTGGTCCTACGGGTATTCGAGAATCGATATCTCGATCTGATGAATGACATAAGTGATGCGCACTTCATGTTCATCTCTGTATTGATCGAACAAGGAAGCGAAGTGGGCGGGGGAGACCGCCGCTTCTCCCATGGCGTTCAGATCAAGGTAGAAAATGTTTTCGAGTCGGATGTGGGTGTAGTGGTTGAAGCGCGGGCCCTGGAACGCGTCAAAATCATTCGATGGCTGGATGACTTCTCATATCCCAGTGCCGAGTATGAATTCATGAACGACATTGATACCTCCCAGGATCAAGTACACGAAGCGGCATCGTCTATCTCACTTCTGGCACAAAGGATTAGAACTCTTCACGTGATGCTGGGGGCCAACACTCCTGAATCCGACAACACGATGGTCGCTAATTCTCAACTCACCACCATTGCAGCCGGTCGTTGGTGGGGGCCAGGAATATCGATTGCAGAGGTGAATCGCGCGTTCTGGACAATTGCGTCCTTGGTGCCATGTGGCACTCTTGACCGGTATGACCTCTTAGCACCCAACACCATCCTCAAGAGGATCTCCCTTCTCAAGAACACCATTGAACATGTTGCCGAGGTGGTGGCCTTTCAGCAGAGAAACTGACCTGTGGATAACCACGGAGAAGGGCTCTAGGCTTATCTCCCATGCCTTTTTATGAGTCTTCCCAGCGCCGCAGTGCTCCAGATCATGTGACTGATCTCGTTGACTCTGTCAAGCAGTACGCCAAGCAAGAAACACTTGACCCAATTCGAGGTGCAGCTCGCTGGGTAGCTGTAGGGACTCTGGCCTCTCTCAGTCTTGGACTCGCACTTGTCTTTTTTGCTCTCGCCATTTTACGTCTGAGTCAATATCTCGGCGGTGACACTTTGTCAGCGTCATGGTCCTTCGTGCACTACTTCATCACCTTTATCGTCGTATCTGCTTTGGTTGCGCTTTCGCTGAGCAGAATTCAACAACGTAGTCTCACCAAGGAGAGTTAACGTGCCGACAGAACCCAAGATTTCAAAGCAAGACATCGAAAACAAGATTCGCGTTCTTCAAGCTGACATCAGCGGTCGTGCAGCCGATAAGAAACAGAGCATTGTTGCAATTGGTTCAATTGCTCTTTCTGTCGTGGTACTTCTGGCCTACCTTGTAGGGCGACGCGGCGGACGCCGACGTGGCTCACGTGTTGAATTTAGAAGGTTCTAATTCGTGTTCGGACTAGTGGCCAAGATGTGCCTTCGCATTCTTCAACGTTTTGGCGCGAAAAATGTCTATGTGCGTTGGGCATTGTGGATTCTTGCCATTGTGCGATGGGTCTGGAGACGTCGTCAGGGGTCAACCCAAGTGGTGCGTTTGCGCAAGGGCGAAAATCTTGTGATCTCCATGGATAACAAAGAGGCGCGTCTGTCATGAGTGGCACATTTGCAGAAGGCGAAAAGGTCCTCTTTATTGACTCAAAGGGTCGCCGTTATCTCGTTACTCTCAACATTGAGGGTGAATTCCATAGCCACTCAGGATTTGTTCCACACACTTCAGTCATCGGAATTCAACCTGGACAAGTAGTGGAAACAACAAAAGGGATGCGCTACACAGTGTTGCGTCCCACCCTCGAGGATTTTGTCATTGAGATGCCTCGCGGCGCTCAAGTTATCTATCCCAAAGATTTAGCCACTATGTGCATGATTGGCGATATCCACCCAGGAGTGCGCGTCTATGAGACTGGCATCGGGTCTGGTGCTCTTTCCATGGCGATGTTGCGTTGGGGCGCACACATTCGAGGATGTGAGTTACGTGAGGATTTTCTTAATCGTGCAGTGAACAATGTCCGATCATTTCTCGGCGAGAGCGCTCTGGAGAAATATGACGTCCAGTTAGGGGATGCCTACAGCGACGTACCGGAGGGAGAGTACGACAGAGTCATGTTGGACCTGCCCGAACCGTGGCGCGTGGTGCCGCTGGCTGAATCATTCATTGTCGCAGGTGGCTTATTGGTGGCCTATACGCCTTCCATTACACAAGCGGTGCAGGTAAGAGAAGCACTCGGAAAAGGCTGGGCTGATCAGCGCACACTAGAAGTCCTTCACCGCACATGGCATATAGAAGGCATGGCTGTAAGACCTGATCACAGAATGGTTGCACACACGGCATTTCTCACCGTCGGCAGATTTATTGGCTCCTAAGACTTAGGGCTCAATAAAGATGCATTCGCCGGGGCACTCCTCGGCTGATTCAACAACAGCATCGATGCGGTTGTCAGGAAAGTTGGCAAGACCTTCGGCACCTTGTGGATTGCCTTTCGCGGTTGCGAAAATCTTGTCGCCTTCTTTTACGTAGGCAAGGCCGTCATCAAGAAGCGTGAAAACATCTGGTGCGATTTCTTCGCAAAGTCCATCGCCAGTACACAGGTCTTGGTCAATCCACACCTTCATATTGGGAAACCCCTTCATAATGTTGTCGGTCGGGGCCGACATTGTTTACGGTGCCTTGTCAGGCACAAATGACTCTACACGCCCCATCGCGTGAGAACCATAATTTCGGGACATGTGCCACCTGACCCACTGTGGCACTTAGTCCCCAAGAGCAATAGTGTGCAGTCGTGGACGAGCCCGAGATTCTTGCCCTGAGAGACGAAGTGGAACAGTTGCGCCTGCGCGTGGCAGCCATGCCGGACCACACCAGGTCGCTGGAGGCCAAACTTCTCACAGTCACCGACCAACTCTCACGTAGCGAGACACAGCGAGATCGTCTTGCGACAGCCTTGCGCACCATGAAAGACGACGTAGAGCAGCTGCGCGACCAAGTCTCCTTGTTGTCCGCACCTCCGTCAGGTTATGGCGTCTTGCTGGACTTTAACGATGACCACACTTTTGATGTCCTGGCCAACGGAAGAAAATTGCGGGTCAATGCACTACCCAGCATTAACCCAGATGAACTCCAGCGGGGAGCCGAAGTTCTACTCAATGACAACTTCAATATTGTGTTGGTGCGGCGCAGCGAATCTGTGGGCGAAGTCGTCACTGTCAAAGATGTCCTTGATGACGGTTTTCGCGTGGTGGTGTCAGTGCGCGGCGATGAAGACAAAGTGGTGGAACTCAGTGACACACTTCGTGGAACTCTGATACGACCTGGAGATATCTACCGGTTAGATCATCGCTCTTTATTGCTTCTTGAAAGACTGGCCCAACCCGAGGTCGAAGATTTACTTCTGGAAGAAGTACCCGATGTCTCCTATGAAAACATCGGTGGCCTGGATACTCAGATTGAACTCATCGCTGATGCAGTGGAGTTGCCATTCCTACATCAAGAGTTGTTCGGCGAATATCGACTCCAAGCTCCAAAAGGCATCCTTCTCTACGGTCCGCCTGGATGTGGAAAGACTCTCATCGCCAAGGCAGTGGCCAACAGTTTGGCCAAAAAGGTTGCAGTAACGGCCGGAGCAGATAAGAGCCGTTCGTATTTCTTTAACATCAAAGGCCCTGAGCTTCTCAACAAATATGTGGGCGAGACAGAACGTCACATTCGTTTGGTTTTTCAACGCGCGCGCGAAAAGAGTGCAGAGGGTTGGCCTGTCATTGTCTTCTTTGACGAAATGGACTCAATGTTTCGGGCGCGAGGAACGGGGATTTCATCTGACATGGAGTCCACGATTGTTCCGCAACTTCTTGCTGAACTAGATGGCGTCGAACAACTCAGCAATGTCATCGTGATTGGAGCAACCAACCGCGAAGATCTGATTGATCCAGCCATTCTTCGACCCGGTCGGCTCGACGTGAAAATCAAGATTGAACGACCAAATGAAGACGGCGCACGCCACATCATGTCGATGTACGTCGACAACGATATTCCCATTGACGCACATGAGATTGGCCTTGCTCAAGGTTCTGCAGCAGCTGCAATCACCAACATGGTGGACCAAGTGGTGCAAAACATGTTCGCTGTCACACCCGAGAATGAGTTTTTAGAAGTCACTTATCAAAATGGCGATAAGGAAGTTCTGTACTACAAGGATTTTGCTAGCGGAGCCATGATAGAAAACATTGTGCGACGTGCAAAGAAAAGCGCCATCAAACGCGTGATTGCAGGAGGTTCTCGAGGGCTAACTACCAGTGATCTCATGCAGGCAGTGCGCGATGAGTTCTCCGAGAATGACGATCTTCCCAACACCACAAATCCCGATGACTGGGCGCGGATTTCGGGCAAGAAGGGCGAACGGATTGTGTTTATCCGCACTATCAATGCCACTCAATCCACATCCGATGCAACACGTGGTGCAAAGGCCATTGAGCGCACGGTCTCTGGTCAATACCTGTAGACGACATCTCATATGGCCACCGAGAAAATTTGCGGCATCGAAACCGAGTACGGAATTCTCGTCACGGGCATGGAGATGACCCCCATGACCGCATCGTCACTATTGGTTAATGCGTACACAGATGACGGCCTGTCTCTCCGCGCATGGGACTTCGCCCATGAAAGACCTGACATGGATGCGCGATCCGGTTGGAATCCAGCCGCTGAATATCCTGAAGTTGAAATGCTGATGGCGAACTCAGTTCTATCCAACGGCTCGCGCTTTTACGTAGATCATGCACATCCCGAAATATCTACACCTGAGTGTCGTCGTATCCGTGACGTCGTGCTGTATGACCGCGCATCAGAGGAAATCATTCGTCACTCATTGTCACGTGCGAATTCCCGTCTGCCCTCGGGCGTGGAGATGCGTCTGTACAAGAACAATTCTGACGGCAAAGGAAATAGTTATGGATGCCATGAGAATTACCTCGTATCACGCGACACACCTTTTGGTGCGTTATCTACTTTTATCACCACACATTTCGTCACCCGACAGATTTTCACTGGTGCGGGCAAAGTAGGAGTTGAACAGCCCCGCGAAGGTGAACCAAGAGTGGCGTATCAGATCTCACAGCGCGCCGATTTTTTCGAAGAACCTGTGGGGCTCGAGACAACCGTGCGTCGACCGATAGTGAATACACGTGATGAACCACACTGTGATCCCGCGCAATGGCGACGACTGCATGTGATTGTGGGCGATGCGAACATGTCAGAGGTCGCAACATTTTTGAAATTAGGCAGCACCGCCATTGTGTTGAGCATGATCGAAGATGGAGTGTTTCCCGATTCTCTCGTCATTCACGACCCTGTCACCGAAATTCGAAGAGTAAGTCACGACCCAAGTCTGCAGCATCAACTTCACATGGGTGATGGTTCCTACAAAACCGCACTCGAGATACAAGTCGAGTTATTGCAACAAGCATCGAAATATGTGGAGGATTTGGATACAGATCCACTCGGTGGCGATTCCCAGGAGGTCATTGCGCTGTGGGGTGATGTCCTCTCCAAACTCAGTACCAATCCCGAGTCACTCGCTGACATCATTGATTGGATAGCAAAACGGCGAATCATTGAGGCCATGCGCGTGCGTGATGATCTCTCAATCGACCATCCTCGACTGAGAGCAATCGATTTGCAATATCACGAGATGGATGCGACACGTGGCTTGTTCTCAAAACTCAAATGTCAAACAATGTGTAATCCTGATGATGTCACCCACGCAATGAGTGAGCCTCCGGTTGACACTCGTGCATTTTTCCGAGGTAAGTGCATCAGCACTTGGCCGCAGTCAGTCTCTTCGGCCAACTGGGACAGCGTGGTCTTTGATGTGGGCGAGCCGACTCTACAGCGAATCCCAATGATGGATCCCTTGAAGGGAACTCAAAGGCATGTGGGACGTCTGTTCGATGAATGCACGTCAGTTTCAGACTTGCTTCGACGCCTAGGTGATGATGTGGAGCAAGTTATTGACGACCCGGGCTGGTGAGCCGTCCGTGTGTCTAGTCGGTACTGTATGAGCCATGAGTGAAAGCATTCGCCAGTCGAAGTCGTCCTCGAAAGAAGTTCAGGCCGAGTCAGTTGTGGAATTAGATGAGCCACAAAGCGCCTCAGACCTTGTGGATGCCCTAGATGGAATCTTGGATCAGATTGATGAAGTTCTCGAACAAAATGCTGAAGAGTTTGTCAAGAATTACGTCCAAAAGGGAGGGGAGTAAAAGATGACAATGCCTTTTTTTTCACCCCAACAAGATCCTGGTGCAAATTTTGTAGAACTTGTGAAGCGTGCGGGTTTATCCACTTTTCCTGAAACATGGAGTGAATCTCTTGGTGTACCACATGCGACCACATGTGTTGCTCTGAAATTCAACTCAGGAGTTGTCGTGGCGGGCGATCGTCGTGCGACCTCTGGCAACTGGATCAGCCATCGCGACATGGAAAAGGTTGTTCAAACCGATCGCCATAGTGCAGTGGCCATCTCTGGTGCTGCTGGCCCCGCAATGGACATGATCAAACTTTTCGCTCTTCAGTTAGAGCACTACGAAAAAATGGAAGGTAGGCCTCTTTCGCTCGAAGGTAAGGCAAACCAATTGTCCATGATGGTGAGGAACAATCTTCCTGCAGCAATGCAAGGCATGATTGTGATGCCACTTTTTGCCGGTTTCGATACCGACAATCAAGAAGGTCGCATCTGGGCCTACGACGCAACCGGCGGCAGATACGAAGAACGAGAATTTGTCACGATTGGTAGCGGCGGTATGCATGCGGGAACCGTGGTGAAGGTGGGATGGAAGCGCGAGATGAGTGCTGCTGAGGCAATTGAATTGGCCTGCCGTTCCCTTTGGGAAGCCGCAGAAGCAGATGCAGCAACAGGCGGACCCGACGTACTGAGGGGCGTGTACCCGATTATCGCCACCATCACAGCCGACGGCTGGGTGAAGTCCAGTGACGACTCTCTTGGTGAGATATTTGAACGGCTAGCTCAAGAGGTGCGTGCGCGATGAGTATGCCTTTTTATGTTCCACCAGAACAGATGATGAAAGAGAAGGCTGACTTCGCTCGTAAAGGAATCGCGCGCGGTCGGGCTTTGATTGCCCTTCAGTATCAAGAAGGCATCGTCTTGGTAGCGGAAAACCCGTCGAGTAACTTGCGAAAGATTTCTGAGATTTACGATCGCATTGCATTCGCCGGTGTGGGGAAATACAACGAATTTGACCAGCTTCGCCAAGCCGGCGTGCGAGCCGCTGACCTCACGGGTTATCAATTCTCACGCCGTGATGTACAAGGGCGCGGTTTGGCAAATCAATATGCACAGATCATGGGACAAGCATTCACACACGAGTCAAAACCGCTCGAGGTGGAAATACTTATTGCCGAAGTGGGTTATGACGCAACCCAGGATCGACTCTTTCACATCACCTATGACGGCACAGTCATTGATGAGACAGCCTCTTGCATTCTTGGTGGTGATACTGATGCAATTGCATCACGCCTACAGTCCAATGTGAATCCAAACGCAGATCTCTCGACTGCAATGTCCTTGGCTACAAGTGCACTGTCTGGCCCAGATAGAACTCTTCGCTGCGACGATCTAGAAGTAGCAGTGTTGCGACGCGGCGATGAACGGCGCTGCTTTGCAAGAATCCCTGATGAAGAGGTCGAAAGACTGTTGAAGGGCTAAACAACATGGATCGTCGAATATTCGGATTAGAGACCGAATACGGCATCACATGTACTCTCCGGGGTCAAAGGCGGTTGACTCCTGATGAAACCGCCCGATACTTGTTTCGCAGTGTGGTCGCGTGGGGACGCAGTTCCAATGTATTTCTAGAAAATGGTGGCCGCCTGTATCTGGATGTGGGCTCTCATCCCGAATTTGCTTCACCGGAATGTGACTCCATATGGGATGTCGTGCGTTATGACAGAGCAGGTGACCAGATCATTTACGATCTAGTGGTCAACGCAGAAGCAAGACTGCGCGATGAAGGAATTAGGGGAAACATCTCCATCTTTAAGAACAACACAGACTCAGCCGGCAATAGTTACGGCTGTCATGAAAACTTTCTTGTCGCTCGCGCTGAAGAGTCAAATGATTATTTGGATGTATTCATTCCGTTTCTTGTTACTCGACAGATTTTCGCTGGAGCAGGAAAAATACTTTCCACATCACGAGGTCAATCATTTTCTCTCTCTCAACGCGCTGAACACATTTGGGAAGATGTTTCCTCAGCCACAACCCGTTCTCGCCCCATCATCAACACCCGTGATGAACCCCATGCTGATGCCGAGATGTATCGACGCCTTCATGTGATTGTGGGGGATTCAAACATGTCGCAATATGCCACCTTCCTCAAGGTGGGCTCTGCTGCATGCGTACTCAAGATGCTCGAGACGCCGGGGTTTACTCTCCGCGACCTCACATTGGAAAACCCTATTAGGGCGATTCGCGAAGTTTCCAGCGATATCACGTGCCGTCACCCGATACGACTAGCGAACGGCAAAGAGATGAGTGCGCTGGATATTCAGAAATATCTTTTGAGTCGTGCCCTCGACTATCGAGATGAGCATGGCTTCGGCGATGAAGAAAATCAGGCACTCTCCATGTGGGAGGAATCACTACAACTTCTCGAACACAATCCCATGGCATTGAGTGATCGGCTGGATTGGGTGGCCAAGTTGCATCTTTTGCGTCGCTACGAAGACCGTCACGGAAAGACACTTTCTAGCCCAGAGGCACAGATGATTGATCTTCAATATCACGACATCAATCCACATCGAGGTCTCTTTTTCTCCTTGGAGAACAACGGCATCATGCGCACATTTGTCTCTAAAGAGGATGTAGATCTCGCTACACACAGCGCCCCTCGCACGACTCGCGCCCATCTACGAGGTCGATTTATAACCGCAGCGAAAGAAAAACAGCGTGAATACACCGTGGATTGGGTACATCTGAAGATCAACGACCAATCCCAGCGCACGGTGGTATGCAACGATCCTTTTAAGTATCAGGATGAACGCGTGGACCAGTTGATTGATGCCATGTAACCAATTCTGAGTTCCTAGGAACTAGTTTTGAAGCATGCATGAAGATGAACTCCTAGACCTCGAGGAAGAGTCACCTTCAGCCTCAAAGATCTTTCGAGATTGGATTTTTGTCATTGTCATTGCCTTGGGCGCTGCAATGTTGGTGCGGGTCTTTGTTTTGCAGCAGTTCTACATCAGCGGTCCATCTATGGAAACTTCGTTGTTTCAGGACGATCGCGTGCTTGTCAACAAATTGAGTTACCGACTTCACGACATCAATCACGGAGACGTCATTGTGTTCGATCGTGTCACAACCTCTGGTGGGGTAGTGGAACATGATGATCTCATCAAGAGGGTCATTGCAGTTGGCGGCGACAGCATTCAAATTAAGAAATGCGAAGTATGGGTGAACGGTGTTGTAGTGGAGGAACCCTACTTAGGTGCCACAGTCGAGGGAGAGGATTTGAACTCTCGGTGTCGCGTTGTCGACATGCCGTCTCTCACTGTTCCTGATGATCAACTTTTTGTGATGGGCGACAATCGTGCCGAGTCGTTTGATAGTCGCAGCTTCGGGCCCATCCCCAAGAAACTTGTCATAGGGCGTGCATTCGCGGTGGTGTGGCCACTGGGCAGCTTGCGCTGGCTCTAGATGTTCCTCAGCTTGTGATTGTCTGAGGAGTTCTACCGTAGTAATCGCGGTATGTGTCCACCATGCGGTCTACATGGTCGCTATACACCGCATCGAGCCCCATCTTGAGCGAGTTCTCTAGTTGATGAGCAAATTGAATATCCCATCCGAATGCGAGCACCCCAAATCGATGTGCCAAAGTGACCGATCCTCCGGTCCAATCTGTGAAATGCATGTTGATTGCATCGACTCCCGCTTGAGCATTCTCAGAAGAACGCATTTCCAATCCATTCTTCAGTCGATTCAATCTGGTGGAGTCCACGACTCGAATCTCTTCGTGTCGTTTACGAATAGAAAGAACCTCGTCATGCCGATGGTGACACACCCAAAGTTTTCGAAGATCAAATCGTGATTCTTGTGCGACACGTACGAGCACATCGGTGGCTGCATCATCTTTGATGTCCACGCTGAGGTCATGCGACATCCCACATGATTGCCACAACTCAGCCAATGTGGGTATGTGGCTAGGGAGTTGAGAGCGATTGAGTTCAGCCATGGGTCGTCGAAAACCCCGCACTCGCACTGTGCCGTCGTGGTCCAGAACAACTTCGTGGTCTTTGGTTATCCATGCGTCGGTCTCTAGTCCGTTTGCCCCGAGACGAATCGCTAATTGAAATGCTTCGAGGGTATTTTCAGGAGCATGGGCACGAGCACCGCGGTGCGCAAAAGCAATGGGATGTTCTAGGAGTGCGGGAATCTGCTGTTGAGCCACGCCCGAAGGATAGAGGGCACAACTAGGATGGGACTGTGTTCAACCTCTCTGGCAGCGAGATCGTCTTCTTGCTTGTGGCTGGACTAGTTGTTCTTGGTCCCGAACGTCTACCTGGAGTCATTCGAACGGTTGCTCGCATTTACGGCGATATCCGACGCGCCGCGAGGGGACTTGAGAAAGAGTTGACTGAAACATTCAAAGAGCCGATTGCTGAGTTCAAGGCCGTGCAAAAGGATCTCACTGGAGGATTCGGAGAGGTGGATACGGAACCCTCACCACCTATGCGTCCGGAAAAGGCCATGCCTTTAACTGCTGAGTCTTCGCCCGAGAGTAACGAGTCGCCCTCGACCGTCGCTGATA
>WLGS01000021.1 GCA_009703125.1 Actinomycetota bacterium
GCAATTCGTGAGTTGCGTGGCGTTGCTCAATCATTGGGCGAGAGGGTTTCCTCGCAGCGTGACGAACTCGCTCGCTTGTGCCACCGACTTGAAGCTCTGACCATCTGGTTGGGCCAGCGTGATGGCGAAGTGCCATTGAATCCAGTACGTCTTCGACTTGAAGCCGGACATATTGCAGTATCGGCAACACAGTTGGAGCTTGCAGTATGTGGCGGCCGCAGTTTCGAAGCAGCCAGTCAGACCTCCCGCCGTGTACGCGAGGGCCTTTTTCTTCCAGTTCAATCACCCACAGAAGCGCAGTTGCAATGGGAACTCCAGCAATCCAAGTAAATAATCTCTCGGTCGCACTGGGTAACCCCGCTGTGCAGGTCCTTCGTGAAATCTCGCTGTCAATTCATCAAGGCGAAATTCTTGCACTTGTAGGAAAAAGCGGCACGGGCAAAAGCACGCTGATCAATGCAATCGGTGGACTCATTCCTTATACACATGGCGAGATTCAGCGCGCCCAGGGCGCACATGGCGAACTACGCACTGCAACGGTGTTTCAGTCGCCGCGTTTGTTTCCTTGGCTGACTGCACTCGACAACGTGGCATTGAGCCTGAGCTATCGCTCTCATCCCGCGTATACGAAAAAGAAATCAGCACGTCGTGCAATCGCGCGAGAGGTCTTGGCATCTCTCGATATTGAGGAATACGCACTTCGCAAGCCTCATGAACTCTCTGGTGGACAACAGCAACGTGTAGGAATTGCACGTGCCGTTACTAGCCGGCCTGATGTTCTGCTTCTCGATGAACCCTTCTCTGCGCTCGATGTCGCCACTCGATCATCTCTTCAAGAATGGTTAGTTGAACATCGCGCCGATCTCGCACCCACCGTGGTGCTAGTCACTCATGATTTGTCGGAGGCGTTGTATGTCGCCGACAGAATCGCACTTCTCACCGATGATTCCGGGGATTTGCCAGTGTGGTCGTCTGATGTTCGTCATCGCGATCACATTCCACAAAGTGCGGTCCGTGAAGAGATTGAACGATGTTTTTTTGATGTCGCTTCCACTCTCACCGCGTAACCAAAAATCTCACTAACTCAATACTGCAAAGGAACATCATGTCCACACTCCCTAACCGTCGTAACTTTCTCAAAATTGCAGGCACAGCAGGTTTAGCTGTTGCCACAGGAAGCTCCATCTTGGCTGCATGCGGTGATTCTGGTTCATCGCCTGCCACCACAGTTGATCCCGCAACATTGAACTTTGGCGATCTTCGTATTGGGTACTTGCCCATCACCGATGCATCACCACTTCTCGTAGCGCATGCAAATGGTTCATTGAAGTCAGAAGGATTCACGCCTTCGTCACCCACACTGTTCCGCTCATGGGCAGATCTCGTGGAAGCGTTCCAAGCTAATTCACTCGACGTTGTGCACATGTTGATGCCATTGGCGATGCAGTTGCGTTTTGGTGCAGAGATTCCTCTCAAGGTTGTTGCATGGAATCACACCAATGGTTCTGCGCTCACAGTTGCTGAATCCATTAACTCAGTAGAAGATCTTGCAGGACAAACAGTGGCGATTCCATTCTGGTGGAGTATCCACAACGTGGTGTTGCAAAAGATTCTTCGTGCGAACAATCTCGAGCCCATTCTTGAAGGAGATCCTTCGGCAGCCGATCGCACAACGAAATTGGTAGTGCTTCCCCCATCTGACATGGTGCCGGCACTTGCGTCAAAGTCCATTGCCGGATTTATCGTGGCTGACCCATTTAATGCTTTGGCAGAAACAACTGGAGCTGGAAAAGTCTTGCGCTTTACCGGCGATGTGTGGCGTGATCATGCATGCTGCGTGACCGTCGTGTCTGAAGATTTCGTGACCAATAAGCCACAAGCAGCACAGGGTCTCGTTAATGCTCTGGCCGCATCACAACTAGCTATTGCCCAGGATCGAAAGACTGCAGCACAACAACTCTCTGATGGTAAGTACTTGCCACAGCCATTGCCTGCCATCGAGCGCGCACTCACGCACTACGGCACAGATGAGTATCTGCAAAATGGAGCTATCCAGAATTCGGACTGGAATTCTGATCGCATTGGTTTCCAGCCATATGCATTCCCGTCCTACACCACAGAATTGGTTGCCGCATTGCGCGAGACTCGCATTGTGGGAGACACTGCTTTCTTAGCGAACATCGACGATGCAAAAGCGCATCAGGAATT
This sequence comes from Actinomycetota bacterium, assembly GCA_009703125.1. GTDB lineage: Bacteria > Actinomycetota > Acidimicrobiia > Acidimicrobiales > Ilumatobacteraceae > UBA2093. The sequence continues at coordinate 2,209 of WLGS01000021.1, forward strand.
GGTCGCAGAAGGATTAGCAAAGAGCGCCATTGAAAAAAATGGCGGACTTGGAAAATTCAAGTTGGCGTCCTTTGAACGCGTTGAGACAATCGCTCCATAATGTTGCAACGTTCGCTTCTGCGTGCTGCAACGGTGGTGTGTGCGGTGGGGCTGTGGTGGTTGTTGACTGCCACTATCTGGTCCACTAACCCCGTTCTCTCGCAGATCGGACCGTTTGATGCGGTGCCATCGCTCATCGACACGTTGAGTTCGTCAACGGGTTGGAGCAATATCCAAACTTCACTCACTCGATTGTTGTTGGGGCTGTTGATTGCGGTGGTGGTGGGCGTGCCGCTGGGAATTCTGCTGGGCACTTTCAAAAGAGTTGAGGAAGCAAGTACACCCATAGTGAACTTCTTGCGAATGATCTCGCCATTGGCATGGGCACCGATGGTGATTGTTGCCTTCGGTGTGGGAACTGCTCCGGTGGTGTTTCTCATTGCAATCACCGCAGTGTGGCCCATGGCTTTGGGGTCAGCGGCAGGGGTGAAGGCTCTCGATCCAGGTTGGCGGGATGTGGCCCGCTCACTGGGGGCACAGCCTCGAGAGGTCATTCGGTCTGTCGTGGTGCCTGGGGTGAGGGCCCATGTGCTCACGGCCCTTCGGCTCGCCTTGGGTGTGGCATGGGTGGTTCTGGTTCCCGCAGAGATGTTGGGGGTCGACTCCGGGCTTGGATTTGCCGTGTTAAACGCCCGTGACCAGCTGGATTATGCAGCCCTCGGAGGCAATGTTTTGCTCATTGGCTGCATTGGCTACATCTTGGACGGTCTATTCCGCCGCTTGGCCTAGCCAGAGCCCTCTGGCCTGGTTCTACTACTGGGTATCGCCTTATTTCATCCGAATTATTGAGGTTCGGGGTTGTTGTATACCTACTCATTGCCTGCCTATGCTTGAGCACTTATCCAAATTGGGTCCAACCGGGCCTAAATTCCAATCTGCGGGGAGAAATACATGCAGAAATTAACAGGGCGCCGCATTGCGGCACTCGCCGTCAGCCTCAGCCTTGTTGCTGCGGCATGTGGCGGCAGCGACGACAGTGGCGAGGCACCAGCATCTGGTGGCGAGCTTGCAGGCATGAAGGGAACCCTTCCGCTTGTGGCGTTGTCTGATGAGTTCAAGGGCCGTCTCCTAGAGATTGATCCTGCACTTGAGGACTACAGCTACGCAGCAGAGACATACGACGCTGTCGTAGTTATCGCACTTGCTGTTGAAGTTGCAAAGACAGACGGCATTGAATTCGCAAGCGAAATCAATGGCGTAACACGCGGTGGCGAAAAGTGCACCGACTATGCAGGCTGTTTGGAACTCGTCAAGGCTGGCACAGACATCGACTATGACGGTGTTTCTGGCCCACTCGAGTTCTCCGGTAACGGAGAGCCAACACAGGCTTCGTACGGCGTACAAGTTTTCGGTGAGGACAACCGCATCGATGACTCAAAGACCACATTTGTTGAGGCAGCAGCACCAGCTGATGCCGACGTCGACCAAGTACCCGTCGTGGGAACACGCGCAGGAGATGGCGAGCTGAAGATTGGTTCAATCCTTCCGCAGACCGGCTCACTCGCATTCCTCGGACCACCCGAATTTGCAGGTTTTGACCTCGCAATTGCAGACATCAATGCTGCAGGTGGAGCCTTGGGTAAGGACGTAGTGGGAATCAAGGGTGACTCTGGTGACACCACCACAGACACTGCTTCGAAGACAGTTGACGCTCAGCTTTCGCAGAACGTTGACGCAATCATCGGTGCAGCATCATCTGGTGTGTCATTGACTGTGATCGACAAGATCACAGCAGCTGGAGTTGTTCAGTTCTCACCTGCAAACACATCAAAGCGTTTGTCTACATACGATGACAAGGGTCTGTACTTCCGTGCAGCTCCTTCTGACATCCTCCAGGGTGCAGTTCTCGCAGACGTTATTGCTTCCGATGGTGCTTCGAAAGTGGCAATCATCGCACGTAATGACGCTTACGGAACAGGCCTCGCAGAGGACTTGAAGAAGAGCCTCGAAGCCGCTGGCGTCGAAGTTGTTATCGAAAAGATTTACGACGAGAAGGCAACTGCATTCGATGCTGAAGTAGATGCAATCAAGGCTGCTGGCCCTGATGCAATCGCAATCATCGGATTCGACGAGACATCAAAGATCCTTGCCACCATGGTGGAAAAGGGTGTTGGTCCTCAAGACGTCAAGGTCTATGGCTGTGACGGCAACATGGGTAACGCCCTCGGTGAAAACTTCACTGCTGGAAAGTAATCCATAAAAACTAGGAAGGGCCCCGGGCACATGCCCGGGGCCCTTCTTTTTTTTCCTGTATCAAGTTGTTCGGGCGCAACGCTCAGCGAACGAAATTGACTAGTGCTGTTTGGCGAGTGTGCCGAGGTAGAGCTCGATGACCTTGGGGTCTTTGAGCAATTCGCGTCCAGAGCCTGTGTAGGCGTTCTGGCCTTGATCTAACACGTAACCACGATCAACTACTTGCAAACAACGGTTGGCATTTTGTTCCACCATCAAGATGGCAACACCAGTTGCGTTGATGGCCTTGCACTGAATGAACACTTGATCCTGGAGCGCAGGAGACAAACCCGCAGAGGGCTCATCGAGCAACAACACAGTGGGCTTCAACATGAGTGCGCGACCCATGGCCACCATCTGTCGTTCACCACCAGAGAGCGATCCACATCGCTGATCGAGCCGCTCTCCAAGGCGAGGGAAGAGTTCTACTGCGTAGGCAAGTCGTTCATCAAGAAGTTCAGAGCGCAAAAAGCAGCCCATCTCTAAGTTCTCGCGCACCGTAAGGCTGGGGAACACGTTGTTGGTTTGTGGGACAAAGCCCACACCACGTGCCACCAACTCATAGGGCTTCTTGCCAGTGATCTCGTCACCATTGAGAAGCACTTGTCCAGAACGAATATTGACCAGGCCAAGAACTGCCTTAAGCAAGGTGGACTTGCCCGCACCGTTTGGTCCGATGATGCCCACGAACTCACCTGGCGCAACCGTGAGGTTGCAACCATTCAAAATGTTTACTTCGGGTGTGTAGCCCGCCACCACGTTTTCTACGTCAATGACATTTGCACTCATTGTGGACCTCCCAAGTCAACGTCGTGGTGTGTTCCGAGGTATGCGTCCACCACTGCTTGGTTGGACCCAATGTCGTCGGGTGTTCCCTCTGCGATGATGCGACCTTCTGCCATCACGATGACCCAGTCGCTGATCTCACGCACCATGTCCATGTCGTGTTCCACGAATAGCACCGTGCGTCCTTCTGTGCGAAGTGCCTTGATGTGTTCCAGCAAGCTTTGCTTCAATGCAGGGTTTACACCAGCCATGGGTTCATCCAACATCACCATTTCTGGTTCTGCCATAAGTGCACGGGCCATCTCCAAAAGCTTGCGTTGGCCACCAGAGAGTCCGCCGGCGAGTTCATCGCGCATGTGCGCCAAGTTGAAGCGAGCCAAGAGCTCTTCTGCCTTGGTGGTAATTGCAGCTTCTTGTGTGCGCCACAGCGGTGAAAAAACGCCGCGCCAGAAACTCTCACCTTTTTGATCCGCGGCTCCAAGGCGCATGTTCTCAATCACTGACATACGCGAGAGCGCTTTGGTGAGCTGGAATGTGCGAATCATTCCGCTGCGTGCAACCTTGTGGGCAGGGATGCCATTCATGGAGTTGCCATTGAAGACACAGTCTCCCGTATCAGGAGTATCAAAGCCGGTGAGCAGGTTGAAGAAAGTGGTCTTGCCTGCACCGTTAGGTCCGATGAGTGCGGTGATCTTGTTGCGTGGCACTTCAACGTGTGCCACATCTACGGCCACTAGACCGCCGAAAGCGCGACGTACTGAATCCACCACGAGAATGGCATCGTCTTTTGCTGATCCCGGAACGGGTTCGTAATTCACTGCATTAGCGGACATCGAAGGCCTGCTCTCTCTTGTCACCAAAGATTCCTTGCGGGCGAACTACCACCAAGATGGCGAGTACAAGACCGGCCACAATGAATCTCACCTGCGAGAAGTTGTTCTGATCTACTAGCCAAGTGGGAAGCAATGGTGTGGGGTCGGTAGGTGTGGTTCTTGTTGCCTGTTGCAAGGTGATATCCACGAACTGAATGAGGAACAAGAAGATCATTGTGCCGATGATGGGGCCCTTTGCACGAGCCACACCACCCAAGATGATGATGGTGTAGGCAAAGAACGTGAATGTGGTGGAGAAGTCCTGTGGTTGTGAGGATTGCTTATCGAGTACCAGCCACATACCGCCGAGTGATCCAATGAATCCACCCAGCATCAGGCTTTGCATTTTGTAGGCAAATACGTTCTTCCCGAGGCTGCGTGCAGCATCTTCATCTTCACGAATGCTCTTTAACACGCGGCCCCAAGGGCTGCGCATCAACAAGTACACCCCAGTTGCAACGATGGTGAGAAGAACCCATCCACTCAACATGAGCCACAAGCGATAGCCGTCAACTTTTTGCGCCCAGAGAGTGACACCATTTTCTGGGAAAGGATTGAGATTTTCCATCCAACGCGTGAATCCCTGCAAGCCATCGTTGCCGCCAGTGAGCCATGTGAAGCGCACAGAGTTCAAGAACAATCGAATGATTTCGGCAATAGCAATGGTGACAATTGCCAGATAATCCGCGCGAAGGCGCAATGTGGGAATACCCAGGAGAAGTGCCAAAAGAATGGATGAAACCAATAACAATGCCAAAGCAAATGGCCACGGCCAGTCGTAACGGCTAATGGGAATACTCAACGAATACGCACCGATAGCGGCAAAGCCTGCTTGACCAAAGTTCAACAAACCGGTGTATCCAAAGTGCACGTTAAGGCCAAGGGCCACCAACATGTAGGCAATAGCGTTCGCGCTGACTGCGGTATACAACGAGTTTGAAAGTATGAGATCCCAACTCATCCGATGCGCTCCTTACGTCCGAGAAGTCCTTGTGGGCGAACAAGAAGAACGAGCACCAAGGCCAAAAGAGCTCCGAGTGTTTTCAGTTCCACAACATTCGGGAAAATCCAGGTCCACAATTCTGTGAACATTCCCACCACAAAAGATCCAAGCAATGCTCCGTAGGGGTTCCCTAAACCGCCCACCGTGATTGCCGCAAACATCAATAACAAGATGATGTTACCCATGTCCCATTGCACACCTGTGCTGGCTCCCAACATCAATCCGCCCATGCCAGCCAATGAGCCGCCAATGAGCCACACAACCAAGATGATGCGATCGGTGTTGATTCCGGTTGCAGAAGCAAGGTCGGGGTTATCTGATACCGCGCGAATGGCTTTGCCGAGTTTGGCTCTCGATAAGAAAAGCGCCAGGCCAATTGCAGTCACAGCAGAAATGATCATGATGCCAAGGTCTCGCGGCGTAATGCCAAAAGGTCCAAAGTCAATCTCTGGCGTCCCGACAAACTCGTTGTAGCGACGGTTACGTCCACCAAAGAAGAACAAGTAGATGTAGCGCACCGAGATGGCCACACCAATAGAGATGATCATCATCGAAGTCAGGCTTGTGCCACGGCGACGCAATGGTCGCCACACTTGCCGCTCAAATAGCCCGGAGGCAAGGGCGGATGCAGCAATTCCGAATGGAGCCGCAAGAAGAAGATGAAGACCAAAACCGTATTTGTTCAACCAGAATGCGGCTAGAGCACCAATGGTGACAATTTCGCCATGGGCAAAGTTGGTAAGTCCAGTGGTGCCATAAATAAGGGACAGTCCCACAGCACACATTGCGATGATCAAACTCAGTTTGATTCCGTTTACAAGAGTTTGCGGCAGTTGTTCCCAACGGCCTGAACCGCTTACTCTGTCGTCACCCACAAACAGCGATACTTTTCGTTCGCCAGATCCAATGGTGGCGCCCGTGTCAAAGTTGATGGTTAATTCAGTCGGGCGATTTGATTGCGGCGTAATGCCATCGGGCAACGATGCAACATCGATAGCAACTTTGTATTCACCAGTTCTGATGACTGCAAGAGAAATCACTCCATCGTCGCCGGTGATGCCTGTGACTACTCCGGAAGCTCCTGTGGCAGTAACTGTGACGCCTTCCACAGGAATTCTCTCAATTTCACCGTCGGTAAGTTTTTCCTCGATCACGGTGACGATGATGTTTGTCTCGTTTGTTTCAGCGGCCTGCGCAGGGGATGACCCCATGAACATCAATGTCAGTCCAGCTATCGCGCCAAGAATCAACTCGCCCTTTTTCACACGTCTCATTGAATTCTGTTTCCTAGCCTCATGCGTTGTGCGCTCCACCCCTGTGGAAACCAAGTTCTAGAAGGTTAGTGGTTTTTCTCCAATCGCCCTAAGGCTGTCCGGGGTGGCCAATGAGGTATGCATCTCACTTTCGGTAGGAGAAAGGACCCGTAGCCAAGATGGGTTTATAGCCTCACCTTTTATATGGTGTCTTTTTCTGACCCCGCAGTATCGGTCCAGCACGTCGCCAAGAGTTACGGCAAGGCCATGGGGGTATCCGAGGCCAGTTTTCTGGTGTTTCCAGGGCAAATTATGGGCCTTTTGGGGCCGAACGGGTCGGGAAAGACCACGGTCATGCGGATGGTGATGGGCCTCATCCGGCCCACTCGAGGTTCGATTGAAGTCTTTGGAGTCCCCATCATCAAAGGTGGAGTGGAGTATCGGTCACGAGTGGGGTATCTCCCGGGGACTTTGGGTCTGTACCCCCAGATGACGGTGGAGGGGTTTCTCGGATTCCTGTCTCACATGCGCCGGGCAGATTGCCGCCCCCGAATGCAGGAACTGATGGAACGCCTGGAGTTGTCCCCGCATGCCGTTATCGGCGGGTTGTCCAAGGGAAACAAGCAGAAGGTGGGTGTGGTGCAGGCGCTCATGCATTCGCCGGATCTATTGATTCTTGATGAGCCCACCTCTGGTCTTGACCCGATGAATCAACGGGTCTTTGAGGACATCGTAAGAGAAGAACGCGACAAGGGCGTTGCCGTTGTTCTCTCCTCGCATGTGATGCACGAAGTAGATGAGCTTGCGGACCGAGTGGTGATCTTGATGAATGGTCGTGTTGTCATCGATGACGATGTCAACACATTGAAATCTCGAATCTCACGCACTTTGCGCATGGAGTTTTCCCATCCAGTTACCGAAGACTTATTCAAAGGTGTTACCGGCGTTGAACATCTCATGATCGAGACAAGCGGTGCAATATGTGCGGTGACATGCACCGTGGTAGGAAGCGAATCACCTCTCTTGGCTGTGGCCGTGGAAAACAATGTTGAGAGTGTCTTTTCGCAAGAGCCTTCTCTTGAAGAGATATTTCTGACGAAGACTGGTAACAGCCATGAGTGTTAGTACTTTGATCTTTCGTGTTCTCCATCAGCATCGAAGGGGAATTCTCGGCTGGACTCTAGGGATTGTTGCAATTGTGGCTGTGCAGTTAGGGGTGTATCCCACTATTCGATCTTCGGCAAGTGATTGGGCAAAACTCACCGACAGTTTTCCTGATGCCATTAAGCAAATCTTTCGTATGGAGGATTACACATCGGAGCGGGGTTACCTCTCTGCTGAACTGATGTCGTTCACAGTTCCATTTATTGTCATGGGATTTGGCTGCAGTTGGGGGGCACGAGTGGGAACTGAAGAAGAAGAGATGGGCACATCGGATCTCATCTTGTCATTGCCCATTTCACGACGTCGCTACTTAGTGTCTCGGATTACTGCGTCAGTGTTGGCTCTTGGCGTTCTCTTGGGCCTGTTTGCTCTGGCCTTAGTGATTGGATCACGTGCTCTAGAGTTCTCCATTCCGCTTCATGCGTATGCATCGGCAGTGCTGAGTCTTTTTCTCATCGGTTTTCTGATGATGAGTATCGCAATCTTTATAGGCGCATGGAAGGGAAAACGCACCATTGCATTAGGACTCGCAATGGCTTGTGCAATTGCAGCATTTGTGCTGTATTCATTGGGCCCACTGGTGTCATTCATTGATGCAACCATGCCGTATAACCCCATGCAATGGACTATTGGCTCTCAACCTCTATCCGAAGGCACTAGTCCATGGAACACTCTGTGGGCTGGTGGAATCGGTTTTTTCTTCCTTGTAGCCGCAGTTGCATTATTTGAGCGACGCGATTTGGCTGGCTAACGGTGCAGATTAGAGATAGCAATCTTTAACTCGTCAAGTTGAAGGCTTATGGCTTGCAGTTTACGAAGAGGTAATTGTTCATCTTTCAAAGTAATTGCAAGTCGACCATCTGGCTCCAGGAGACATCGCTCTACGTCAGAGATACTGCGCGCACCTACCTCAGCAATCGCCATCTCAATATCTTCATGAGACATTCGTTCTCTTCGGAGAGCACGAATGTCCAGTTGACCGTCCTTGATGATTACAGAAGAAGTTCCCACAAGAATTCGTCGTATGTAGCTATTTCGTTGAATTGCAAGTGATGCACCGTAGTTGATGGTGATTAATGTCCCAACTCCGATAAATGCACCGGAAATAGTGGAATCTTGGCCGATAATTCCATTCTGTACTGCGTTGGACAAGATGAGGAGCAAAACAAAATCCGTGACATTTAATTGGCTTAGTTCGCGTTTACCCGCTAAGCGAAGTGCAAACAACAAAATTAGATACACAAGTGCAGCACGTGCAATTTTTTCCCAGATTGATATTTCAAGATGAAAAAGAGAATTAAACATATTTCATACGGTAAGAGTTGAAGAGCAAAACTAGGTTAAGAAAATCTCCCGATATGCAACGTCGTCTGCATCACGGCAATCGTGGTCGCCTGCGTTCACACGGCTATTTTCGAAGACTCGGTCCCGGGATTGTTACTGGCATCGCCGATGATGATCCATCGGGAATTGGGACCTATTCACAGGTAGGCGCAGCTACTGGTTTCAATTTGCTGTGGGCAGCACCGGTAGCACTTCCTTTTGCAATTGCAGTTCAAGAGTCAACGGCTCGCTTGGGTCTCGTCACTGGTCGAGGTCTTGCTGCTCTGATTCGTGAGCGGTTTCATCGGTCGATTCTTTCGATTGCTGTGTTGTGTGTAGTTGTTGCAAATACCTTCAACATCGGAGCGAACCTGGGTTCAATGTCTGCCTCGCTGCAACTACTCACGCCTATTCGGTTTGAGGTCTTGATCATTCTGTTTACTGCGGTGCTTATCCTTACCGAAGTTTTCATTCCTTATCAGAAGTATGTGCAGGTTCTGAAGTGGTTGAGTTTTTCAGTTATCTCCTACATTGCGGTTTTGTTCTTTATTGACGCGGATTGGATTGAAGTTGCAAAGAACACGTTGTTGCCGCAGATGTCGTTCACCCGAGAGCACATAGGTGCAATCATCGCCATCTTTGGTACGACTATTTCTCCGTATCTCTTCTTTTGGCAGACATCAGAAGAGGTGGAGGAGCGGGGTAACGGCGATGCTCTTGAGGTTGGCTTTCCTGATAGGGGCCACATGCAAGCAATGCGTGGTGATGTCACGATGGGAATGTTTTCTGGCATCACAGTGATGTTTGCCATCATGGTGACCACAGGTGCCACGCTTGGGGCACGTGGGCCAGCCACTATTTCTTCCGCGGAGCAGGCAGCAGAAGCGTTGCGACCACTTGCAGGAGATTCAGCTGGGTTGCTCTTCTCTTTGGGAATAATTGGAACTGGATTGTTATCAGTGCCCGTTCTGGCAGGATCCACGGCGTATGCCCTGAGTGAAGCTTTCGGATGGCGCGAAGGTCTGAGTTTGAAACTGACCCAAGCCAAGGCTTTTTACGGAGTCATTGCATTTTCCATGATTGCGGGGCTCTTCATGAACCTTGCAGGAGTGAACTCGGTTCGAGCTCTGTATTGGAGTGCACTAGTTAACGGTCTCGTGGCAGGTCCGCTCATTGTGTTGGTATGGATACTGGCTCGCTCACCCGACATCATGGGTACTCACTCCAGTGGTCGTGCATCACAGTTGTTCGTAGGAGGCGCAGCCCTGATTGCGGTAGTTGCCCCTGTGTTGTTGATATTTGCGGTGTAATGCTTGTTGTCAACAATCGGCACAGCCATTCTTGGGAGCATTTTCAATAGTGCGTGCATGTGTCGTTTCACTCTTGCAATCGCAACGCAACTTCCTGCATGACTAAATAAATAGTTCTTACTTTTTATGTTCAAATGCATTGCCCTTGTGCGTCTCTAATGTTGTCGATATGCCTAAGGAAGACACCCGTTCACTTCTTATTGCGGCGGCCGTGGAAATCATTGATCAGTCCGGAGAAGACGGTTTACGCCTGCAACAAGTGGCCGAGATGGTGGGAGTGAGTGAGCCATCGGTGTATCACTTCTTTAAGAATCGAACCGCCCTGGTGGAGGCCGCTCAAATTGTGCGGTACCGACGAAGCTATTTCGAAGTTCTTCTTCCGTTTGCTGCAGCGGTGAGCCTGGCCGATACTCGAGATGAGTTTGAGAAAGCAGTTCGAAAAGTTCTCGCCCTTTCTTTTGATCCTGCACGCAACGACATGAGACTTACGCGCGTCAGTGTGATGGGCAGGGCACAAAGCAGTGAGGTCATTGCCCAAGCGGTTGTCGATATCAACGCCGAAGTCGTGTCGGAGTTGGCACGCGTGCTCACAGATGCTCAAGCCAAAGGCTGGGTGAATAAGAACCTTGACGTGATGGCTTCGGGATATTGGTTAGTGGGGCAATTCACTAGCCGCGTGATGGCCGAACTGGACCCTGAACGAGTGAATCTCGACGAATGGGACAAGATTTCGGTGGACGCAGTGCTGGGGCTCTTTCGGGGCTAGGCGAGAGGTATCTCGCAGGGGAGTACTACGCCGCACAACATCTAGATGTCGAATGGCTGGGACACCTATATATAGGTATCCATATCAGGGGACGTCCTCCTGGGAACTCGAGGTAACCAGGATCTAGGGCGCTTCAATGCCGGTGGCATACTGTGACCATTACCTAGGTCTTTTAAGTTCTTCTGAAGATAGATAGCCTCCTTTAAATAATGGAGGCTATTAAAACATCTGTTCAGGGGCTGAAATCTGCCTTGAGGCGATTGGTATCGCTGGGTGCCGCAACTCTTTTATTGACGTCGACATTCGTCTTCTCCATTGATGGGATCGTGGGTGTGCGCATCGCATCTGCATCGACTCAGGCAGGAATGCGAGATACAACTTTTCCAACGAGTCTTCCAGACCGAGAGACTCGGGGACTCGTGGTGGCCAGTACTGGTGAGATCTTCGTCGCGCGCAATGTGGGCTTTGTGAGATATTCATCTAGTGGTACGCCCACAACAATCTTGAGTAGTGGCGCCTTTGATGCAGTTGCATTGCAGAACATTGGCGGAACTGAATATGTGATTGTGGGAGGGCCTGGTACATCGCCTACGGCACAACTTATGCGTTACACCCTCGCAGGAGTACGAGATACAACATTTGGTTCTGGTCAACCCAATGCACATCGGGCATTGAGTGTGAGCCCCACCACGAACAAAATCTTTGCAGGCGTCGCAACATCGAATGCACTTGTTCGCTACAGCGATAACGGTGTGTCGGAAGCATCGGTAACTCCTGGTGGCGTCGTCAATGCAGTGAAGGTCTACTCGGCTGGCGGAACAGAATATGTGTTGGTCGGCGGCGCATTTGGTATGAAGCGCTACGTTGCAGGAACCCTCGTGGATAGCGGTTTTGCCGCAAACCCGGGCGCCACTGTGAATGCCATTGAAGTGCAACCAGATGGCAAGATTCTTGTGGGTGGCACATTTGGTCTAAGGCGCTATCTCGCCACCGGAGAAATTGATTCTGGATTTGCAAACATTTCAGGAACCGTCACTGCAGTAGCGGTACAAAGCGATGGCAAGATTCTGGCGGGCATCGGCAATTTAGTGAGGTATTCCTCTACAGGTGTCGCAGAGACCATCTTCAATAACAATGCTGCCCTTGATGGCAATTTCGGCGTGAGTAGAAACTCAATCGCTTTTCAATCGGATGGCCGCATCATTGTGGGAGGTGATGCCAACCCTGTGAGTCGTTACCTGCGTCGTTACAGCGCTGTGTATGTAGCACCATCCATGCCGCCAGCTCCCACAGCAGTAGCACAAGATATGCAAGCGAGCGTTTCGGTTACTGCTGGGTCAGGAGTAGTGCCCACTTCCTACATTGTCACCACGGTTCAGGACTCCAGCAAGACATGCACGGTCACTGGGGCATCTGGATCTTGTGTGATCACCGGTCTCACTAATGGCGTTTCATATACCTTTACGTCCACTGCTGTAAATGGTGACATGCCCTCATCTGCTTCGGTTGCATCAAATGCCGTCACGCCGTTCGCAATTCCACCCGTGATTAGCAATGCAGTACTTGGGGCTACGGGAACAATCCTCACACTCACCTATAACGAAGCCGTGGCGGCAACAACAGCAATTCCAAGCAACTTCACCGTCACAGTAAACGGCACTCCAATTGGGGTTACGAACGTCTCGGCGTCAGGCACTGATGCAAATGTTGTGCTCACGCTTGACACAGTGGTGGCGGCATTGCGTACAGTGCTGGTGTCATATGCGGCCCCCACCGCAGATCCTGGGTTAGCAAATCCGGCGATTCAAGACATCGCAGGTGCCGATGCTGTGTCGTTTACTAATCGATCTGTGACGAATAGTTCAACAGTGGATCAGACTTCACCTACGTTGTCATCCACTGCGGTCGCTAGCACCGGACTCACTGTGACATTGACCTTCAACGAAACCCTTCGGTCTACGACAGCCTCGCCATCTGATTTCACAGTCTTAAACAATGGTGTTCCGATTGCAGTGACAGGAGTTTCTTCTACTGGTGCCAACAGTGTCGTGACGCTCACTTTGGCCTCACCCATTGGTCAATCACGTCCGGTAAGCGTCTCGTATGCCGCGCCATCTGCCGATACTTCAACTACGAATAACGCGATACAAGACACGGCAGGCAATGACGCTGCATCATTTACTACAACCTCGGTGTCAAACAGTTCGAGTGTGGATCAGACGCCGCCGACTCTGAACACCGCAGTCCTTGCTGCGAACGGCACAACATTGACATTGACCTACAACGAAACAGTGCGCGCTACTACTGCCCCTGTCAGTGCATACACCGTGTTGGTGAATGGCAGTCCGGTCACTATAAGTTCTGCCACATCTGCAGGGAATACATCAACTGTGATTCTCACATTGGCAACTGCAGTGCATAACACTCAGGTAGTCACAGTTACATATGAGGCACCTACGCCAGACGCAAGCATCAACAACAATGCAATCCAAGACAACGCTGGCAATGACGCTGTATCGTTCTCTGCACGTGCAGTAACTAACAGTTCTTCGTTAGATCTCACACCGCCGACTTTGAATTCGGCTGCAGTAAGCACTGCAGGTACCACTGTCACTTTGACATTCAATGAGACTGTGCGTTCCACGACTGCGCTTCCGGCTGATTTCACCGTCTTAAACAATGGTGTTCCCATTGCAGTGACGGGAGTTTCTTCAACTGGTTCCAACGGTGTTGTGACGCTGACTTTGGCTTCTCCTATTGGGCGATTGGCCCCAGTGAGCATCTCGTATGCCGCTCCGACATCTAGCACTGCTACCACCAACAATGCAATCCAAGACAACTCCGGCAATGATGCAGCATCTTTCACTACGACAACTGTGACGAATAGTTCCAATGTGGACCAGACCCCACCTGTTTTTAGTTCTGCAACACTTGGATCCAATGGCACAACATTGACATTGAATTACAACGAAGTGCTTCGCTCCACAACTGCGCCTGTGGGTGCATACACCGTGTTGGTGGATGGCAATCCAGTGACTGTGAACTCTGCAACATCGGCAGGGAATATCTCCACAGTTGTGTTGACTTTGGCTACTGCGGTGCACAACGCACAAGTAGTCACAGTTACATATAACGCACCTACGCCAGATTCGACCATCAACAACGCGGCTATTCAGGATGCCGCTGGAAATGATGCGGTGTCTCTATCAGCGCGTTCGGTGACGAATAGTTCGGCCATAGATGTAACCCCGCCCACAATGACCTCGGCTGTGGTGACTGCCAGTGGTACGCAGCTGGTAGTCACCTTTAGCGAAATTCTGGCAAACAATAAGCCACCGTTGGCGACGTTTACTGTTCTGGTCAACGGTCAGCCGATGGCAATCTCGGGTATGAACCAGTCAAACCCGAGTAACTCATTCACGTTGAATCTCTCGGGAACACCCATTACCTCTAACCAGACGGTAACGATTTCCTATGCTGCCCCCACACCAGATTCCACACCGTGGAATGCTGCCATCCAGGACGCAGCTGGTACCGATACCGCATCGTTTGATGAATTGCCGACAACGAATAACTCAACAGTTGCACCTGATTTACGTGCACCAGTCTTCACCTCAGCCGCGGTGAACTCTACAGGGACGTGGATCACAATGACGTATGACGAAGCATTAATCGCCACTACGGCACCGGCAAGTGCATACACCGTCTTGGTGGATGGTGTTCCCTTCGTAGTTTCCAGCACCGTGGTCTCTGGTACAACGGTACGACTCAACATGGGCTCCACCATTGAGTTCGGGAAGTCGGTTTCTGTGGCCTACACAGCACCTACTCCTGATTCAAGTGCAGTAAACGCTGCCAATCAAGATGCTGCAGGAAATGATGTAGTGACCCTTTCCGCTACAGCTGTGTCTAACTTGTCGGTAGCTGGGCCTGACACAGTTCGCCCCACATTGACTTCGATTGTGGGGAGTGGAAACACGGTGACACTTTCCTTTAATGAAACACTGGGAAACGCCACCGCGCCAGCATCTGCGTACAACGTTTTTGTAGGAATGGAATCCGCCACCGTCACCAATGCAGTGGTGAGTGGTTCAACTGTTGTTCTTACCCTTGCATCGTCTATTCCATCTGGCGCAGTTGTCGCAGTGGATTACGTTGCGCCAGCTTCCAATACGGGAACTGGCAACTTCGCTATTCAAGACTTTGTGGGTAACGATGCGTTGTCCTTTTCTGGATCCAATCAATCCACCAATAGCGTTTGGTCATGGGAGAATCCTCCCTCCAATAACAACGCATGCGCGGGATCGCGATATTCGAATTCAACTCGCGAGCGCACATTGCCAAACGGTGTGTCCTACAGCGTGGGTGTCACCGGCGATTTTCTGTGTATCTGGGGCGTGACTGAATCGTTGCAAGAACGCGGCGGTCGCGACGAGCACTTCACCGCAACTGGCCTTATTTCAGATCCAGGCGTGCGTTTATCCAGCATGGAACCCTTCACCAGCACAGGGGATGAGTCCTGTGTCTTGTATACGGAAGGTTCCACTTTGTCGAGATGTTTAAACAGAGGATTCATCACGATTTCTTTCTCTGAGCCCACGATTAACCCAGTGATTTCATTTGCTGGGTGGGGTGGCAATGACGGAGGCGCAAGGTCGTGGTCTGAGTTAGATCTTGTGACACCAAATGTGACGGTTACTCGTTTGAGTGGAACAAACATGGAAGTGCTGAACGGCACCCATGTGGGACTGATAGATAAAAATCCGGGCACCCGATGTGTACATAGTCCTCCCGCCGGCTGTGGTTCGTTGCAAATCAACGGAACAGTGACTGAAGTGAAATTCGCAGTGAGTTATTGGGCCAATGGTTCGGGTTGGGGCAATGAAGACCAGTGGAACATTGTGGCGAGCGTGACAGAAGACTTTGGTCGGTTGCCTTTGAGCTATGACAACCCAGTTGCAAGCCACGTGGTGGGATTTCTCACACTGGGTTCTTCAGTTACTGCAGACAACCTAACCTCGCTGTACGGAACTGCCAATGGAAATGCGGTGAATGCAGGCGCAACCATTCCAAGCCATCCAGGTAATGGTGTCACAAGTTTTAGAGATCTCAGTAGTGCTGATGTGGGGACTACATATTCAATACCAGTGACCATGGCGGGAGTGGAAGCTTCGGCATTTCTATGTGGGTGGATCGACTTCAACCGTGACAGTGTGATGTCTTTTTCAGAACGCGCATGTGCTCCAAACCCAGGCGTCAATGCCACCTCTGCAACATTGAATTGGACCGTGCCCAACACCTTGGTTCCAGGGCCAACTTATGCTCGTGTTCGACTCAGTTACGATCCAATTCCATTAGCCACAGGCAAAGTGTCTTCTGGTGAAGTAGAGGACTACTCGCTCACTATTTCGGCTTCTGCGCTTCCTGATGCAGTCGATGACGCCTCAACCAATGGTCAAGATATCAATCAGATCATCTCGCCATTGACGAATGATCAGTTTGAGGATGGAAAACCAGCGGTGAACTCATCGTTGCGGTTATGTGGATATGGAACAGGTCCGTTTGTCTGTGACAAAACATCGCTCACTGTGCCCAACGAAGGCACTTACACAGTGAATTCAAATGGCACTGTAACTTTTGATCCATTGCCAAACTTCGTGGGCACGGCTACTGCTGTGCAATACCAAATCTCTGATACCCAACTTCGCCCCACAACTGCAACAATCACACCCACCGTGACGCCCGCACCGAGTGCCACACCAGATACCTCTATTGACGTGGTGAATACGGCTCAATCAAAATCAGTGCTCGCCAACGACACAGCAGGCTTTGGCGTGCTTTCGACGAGTTCATTGTTTTTGTGTGGGGCTAATCAAACGACACCAAACTGTTCCGCGCTGACAGTGTCTGTAGTAGGTGGTGTGTATTCTGTCAATCAGTCCACGGGAGTTATCACATTTACTCCATCTACCGATTGGGCGGGCGTTGCACCTGCGGTGACGTATCAAGTAGCGAACGGTTCTCAACAGGTTGCATCTTCTACATACACGCCTACGGTGATCTCGCAGCCAGAAGCTGAAAATGACACATCGAGTGGTGCATACGATACGAATCAAGTCATTGATATCTTGCTGAATGACACTGAGCGAGGAGCTGATTTTGATGAATCAACTGTGCGTCTCTGTGGTCTTGATGACCCTGCTACTGCCGAAAATGAGGCTCAAACTCCACCTGGATGCGACAAAACTTCTGTGATTGTTCCGGGCGAAGGCACCTATACGGTGAACAGCGATGGAACCGTAACGTTCAATCCACTTCCTACTTTTGTTGGCACTGTCTCTACACCAGTGCGTTATCAAGTTGCCGATGATCTTGGTGAAATCGCCGATGCTCTCATCACTCCCACAGTTGCGCTGCCACCAGTACCGACTGCTTCTCCCGAGGCAATAAGTGACGCGTATGACACAAACCAGACGTACACGCCGTTGTCGAATGACACGCCTGGTGCCGCATCATTCCCGTTGTTGGCTACAACCGTGTTGTTGTGCGGAACTGGGGAGACGGCACCCAATTGCACTTTGACCTCTTTAACTGTTGCGGGTCAAGGTACCTACACGGTGAATCCCACAACGGGTGCAGTGGTCTTTGATCCATTGCCCACATTCACGGGCACTGCAACACCTGTTTCCTATCAGTCAAAGGATTCTTTGAATCGTGCGGCCACTTCCACAATCACTCCAACGGTTGCTATACCGCCTGCGCCTACTGCTTCTCCCGAGGCAATAAGTGATGCGTACGACACCAACCAGACGTATGCACCATTGTCGAATGACACACCCGGTGCCGCATCATTCCCGTTATTGGCTGGTTCGGTGTTGTTGTGTGGCCCCGGCCAGAGCGCACCTGCGTGTGACAAGACAACATTGACTGTGTCTGGTCAAGGTACCTACACGGTGAATGCAAATGGAACGGTAACTTTTGATCCGTTGCCTACTTTTACTGGGACTGCGACACCGGTGTCGTATCAGGCAAGTGATTCCCTTGGTCGCACAGCTACTTCGACCATTACGCCAACTGTGGGACTTCCCCCTGCGCCGTCAGCTTCTCCTGAAGCAATCGGTGATAACTACGACACAAACCAGACGTACACGCCACTCTCGAATGACACCCCCGGTGCTGCATCATTCCCGTTGTTGGCTACAGCCGTGTTGTTGTGTGGCCCAGGGGAGACGGCACCTAATTGCACTTTGACAACGCTCACTGTTTCTGGCCAAGGTACATACACGGTGAACCCCACAACAGGTGCCGTCGTATTCAATCCGTTGCCGACATTCACTGGCGTTGCAACTCCCATTTCGTATCAGGCAAAAGATTCTCTGAATCGTGCGGTTACTTCAACAATCTCACCGACCGTGGGTGAACCACCGTTGCCCACAGCCGATCCAGATGTTATGACATCGGGTTACGATACAAATCAGACACACACACCGTTGTCAAATGACGACGCTGGTGCGGTGGATTTTCCATTGTTGGCATCCACTGTTTTGTTATGCGGTACGGGGCAAAGCGCACCTGCATGTGACAAGACAACTTTGACGATTGCCAATCAGGGCACCTACACAGTGAACTCAGATGGCACAGTGGTGTTTAACCCGTTACCCACCTTTACGGGCACTGCGACACCGGTTTCATATCAGGCAACTGATTCTTTGGGACGCACAGCAACGTCCACAATTACGCCCACCATTGATCCGCCTAATGCACCTATTGCGACACCTGAGACGCAATCAGTATTGCCAGGAGGCACTGCAACATTTACAACAGTGATTGGCAGCGGAGGATTAGGAACTGGCGCAGATCTACAGTCCGGTTCAGTGAACGGTCCATGTCTTGTCGATCCGAGTACCAATCTTTGTGGAACAACTGTGACCATTAATGGCGAAGGTACGTGGACAATTGATCGCACCACTGGAGTGGCAACATTTGTTGCATTGAATTCCATTGCTCCTGGAGATCAAACTCCAGTTGTTTACCGCATCACTGATGTCACTGGCCAGACAGCAACAAGCACTTTGACCCCAACGGTGCCGCCTCCACCCAATGCAGTTAATGACGTCTCAAGTGGCGATTACGACACCAACCAACTGATTAATCCATTGTCTAACGATGTTCCCGGAGATCAGAGTGCCCCCTTGGTGCCATCGACGTTGAAGTTATGTGGAAACAACCCCGTACAAGTTCCCGATGATTGTGATCAGACTTCGGTCACGATTCCAGGGGAGGGTACATACACGTGGGATCCTGCAACAGGGCGAGTGACGTTCAATCCCTTGCCCACTTTTACCGGAACAGTGCAAACCCCAGTGGTGTATCAAGTAGAGGACACACTTGGCCAAGTTGACTTCGCGACGATTACGCCTACTGTCACGGCGCCACCACTGAACGCCGTCAATGACGCATCATCTGGCGCATACGACACCAATCAAACAATTTCGCCTTTACTGAATGACACTCCTGGCGCTCAGTGGGATCCAACGTCTGTGCGTCTGTGTGGCACGAATGAAACTGCTCCAAATTGCACGTTGACTACATTGACAGTCGCTGGTGAGGGCACCTACACAGTGAACGCTGATGGAACAGTGACTTTTGATCCGCTGCCGACATTCACTGGAACAGCTACTCCAGTTGCGTATCAAGTGACAGATATTCTCAACCGCACTGCCACTGCAACCATCACGCCAACGGTGGGCTTACCGCCAGTTCCTACTGCATCGCCTGAGGCGATCAGTGATAGCTACGACACAAATCAGACCTACACACCAATATCTAATGACACTCCTGGTGCGCCTTCGTTCCCGTTGTTGCCCGGTTCTGTGTTGTTGTGTTCCTCTAATGAGACTTCGCCGAATTGCACCTTGACTACTTTGACTGTTGCTGGTCAAGGTACGTACACGGTGAACCCCACAACTGGTGAAGTCACATTCAATCCGTTGCCCACTTTTACTGGTACTGCGACACCTGTGTCGTATCAAGCAAAGGATTCGTTGAACCGTACAGCGACCTCAACAATTACACCAACTGTGGGTCTGCCGCCAGTGCCAACTGCGTCGCCGAATACATCAAGTGGTGATTACGACACGAACCAATCGATTGCCCCGTTAGGCAATGACACCCCTGGTGCGCCTTCGTTCCC
>WLGS01000022.1 GCA_009703125.1 Actinomycetota bacterium
ATTTCATCTGCAGTGCGGACATCTTTGTCACGCACGAGATTCAACACAACGCGAGCCTTAGATGCAGAAGAGCGCACGTACTTTGCACTTGCGCGACTTCCGCTCTTGCTTCCAGCAACGCGGTTTGCTTCATTGAGCTTTGGACCGGTCATGGCTTACTTCTTCGCGTTCTTTTCTTGTCCCGCGTGGTAGCGGAATGTGCGGGTAGGAGAAAATTCGCCAAGCTTGTGGCCGACCATTGACTCAGAGATATACACGGGTACGTGCTTGCGACCATCGTGTACTGCAATGGTGTGACCGACCATGTCGGGAACAATTGTCGAACGACGTGACCAAGTCTTGATCACTTTGCGATCGCCAGCTGCGTTTGCGGCATCCACTTTCTTGAGCAAATGCTCGTCGACAAATGGACCTTTTTTGAGGCTGCGAGACATGTGTTACCTCCGTCCCTTTCCTGCACGACGACGGCGAACAATAAGTTGCTGCGACGGCTTGTTTCTATTACGGGTACGACCTTCGGGCTTGCCCCATGGCGACACTGGAGGACGTCCACCAGATGTCTTGCCTTCTCCACCACCGAGTGGGTGATCGACAGGGTTCATTGCAACACCGCGAGTTTGTGGGCGTACACCCTTCCAACGGTTACGACCGGCTTTACCGATCTTGACAAGTTCGTGTTCTGCGTTTCCAACTTCACCAACAGTTGCGCGGCAATCCAAAAGGACGCGGCGCATTTCGGTGGAAGGAAGACGAAGGGTTGCGAAGTCGCCATCTTTAGCGACCAACTGCACGGCCATTCCTGCAGAGCGACCAATCTTGCCGCCTTGACCAGGACGAAGTTCTACGTTGTGCACCACAGTTCCCACTGGCATGTAACGCAACTGCATTGCATTGCCGGGCTTGATGTCTGCACCGTGACCAGACTCCACACGCATGCCAACTTCGAGGCCCTTAGGAGCCAAGATGTATGCCTTTGTGCCGTCTTCGTAATGAAGAAGAGCGATACGACATGTGCGGTTGGGGTCGTACTCAATTGCTGCGACCTTTGCAGTCACACCATCTTTGATGCGCTTGAAGTCGATGATGCGGTACTGACGCTTGTGTGCTCCGCCGCGATGGCGAGCAGTCTTGCGACCGTATGAGTTACGTCCACCACTGTTTGTCTTCGAAACGAGAAGTGTCTTCTCTGGTGAGGACTTTGTGATTTCAGAAAAGTCAGAGACGGTCTGGAAACGACGTCCGGGACTTGTGGGCTTGCGCTTACGAATTGCCATGATGAGCTCAGCTTTCGAACAGCGGGATCTTGCTGCCCGCTGCCAATGTGACGATGGCCCGCTTTGTATGCGGACGTTGACCGATTCGGTTGGAGTTGCGAGTGCGCTGGTACTTGCCCTTGCGATTCAAGGTATTGACCTTCAGCACTTTTACGCCCCAGATTGCTTCGATTGCATCGTGAATCTCGGGCTTTGTTGCATCGACATGTACCTGGAAGGTGTACACGTCGGTCTCCATCAGTGCGTAGCTCTTTTCAGAGACCACTGGCTGAATGATGATGTCGCGAGGATCTTTCATTACTTCGCATCCTTTGCGCCAGGAAGACTGTCCTTAGAAAAGACAATCCAGTCGTTACACAACACGTCGTATGCATTCAATTCGCCAACGAGAATCAATTGCACTTCTGCAAGGTTGCGGAAGCTCTTGATTGCGTTCTCTTCTTGAGGAGTTACTACGACGAGAACTTTTCCGGTTGTACCCAATGCAGAAAGTGCAGCGATTGCAGCCTTGGTGCTGGGAGCAGTGAAGTTCCAGGAGTCGACAACAACTACGCGACCTTCGCTGTTGCGATCTGACAATGCAGATGCGAGCGCAAGGCGCACCATCTTGCGAGGTGTGCGTTGTGTGTACTTACGTGGTTGTGGACCGTGTGCAATACCACCACCGGTGTAGTGAGGTGCGCGGGTTGAACCCTGACGTGCACCACCAGTTCCTTTTTGGTTGAACGGCTTCTTGCCTGTTCCAGCAACTTCAGCCCGTGTCTTTGTTGCAGATGTTCCACCACGACGATTTGCAAGTTGTGCTTTCACAACTTGGTGCATCACAGGAACATTTGGTTGCACTGCAAACAGATCATCTGCAACGTCTACGTTTCCTGCGCTTGCGCCGGATGAATTCTTTAATGCGATAGATGCCATTTAAATCACTTCGCCTTCACTGCATTGCGCACAATGACAACGCCGCCGTTAGGACCAGGAACTGAACCCTTCACCAAAAGAATTCCGCGCTCTGGATCTGCTTGTACAACTTCGAGATTCAATGTTGTGACTTGCTCGTTACCCATGTGGCCTGCCATGCGCAGACCTTTGAATACACGACCAGGGAATGAGCAAGAACCAATTGAACCGGGCGCACGGTGGTGCTTGTGGTTACCGTGGCTGGCTCCTTGACCACTGAAGTTGTGACGCTTCATACCACCGGCGAAACCTTTGCCTCGGCTGACTGCAGTCACGTCAACTTTTTCTCCAGCAGCCAAAAGATCCGCAGTGATCTCTTGTCCGACTTCGAAACCGTCTACGGAATCAAGACGCAATTCCACAAGTCGGCGACCAGCTTCGACATTTGCTTTCGCAAAGTGTCCCTGCTCTGGCTTGCTGAGCTTGCTCGCGTTCTTTTGACCGTATGTGACTTGCAATGCGGTGTATCCGTCACGGTCTTGTGTTTTTACTTGGACGACGCGTACTGGTTCGACACGCAGGACAGTGACAGGGATGACGCGTTGGTCATCTCCCCATACCTGTGTCATGCCGACCTTTTCGCCGACGATCGCTTTTTGTGCCATGGCGGCAACCCTTTTCTCGTTTTGTTACTTCACGCAAATGCTCCGACAACATCACTGTTGACGGAGCACCTGTCTGGGTTTTGCCGTGTGGTTCCACTTGGCATTTCTGCTTCGCGGCCTTCACGGACGTCGATTGTGTTTTCGACTATCGATCTAGCTCATCGGGCCGAGGCCCAAATCGCATGGACTAGAAACACTATCGGCGGAAAAGCCGAACCCCAAAGGGGCTAGGGACAGATTTTGTCGGGATGGCTTGAGGCCTTTACAAGAGTTTGTGCTTTTGTGAATTACTGGCTCTCCAGGGCTGTCCCCCTAACATCGGACCATGGCCGTGGTCACCCCAGACGAAATAGCTCGATACCACCGAGAGGGATTTGTGATCCTGCGAGGGGTTATTCCGGCCGAAACCCTTGAAAAAATTGAACAAGGCGTGGAAAAGAACCTGGTGAACCCCAGTAAATGGTCCAACGACTACACCACCCAAGCCAACCCCGATGCTCCTCAGGGTCGGTTTTTTGATGATTACGTGAATTGGCAGACCATCTCGGAGTTCGCCGAGACCGCCCTGGGTGGGGTTCTCCCCCAGATTGCGGGCGAGCTGATGGGGACGGACCGCCCTCGGTTCTTTCACGAACACGTCTTGGTCAAGGAACCTGGCACCACCACCCCTACCCCGTGGCACCATGACGACCCCTACTACGGGGTGGAAGGCATGGACAACGTGAGCTTGTGGGTCCCCCTAGATGTGGTGCCCGAACAGATCTCGCTGCGTTGCATCTCTGGCACCCATCTCTCCACTCGTCGTTTCATTCCTAATCGTTTCGTGGATGACTCGCCCTATGTTGCCGAGGCCGATGGTTTTGAGACATTTCCGACAGTGGAAGAAATGGAAGCCTTGGGCGACATTGTGAGTTGCGCTGCGGCACCAGGGGATGTTGTTGCGTTTCACTTTCGTACGCTTCATGGAGCACCGGGCACAACTACTCATCCATTTCGACGTCGCGTCGTGAGTTATCGATATGTCGGTGACGATGCGCGATGGATCACGCGCCCATGGAAAACCTCACCACCATTTTCTGCCGATGGTCTCGCCGATGGCGATGTTCTCAATGACCCGCGTTTTCCGCAGGTGCAACTTTCTCGAAACTAAAACTCGCGAAAATTTCTATTGACGTTCGCGGGCTGTCAATGTTGCAGTCAAGGTGCGCATCACGCCATCGCGTTCGACGATGATCTCGATTTCTTCACCGGGAGCAGAGTCACGAATGATCGCTACCAATGATGTGTCACCTGTAATGGGTTGATTGTTGATTTCAAGAACAATGTCGCCCACTTTGAGACCAGCTACTGCTGCAGGTGAGCCTGCAGTAACTTCACCAATCACTGCGCCAGAGCCACCATCAGTGCGACTTCCCAAACTGATACCCAAAAAGCCTTGCTGGCGTGCACCTTCTGCTGTAGTCGTGCGCAAAATTTCTGCCACGCGTGTTACTTCAGCGACACCAATTGCAAAGCCAATATTGTTTGCAGAACTATTGAATCCACCGTTGGCTACTGCAGTATTCACACCCACAACTTCGCCACGGAGATTGATAAGTGGCCCACCAGAGTTACCCGAAGAAATTGCTGCATCAGTTTGAATCAATGCATTAAGAAATACCTCCGAATCAAGTTGCAGAGTTCGATTCAACGCAGAGATGATTCCACTCGTGACGCTTGGACCACCATCGAGTGCCAGTGCATATCCCACAGCAACAACAGGATCGCCCACTGCAATGGAATCTGCATCTGCGAAAACTGCAGGTGTCAGGCCTGATTGATCTCGCAGTTTCAACAACGCGAGATCGTTGCTCTCATCTTCTGCCAACACATCGGCAATGATGGGAGACGTTGCACCAAACAATCGCACGCGCACTTCATCGGCACCGGCCACCACGTGCTGGTTGGTTAACACTTCACCGTCGGCAGTCACAATGATGCCCGTACCAGTACCCGAGTCACTGCTGATGGTGACCACGCTTGGGGCAATCACTCCGGCTGCTTGGGCAATGTTGGTATTGCCAAGATCAACTGGGTCAATTGGGGCCGCGGTGATCAAGGGAGAATTCTGTCCGCCGTTGGTTTCATCTAAAGAGGAACCAATGATTCCACCGATGACTCCTCCACCAAAGGCCATGGTCAACACAACTGCGACAGCGGCTAGGCGTGCGCCTAGTGGACGCCGAGAGGCAACTTTGGGAGGTGTATTAATCCAATGGGAGTCTGTACTCATGAATTAAGTATGGGCACTTGAGCACAGTATTCGTACGTCATCTCAGTGAAGAATTTCCTAAGAAATAGCAAAGGGGCGGCCTTTCGGCCGCCCCTTTAGCAAGTTGTTCAACAGGATGTAATTAACCCTGAATCTTGATCTCGATATCTACACCTGCAGGAAGTTCAATTCTCTGCAAAGAGTCGATGGTCTTGTTGTTGGGCTCCACGATGTCGATGAGGCGCTTGTGGATGCGCATCTCGAAGTGCTCGCGAGAGTCTTTGTCAACGTGTGGTCCACGAATCACAGTGAAGCGATGCTTGTCTGTAGGCAAAGGAATGGGTCCACGGATTTTTGCGTTGGTACGCAAGACGGTCTCCACGATCATGCGTGTGGACTTGTCAATAATCTCGTGGTCAAATGCCTTGAGACGGATGCGAATGCTGTTAGTTGCCATTACTGATTCCGTTACTTGATGATCTTGGTGACGCGACCTGCGCCCACCGTACGGCCACCCTCACGGATAGCAAAACGAAGACCTTCATCCATCGCGATGGGCTTACCCAACTCAACAGTCATAGCCACATTGTCACCAGGCATCACCATCTCAGTACCAGCAGGCAACTGCACAGTTCCAGTCACGTCAGTGGTACGGAAGAAAAACTGTGGACGATAGTTATTAAAGAACGGCTTATGACGGCCACCTTCTTCTTTTGTCAACACATACACCTGACCTTCAAAGTTGGTGTGTGGTGTAATCGAACCAGGAGCACACAACACTTGGCCGCGCTCCACATCTTCTTTCTTTGTTCCACGAAGAAGCGCACCAATGTTGTCACCAGCTTGACCCTCATCGAGAAGCTTGCGGAACATTTCCACACCAGTACATGTCGTCTTTTGTGTGTCACGCAAACCAACGATTTCAATTTCGTCGCCGGTGTTGACCTTGCCCTGCTCCACCTTGCCGGTCACAACAGTGCCACGACCAGTAATAGTGAACACGTCTTCAATAGGCATCAAGAAAGGCTTGTCCAACTCGCGCACAGGCTGAGGAACAGACTCATCACATGCAGCCATCAACTCCATGATCTTTTCCTGCCATGCAGCATCACCTTCGAGAGCTTTCAACGCAGACACACGAACCACAGGTGCATCATCACCAGGGAACTCATACTCGTTCAACAACTCACGAACTTCCATCTCCACAAGTTCAAGAAGTTCTTCATCTTCAACCATGTCAGACTTATTCAACGCAACAACGATGTAGGGAACACCCACCTGGCGTGCAAGCAACACGTGCTCACGTGTCTGTGGCATCGGACCATCAGTTGCAGCAACCACCAAAATCGCACCATCAACCTGCGCTGCACCAGTAATCATGTTCTTGATGTAGTCAGCGTGACCAGGCATGTCCACGTGTGCATAGTGACGATTCTCAGTCTCATACTCAATATGAGCAATCGAAATCGTAATACCACGAGCTTTTTCCTCAGGAGCCTTATCGATCTGATCAAACGGGGTGTAATCCGCCAACCCACGATCACCCAACGTCTTGGAAATCGCAGCCGTCAACGTCGTCTTACCATGGTCAATATGACCCATAGTTCCAATATTCACATGAGGCTTTGTGCGCTCAAACTTTGCCTTGCTCATGACTCTCTCTTGTCAGTAGATGGGATAGTGGGTTGTCAATGTTCTTGAAACAATTTCGTGGCTATTCGCCACGAACTCGCTTCACGATTTCCTGCGAGATGACTTCCGGTACCTGTTGGTACGAATGGAACTGCATCGTGTAGGTGGCACGCCCCTGAGTGCGCGACCGGAGATCGGTACTGTATCCGAACATCTCCGAAAGCGGAACCTGGGCACGAACTACTTGTGTATTTCCTCGGGCTTCCATGCCCTCAATACGTCCTCGGCGGCTGCTCAAGTCACCCATCACGTCACCCATGTACTCATCAGGTGTCACCACTTCAACGCCCATGATGGGCTCGAGGAGGACTGGGGCGGCCTTGCGGGCAGCTTCACGGAAAGCCATTTGGCCTGCGATCTTGAACGCCATTTCAGAGGAGTCCACGTCGTGGTACTGGCCGTCCACCAAGCTGACGCGCACGTCCACTGTGGGGTAACCAGCAAGAACGCCGTTATCGAGGGCGGATTGGATGCCTTGGTTGGTTGGCTGGATGTATTCACGGGGAACACGTCCACCAGTGATCTTGTCCACGAACTCATAACCGCCGCCAGGGCCTGTGGGCTCCACGGTGATTTTCACCACGGCGAATTGACCAGAACCACCGGACTGCTTGATGTGGCGGTATTCCACCGACTCAACAGTCTTGGTAATTGTCTCGCGGTAGGCCACCTGTGGCTTACCTACAGTTGCTTCCACGTTGAACTCGCGCTGCATGCGGTCCACAAGAATTTCCAAGTGAAGCTCGCCCATTCCCGAAATAACTGTCTGACCAGTTTCTTCATCTGAACGCACACGGAAGGTGGGGTCTTCATCGGACAATGACTTGAGTGCCTTGCCCAACTTGTCTTGGTCGTCTTTGGTCTTTGGCTCAATAGCTACGTGAATAACTGGCTCTGGGAATTCCATACGCTCCAAGATCACCAAGTTGTCACGGTCACACAATGTGTCACCCGTTGTGGTTTCTTTGAATCCCAATCCTGCAACGATGTCTCCGGCCATTGCCACATCGAGGTCTTCGCGTTGGTTTGCATGCATCAACAAAATGCGGCCAAGACGCTCTTTGCGCTCCTTGGTGCTGTTGTACACCTCATCGCCCTTGTTGATGCTTCCCGAGTAGACGCGGAAGTAGGTCAACTTGCCGAATGGGTCAGCAACAATCTTGAATGCGAGTGCAGCAAAAGGACCATTTTCGTCAGCTGCACGAGTGAGCTCTTGGTCACCCTTGGCGTTGGTTCCTACTGCGGCAGGAATGTCCAATGGACTTGGAAGATAATCGACTACTGCATCCAACATGGGCTGTACACCCTTGTTCTTGAATGCTGAGCCACAAAGAATGGGAACAAAGTCAAATGCAAGTGTTCCTGCGCGAATTGCACGCTTGATGTCTGCCTCGGTGACTTCTTCGCCGCCCAAGTACTTGTCCATGAATGCGTCATCGCTTGTTGCGATGGTTTCGAGGAGCTGGTTGCGATAGTCGTTCGCTTCATCGACTTGATCTTCAGGGATGTCAACTTCATCCCACTTCGCACCAAGCTCTTCGTCGCGCCAAATCAGTGCCTTCATCTTCACAATGTCAATAAGACCAACGAATGGCTTATTGCTCTCGGGACCGCCGGCACCGACAGGAATCTGAATAACTGCAGGAACTGCCTGAAGACGATCTTTCACCATGTCGACTGTGCGGTAGAAGTTTGCGCCAATACGGTCCATCTTGTTGATGAAGCACATACGTGGAACTTTGTACTTGTTTGCCTGGCGCCACACTGTTTCGGTTTGTGGCTCCACACCAGCAACCGAGTCGAACACAGTGACAGCACCGTCGAGTACGCGCAATGAACGCTCTACTTCAATGGTGAAGTCCACGTGACCTGGGGTGTCAATGATGTTGATGCGGTGGTTGTTCCAGATACAGGTTGTTGCAGCAGAGGTAATGGTGATGCCACGCTCTTGCTCTTGAGCCATGTGGTCCATGGTGGCTGCACCTTCGTGCACTTCACCAATCTTGTAGCTCTTGCCTGTGTAGTACAAAATGCGCTCGGTGGTCGTTGTCTTACCGGCGTCGATGTGCGCCATGATTCCGATATTGCGAGTGCGATCTAGTGGATATTCACGCTTGGCCATTGGGTTCACCTTGTATGTGGAGTAGGGGTTCTAAAAATTTCTCGGTCGTACATACGGGAGCGCACCTCAGATGTTCTGTAGGTGCGCCCTCGGAAATACTCAGTTGTGTTCTCGCAGCCCTACCAGCGGTAGTGCGCGAATGCCTTGTTGGATTCAGCCATCTTTTGCATGTCGTCACGCTTCTTCATCGAAGCGCCCAAGCCATTGGCTGCATCCATCAATTCGTTAGCGAGACATTCCGACATGCTCTTTTCGCGACGATCACGCGAGTAGTCAACAATCCAACGAATTGCCAAAGTAGAAGCACGACGTGGCTTTACTTCCACTGGTACTTGGTAGGTTGCGCCACCGACGCGACGGCTACGTACTTCCAATGGTGGCTTCACGTTTTCGATTGCACGCTTCACTGTCGACAATGGCTCTTCGCCAGTCTTCTTCTCAATGAGTTGCATCGCGTCGTACACGATCTTTTCGGCGATGCTCTTCTTGCCATGCAACATCACTTTGTTAATCAACTGTGTGACAACAAGTGAACGGTAGATGGGGTCGGCGCTGAGTTCGCGGCGTTGTGCTGGGCCCTTACGCGGCATGATGCTTCCTTTTTATTTCTCGCGCTTTGCGCCGTAACGGCTGCGCGCCTGCTTGCGATTCTTTACACCTGCGGCGTCAAGTGCGCCACGGATGATCTTGTAACGAACACCTGGAAGGTCACGAACACGACCACCACGCACCAACACGATGCTGTGCTCTTGCAAGTTGTGTCCTTCACCCGGGATGTATGCGGTGACTTCAACACCACTGGTCAAACGAACACGAGCAACTTTACGCAACGCCGAGTTTGGCTTCTTTGGTGTTGTTGTGAACACGCGTGTGCACACACCACGACGCTGAGGGGAACCCTTCAACGCCGGAGTCTTCGATTTTGTTACTTTGCTGCTTCGACCCTGACGGATCAACTGCTGAATTGTGGGCACGCACTTACCTCGTTGTTAGAAATATGAATGATGGTCGTGAGTTGGAAAGAATTCCGTCCCACAGGCAAGGCCATCAAGACCTTGTAAGGCTAGGGGCGACTGTTCCCCAGTGGCAACCCGCCACTGGTTCACAGCGCAGATGTTTCTGGTGGCTCTTCTTCAGAGGTCACTTCATCGACGGAAACTGCCTCCACCTCGGCCACATGAGCCTCTGGGGTAACAACTTCTGCCTCTGGAGCAAGCTCTTCTTCAGGAACGGTGACCAAGGTCTCCAAGACCGCATCCTCTTCGGCGAGGTCTTGGAATACAGCATTATCGTCGGCCACAAAGTTGCCTTGCAGGCCAGCTAGGTATGCCGCAGGGTCCGCTTCATCACTTGAGAAATACTCCATGGGGACATAGTCAGGAGCATCGATATCGAAGTAGCGGTAGCGCTCCATGCCTGTTCCTGCAGGAATCAGCTTGCCGATAATGATGTTTTCCTTCAAGCCCACAAGGCTGTCGGCACGACCATCGATGGCTGCTTCTGTAAGAACGCGGGTGGTCTCTTGGAATGACGCTGCCGACAACCAAGAATCGGTTGCCAACGATGCCTTGGTGATACCCATGATTTCTGGGCGACCTTCGGCTGGACGCTTTCCTGATTCCACCATTGCACGGTTGGTATCACGGAAGACTTTTGCATCGACGCGCTCACCGGGGAGGAATCCTGCATCGCCTGGCTCTTGAACGCCTACGCGACGAGTCATCTGGCGAACAATCAACTCGATGTGCTTGTCGTGAATCTGTACACCTTGGTCGCGATAGACCTTCTGCACTTCTTCCACGAGGTACTGCTGAGTCTGACGAATACCGAGAATCTCCATGATTTCTTTTGGATCCCATGGACCATCGGTGACGGGCTGACCCGCATCGATATTTTGACCATCGGTGACTTTTGGACGGCTACCCGATGGCAACAAGATGAGGTGTTCCTCACCCTTGTCATCGATCACGGTGATGGGGATTCCCTTGCCTTCGTCTTCGCCAATGCGAATCACACCAGTGGCCTTGGCCAAACGTGCAGATCCCTTAGGAGTACGGGCTTCGAACAATTCCACAACGCGTGGCAAACCGCCGGCGATGTCTTTTCCTGCAACACCACCAGTGTGGAACGTACGCATCGTCAACTGGGTACCAGGCTCACCAATGGATTGAGCCGCAATGACTCCCACTGCTTCGCCCAATTCAATGGACTTACCTGTTGCAAGTGAACGGCCGTAGCACAGTGCACACACACCAAGTACTGCATCACATGCAACAACCGAACGCACTTGTACGCGCTCAACTTTTGGATCGTCGCGCAACAAGTCAAGTTCTGCGTCACCCACGATGAGGTTCTTGGCAAGAACGGTGCCATCGGAAAGTTCAACATCGTTCAACAACGCACGGCCAAACAGTTTGGTTTCGAGGTAACCACGAACACTTCCTGCATCTGGCTTCACGTTTTCTACCCACAGGCCCAAACGTGTTTCACAATCGTCTTCGCGAACAATCAACTCTTGTGCAACGTCAACGAGTCGACGTGTGAGGTAACCAGAGTCTGCGGTACGAAGTGCGGTGTCGACCAATCCTTTACGGGCACCAGGAGTTGCAATGAAGTACTCGAGTGTTTCAAGTCCTTCACGGAAGTTGCTCTTGATAGGACGAGGAATCATGTCACCACGAGGGTTAGACACCAGTCCACGCATACCTGCAATCTGTCGCATCTGGGTCATGTTTCCGCGAGCACCAGAGGTCACCATCATGTCAATGGGGTTAAAGCGATCTGCCTTGAACTCATCCACCATGGCTGCTTGCACTTCTGCGGTTGCATCTGTCCAGATTGTTACTTCTTGCTGACGGCGCTCACCATCGGTGATGATTCCGCGACGGAACTGTGTCTCCACTTTGTCCGCTTGCTTTTCGTAGCTGTCGAGAATTTCGCGCTTCTTCTTTGGAGTCTTGACGTCATCGATAGAAACGGTGAGACCCGATTGTGATGCGTAGCGGTAACAAACTGCCTTCAAGCTGTCAAGAGTTGCAGCAATCACTGACTTGTCGTAGTGATCGGACAAACGCTCTACTACGTTGCTCATCTCTGACTTCTTCACTGGTGCAGTGATGTGGCCGAAACGATGTGCGTAGTCGCCAGGCAATGTCTCTTCGAACAACAAACGACCTGGTGTTGTATCGAATGCAACACGCTTGCCGTTGTCATCACGGTCGTACATCTTGATCATCGAGTGCAAGTGGATTGCACCTTCATCGAGAGCACGGAATACTTCCCAACGTTGCTGGAATGCACGTCCGTGTCCCTTCAAGCCTTCTACTGCTTCTGTCAACCAGAACGCACCAATGATGAGGTCCTGTGAAGGAGTCACGATGGGGCGACCCGATGCAGGCGACAAGATGTTGTTCGCCGACAGCATCAACACGCGTGCTTCAGCTTGTGCTTCGGTGGACAATGGCAAGTGAATGGCCATCTGGTCACCGTCGAAGTCAGCGTTAAACGCAGTACACACCAATGGGTGAATCTGTAGAGCCTTACCTTCAACAAGCACTGGTTCGAACGCCTGAATACCAAGGCGGTGCAACGTTGGAGCACGGTTCAACAGAACTGGGTGTTCCTTAATGACATCTTCGAGAACGTCCCACACTTGTGGGCGACGACGCTCCACCATGCGCTTTGCGCTCTTGATGTTCTGTGCGAGTTCAAGATCGACCAAGCGCTTCATCACGAAAGGCTTGAACAGCTCGAGTGCCATCAACTTAGGCAGACCACACTGATGCAGGCGCAAAGTAGGGCCGGCCACGATGACCGAACGACCGGAGTAGTCCACGCGCTTACCCAAAAGGTTCTGGCGGAAACGGCCTTGCTTACCCTTCAACATGTCCGACAATGACTTGAGTGGACGGTTGCCCGGGCCAGTCACTGGACGTCCACGACGACCATTGTCAAACAATGCGTCCACTGCTTCTTGCAGCATGCGCTTTTCGTTGTTCACGATGATCTCAGGTGCACCAAGATCGAGCAAACGACGCAAACGGTTGTTGCGGTTGATGACGCGACGATAGAGATCGTTCAAGTCTGAAGTTGCGAAACGTCCACCTTCCAACTGCACCATTGGGCGCAAGTCGGGAGGAATAACAGGAACTGCATCGAGGATCATTGCCTTGGGGCTATTTGCACGACGGCCCGCATCATCACGCTTGTTAAACGAGGTGACGATCTTGAGACGCTTAATTGCCTTTTGCTTACGCTGTGCGGAAAGAGGCTTGCCGCGCAAACCATTTTCAATTGCATCGCGCAGTTTGATTTCCTCTTCGTCGAAGTCGATGGAATCAATCAACATCTTTATTGCATCTGCACCGGTACCACCAGTGAAGAACTCGTCGTAGCGGAACTTGATTTCCTGCCACAGGCGCTCATCTTCGATGATCTTGCGTGGGTGAAGATCGCGGAATTCATCCCATGCGCGCTTGACCATGTCGAGTTCTGTATCAAAGCGCTCACGGAGAAGAGCTTCCTCTTTGTCCATAACTTTTTGACGAGCTTTGACGTCGGACTCTTTCGCGCCCTCTTTCTCCATCGTCTTGAGTTCTGTCTCTTGCTCTTTGAGCTTGGCCTTCAGTGCCTTTTCGCGATCCTTAACGATTGCGTCGCACTCTTCAATGAAGTCTTCTTCGAGTTCGGAAAGCTTTTCGTGACGCTTGTCTTCATCCACTGTAGAGACGAGGTACGCAGCAAAGTAAATGACTTTTTCAAGTTGCTTCGCCTTGAGTTCTTCTTTTGGTTCAAGACCACCCAAGAGATAGGCCAACCATGAACGGGTACCGCGTAGGTACCAAATGTGCACAACTGGTGCAGCCAATTCGATATGGCCCATGCGCTCACGGCGAACCTTTGAACGAGTGACCTCAACGCCACAACGCTCACAGATGATTCCCTTAAAGCGAACGCGCTTGTACTTACCGCAGTAGCACTCCCAGTCGCGGGTTGGTCCGAAAATCTTTTCACAGAAAAGACCGTCCTTCTCAGGACGCAATGTGCGGTAGTTGATTGTCTCTGGCTTCTTTACTTCGCCTTTGGACCACAGGCGAATTTGATCCGCGGTGGCAAGTCCGATGCGGAGTTGGTCGAACATATTCACGTCGAGCATGGCAGTGTCGTTTCCTTAAGTGTCGGTCGGGTCAGTAGGCGCGAGCTGGGCGGCGGTCACGGTCGTCATCGTCAGAGCCACGCTCTGGACGGCTGATATCAATACCAAGCTCTTCGGCGGTGCGATAGATCTCGTCGTCGAATTCATGCATTTCAATTTCCTTACCTGCATCGTCGAGAACCTCGACGTTCAGACACAAGGACTGCATTTCTTTCATGAGAACTTTGAAGGATTCTGGAATGCCTGGCTCGGGGATGTTGTCACCCTTAACAATGGCTTCGTATACCTTCACGCGACCGAGCACGTCGTCGGACTTAATGGTGAGAAGTTCTTGCAAGCAATATGCCGCACCGTAGGCCTCAAGTGCCCACACTTCCATTTCACCAAAGCGCTGTCCACCGAACTGTGCCTTACCACCAAGTGGTTGCTGGGTGATCATGCTGTACGGACCAGTTGAACGTGCGTGAATCTTGTCGTCCACCAAGTGGTGCAGCTTCAAGATGTACTTGTAACCCACAGTGATGGGGTTGTCGTAGTACTCACCAGTTCGACCGTTACGCAGACGCACTTTTCCATCTTTTTGAATAAGGCGTGTGCCGTCGGTGGTCTCTGGGTTCATGTTCTCAAAGATCGCCTGAATGGTTGGGTGGTCGCCTGCGGCTTCCACTTCGTCCCAATGTGCACCATCAAAAATTGGTGTGGCAATGAATGTGGACGGATCTGTTGCTGCACGAGTCTTTGACTCGGTGCCACGCATCGGATCGTTACCGACTTTCTTGCCGGACTTTGGATCAGTCCAACCCCAACGAGCTGCATAACCGAGGTGCGATTCGAGCACCTGGCCCACGTTCATTCGGCTAGGAACACCCAATGGGTTCAAGATGATGTCGACAGGAGTTCCGTCATCCATGTAGGGCATGTCTTCAACGGGGAGAATCTTGGAGATAACACCCTTGTTGCCGTGGCGTCCCGCCAACTTGTCACCCACGGAGATCTTGCGCTTCTGTGCAACGAACACCTTCACCAATTGGTTCACACCTGGTGGCAATTCATCACCGTTGTCGCGTGAGAACACTTTGACATCGATGACCTTGCCGCCTTCACCGTGTGGCACCTTGAGTGAAGTATCGCGAACTTCGCGAGCCTTCTCACCAAAGATTGCGCGCAACAGGCGCTCCTCTGGTGTCAACTCTGTTTCACCCTTTGGAGTTACTTTGCCCACAAGAACATCTCCTGGGCTTACTTCTGCACCAATACGAATAATGCCTGCGTCATCCAAGTCGCGCACAATTTCATCGGACAAGTTCGGGATGTCGCGAGAAATTTCTTCTGGTCCCAACTTGGTGTCACGTGCGTCAACTTCGTAGTTGTGAATGTGAATCGATGTCAACACGTCGTCGCGCACGATGCGCTCCGACAAGATGATGGCGTCTTCGAAGTTGTAGCCCTCCCATGGCATGAATGCCACGAGCAAGTTCTTGCCCAATGCAAGTTCGCCGTCATCAGTTGATGGGCCGTCTGCAAGCAATTGACCCTTCTTGAATGACTGACCCTCGGTCACACGAATGATGTGGTTGATGCAGGTGTCCTGGTTAGAACGATGAAACTTCATCAACTTGTATTCGGTCTTCTTGGACTCACTTGCGTACTTCACCACGATGGTGTCGCCGGTGACTTCAACAACTTGACCATCATCTTTTGCCAAGATCAGGTCTGCGCCGTCATGTGCTGCGCGCTTCTCCACACCGGTACCTACATAAGGTGCTTCGGCGCGAATCAAAGGAACAGCCTGGCGTTGCATGTTTGCACCCATCAAGGCACGGTTTGCGTCGTCGTGTTCAAGGAAGGGAATCAACGCAGTCGCAACAGACACAATCTGTTTTGGCGACACGTCGATGAAGTCCACTTCTTCGGGCGATACAGATGCGATGTCGGTTGTTGAACCAAAGAAGCTTTCTGCTTCCAACATCTTGCGCAAGTCATCAAGGCTTGCTGCCTGTGGCGAGCGACGCACAAGAACGCGATTGCTCTTGAACGAACCATCTTTTTCAACAGGAGTGTTTGCCTGAGCGACGACGTACTTCTCTTCTTCGTCAGCGGCCATGTACACAATTTCTTTTGTGACTTTGCCGTTCTTGACGCGAAGGTACGGTGTTTCAATAAATCCGAATTGGTTCACGCGTGCATATGACGACAACGCACCAATCAGACCAATGTTTGGACCTTCAGGAGTTTCAATCGGACACATACGTCCATAGTGAGAAAAGTGCACGTCGCGCACTTCAAAGCCTGCGCGCTCGCGGCTAAGTCCACCAGGTCCAAGTGCCGACAAACGACGACGGTGTGTCAGACCCGACAATGGGTTGACTTGGTCCATGAACTGCGACAACTGAGAAGTTCCAAAGAACTCCTTGATTGCAGCAACAACGGGGCGGATATTGATCAGAGTCTGTGGTGTGATTGCTTCCACGTCTTGGGTGGTCATGCGCTCGCGCACAACACGCTCCATAAGTGACAAACCAATGCGTACCTGGTTTTGAATCAACTCACCTACCGAACGAATACGGCGGTTTGCGAAGTGGTCTTGGTCGTCGAGGCGATAACCAGGCTCTTGCTTCACGAGGTGCAACATGTACGACACTGCTGCAAGAACTTCACACTTCGACAACACGTCTTGGTCATCGGTGGGAAGATCCAACTGGTCTTGAGTAAGACCGAAAAGCTCTGTAAGTTTCGCAACTTCTTCGCCCAACTTGCGGTTGATCTTGTAGCGGCCTACGCGGCTGAGGTCATAGCGACGGTTTTCGAAGAAAGCACCTTCGAAATACACACGTGCTGATTCCAAAGTTGCGGGCTCACCTGGGCGAGCACGCTTGTAAATCTCCAGCAATGCTTCTTCGCGCGTGGTGTTGATGTTGCGCTCTTTTTCCCACTGGCCTTCGAGGAAGTCGAAGTAGTTGACAAAACGATCCAAGAAGCCAGGTGCACCGGCTTCGTCGTAACCCAATGCACGCAACAACACAAAGATGCTCATGCGGCGCTTGCGTGCCACGCGTGTACCTGCAGTGACGTCCTTACCTGGCTTGTGCTCTACGTCGAACTCGAGCCACTCACCGCGATATGGATGCACTGTGCCCTTGACCAACTGGTGCTTTGACAAGTTACGCAAGCGATAACGCTCACCTGGTTCGAAAATAACGCCAGGGCTTCGTACCAACTGAGACACCACAACGCGCTCTGTACCGTTGATGATAAATGTTCCCTTGTTGGTCATCTTGGGGAAATCACCCATGAACACAACTTGTTCCTTGATTTCACCGGTTTGACGGTTAGAGAAAACGGCGCGCACAAAAACTGGCGTCGCAAACGTCATCTCTTTTTCACGACACTCTTCTTCGGTGAACTTTGGCCCGGGGCACAAGTCTTCATCGTTGGGATCGAATTCAAGATCTAAGCGAAGATCTCCTGAATAATCGGTGATGGGCGAGATGTCTTCGAAGGTTTCTTTCAAACCATGAGACATGAACCATTCAAACGATTCACGTTGCACCGCAATGAGATCAGGAAGCTCTAAGTGATCCTGAAGATTTGCGAACGAATAACGATCATGAGACGACGAACGTGGGGCCACGGTTACTCCTGACAGGCGGGACAAGGGAGTGCAGAATTCCACCACGCCTGACAGATGCACTGATTTTGGGCAATGCGAAAGCAGGAGAGGTGAGACACGGCAAACTAGTACGCTATCGCCCTTTTCCCACTTAGGGCAACGGCAAGAAAGACCCTCCGCCAAGGGGGTCTATGAGACTGAGGGGCAAGGTACGCCCCCTGAGACCCAGAGTCAAGCACCCTCGGTGAATTTTTGGGGTAATTCGGTCCCAAAAGGGCATTTCTGGTCACTTTTTGATGATTTAGGGACATATTTGGGGGTTTTGAGGCCAGAAATGCCAAAAACCCCGCCGCACAAGGCGACGGGGTCTTGGTTTTGCGAGTTGTGCGGCTTGGCCGCACGACATCACTTGAGTTCGACGGAAGCGCCAGCTTCGACGAGCTTGGCCTTTGCCTTCTCGGCATCGTCCTTGTTGGCCTTTTCCAAGATGGGCTTTGGCGCGCCATCGACGAGGTCCTTGGCTTCCTTGAGACCCAAGCTGGTGAGTTCGCGAACGACCTTGATGACCTGGATTTTTTGTGCTCCACCGTCGGTCAAGATGACGTCGAATTCATCCTTCTCTTCTGCGGCGCCTGCTGCTGCAGGTGCTCCGCCAGCTGCTGCAACGGCAACAGGTGCTGCTGCGGTCACGCCGAACTTCTCTTCGAATGCGTCGAGAAGCTCTTTGAGCTCGATAACTGTCAATGCTGCGATCCCATCGAGGATCTCTTCTTTGCTGAGAGCCATGTGCCCTACTCCTTAGTTGTAGATGAATCCAGTTGTTGGATTCGTTGTGTGTAAATAAATGAACGGTTGTGACTGCTGGAAATTTCCAGCGAAAGAGGCCCTATGAGGCTTCTTTTTGATCGACGAGCGCCTTGAGGCCATAGGCCATATTGCGTGGAAGGGCCTGAAGAAGACCTGCTGTTTTGACAAGCGGAGACTGGAGAAGTCCCGCAAATTGCGACAGCATGATTTCTCGTGGTGGCAAATCGGCAAGAATTTCGACTTCTTTGGCGGTCACGACCTTGTTGGCCACGGCACCACCACGGATGACGAGAAGCGGATTTGCTTTCGAGAATTCCTTCAGAGCCTTTGCAGCAGCGGCCACATCGCCTTCGACAAATGCGAGTGCGGTGGGACCGACCAAGAGAGCATCGAGACCTTCGACATTGGCTTCACGTGCAGCAAAGCGAGCAAGAGTGTTTTTATACACCCGGTACTCCACTCCTTGTTGACGCAAAGAAATACGAAGAGCTGCGAGGCTTGTAACGCTCAAGCCTCGGTACTCAGTTACTAGAACTGCGCTTGAGGCTTCGATTTTGGCGCGCACTTCTGCGACGACGGCTTCTTTTTCGGAACGGACAGTTGACATTTCACCTCCTCTGGTTGTCCTGGATGTCTCGCTCGGGGCGCCCGCTGTAGCAACGAACGCCGCACCGAGCGGATCCACAGGATCCAGAGGTGAAGAGTCCGCCTCGTCTGGTGGGATGAAACCCATTCACTGAATTGCTTCAGGCCAGATGTCTTTGGCGAGGACCGAGAGATTTAAGTTGTGGGTTGAGAGCCTAGGGAGCAAATGTCGCAATGACACCTGCACCCACAGCTCGAGAAAAACTATTGGGCGTCGACGGCGCGCAGGCGGTTGACGTCGATTTTGACGCCAGGGCCCATGGTGGTGGACAAACTGATTTTGCGCAGGTACTTACCCTTTGCAGCAGCAGGCTTCGCACGCTGTACTTCATCGAGCACAGCACGAAGGTTGCGCTCAAGATCGGCTGCACTGAAAGATGCCTTGCCCACCAACACGTGTACGTTGCCGTAACGATCGGTGCGGTATTCCACCTTGCCGCCTTTGAATTCACTCACTGCGCGACCCACATCTGTGGTGACGGTGCCTGACTTGGGGTTTGGCATCAAACCACGTGGTCCAAGCACTCGACCAAGACGACCCACCAAAGGCATCATGTCAGGAGTTGCGATCATCAAATCGAAATCCATGTTTCCTTTTTCGATGTCTGCAGCCAAGTCATCGGCACCCACAAGGTCAGCGCCTGCGGCACGTGCATCGTTTGCGGCATCGCCAGCGGCGATAACTGCAATACGCAGTGTCTTTCCTGAACCTGCAGGTAGTGCAACAGTTCCACGCACTGCTTGGTCAGCTTTACGAGGATCTACACCAAGACGAATTGCAACGTCAACGGACTCGTCAAATTTTGCACTTGCAGTCTTCTTGACAATTTCAATTGCTTCAGTTGGTGTGTATTGCATATCGCGATCAAACAATGCGACCGCTGCTTTGTATTTCTTTGCTATCGGCATAACGCCTCCCTCTCACTTTCTTTGTGATGTAACTCGACCCTGGTGAGGTAAACCGTTGGGTCAGAGAATGTGTGTCTTAGACGACTTTGAGTCCCATGGAACGAGCTGTTCCGCGAATCTGTTGCTTTGCTGCTTCGAGATCGTATGCATTGAGGTCTTGCATCTTGATTTTTGCAACTTCTTCAATGTCGGCCTCAGTGACAGTTCCTGCAACAGTTTTGCCGGGTGTTTGTGAAGCCTTTTCCAAACCTGCTTTTTGACGCAACAACACCGGTGCTGGTGGTGTCTTCAAGATGAAGCTGAATGTGCGATCTTCAAAAATGGAAATCTCCACAGGAATGATGGTTCCTGCTTGTGCTTCGGTTGCAGCGTTGTACTGCTTTACGAAGTCCATGATTTGGACACCGTGTGGTCCGAGTGCTGTACCCACTGGTGGAGCAGGTGTTGCTTTTCCAGCTGGAATTTGAATTTTTACAATTGCTGCAAGTTTCTTCTTTGCCATGGTGTTCTTCCTTGTGACGACTTAATTGAGCAAGCCCTAGAGCTTTGCGACCTGACTGAAATCCATTTCGACGAGAGTTTCGCGACCGAAAATGTTGACGAGTACTTTCAACTTCATGTGATCGGTGTTGATCTCTGCCACTGTTCCGTTGAAGTCGGCGAATGGGCCTTCCTTCACGCGAACGCTTTCGCCCTCTTCGTACTCCATCTTTGGTGCTTTGCGCTTTGGAGTGGGCTGACCATCACCCTTTGCGGTCAAGAAGGTTTCAACTTCTCGACGTGACAATGGAGTTGGCTTTTGACCCTTAT
The DNA here is from genome assembly GCA_009703125.1 of Actinomycetota bacterium. Classification (GTDB taxonomy): domain Bacteria; phylum Actinomycetota; class Acidimicrobiia; order Acidimicrobiales; family Ilumatobacteraceae; genus UBA2093. Next base: position 20,838 of record WLGS01000022.1, read on the forward strand.
GGCTTTGACCTACGAATCCGGTCACGCCTGGAGTGTTGCGAATGCAGAACCAGGTGTCGTCGTCCATTTCGCAACGCACGAGCAAATACCCAGGGAAAACTTTTTTCTGCACGGTCTGCTTACGACCTTGCTTGAACTCAACCACGTCTTCCATAGGAATAACGATTTCGTAAATGCTGCCACCCATGTCCATGGACTGAATGCGCGTCTTGAGGTTGAGATCTACTTTTTTCTCGTAGCCAGATTGTGTGTGCACCACGTACCACTTGCCGGGCTTTGCCCATGCAGGAGTTTCGGTGGGCTCATCTTCTTCGTCTTCGTCTGAAGCATCGTCAGTGAGATCGAGCACCACGTCGGGCTCGATGGCATCGATGTCTTCGGTGACCGGAGAATCGTTAGATGTAAAGGTGTCGTCGCTCATGAGTTATTCCTTGTAAAGCCAACCAGAGAAAACACCAAAAGCGGCATCCAAAACTCCGATATAGGCAGTAATCACCACAACAGTAAAGAGAACGATGAGCGAATAACGGCGTACTTCGGCGTTTTTGGGCCACGCCACCTTCTTCATTTCATCATTGACTTCACGTACATATTGCACGGGGCCAATGCGTTCTTCGTCATGACCCTTGGTGCGCGCTTGAGGCTGAGCACGCACAGGGTTGCCCTGCTCATTGAGGGCTCCCATTCGCTTCAGTGCTCGCTTTTGCTCGCGGTTGAGGTCTTGACTTGACATTTGCTTTCGTTTTCTCTTGTTATCTGTTATTTGCAGGGCAGGAGGGATTCGAACCCCCGACCATCGGTTTTGGAGACCGGCGCTCTACCAGCTGAGCTACTGCCCTATACCGTGCCCCACCGGCTGCTGTGAGCAACCGACATGCAAAGACTCGACTAGCGAGTCTCTTTATGTGTGGTGTGGCGACGATCGCGTGCGCAGTACTTTTTCATTTCCAAACGCTCACGATCGTTGATCTTGGACTTCATCGTGATGTAGTTGCGCTCTTTGCACTCTGTGCACTCGAGCGTAATTTTCACACGCTTATCACTCTTGGCCATGGTGGGCCCCTTCCTTACAGACTTTGATCTTTACTTGATGATCTTGGTGACGCGACCTGCGCCCACCGTACGGCCACCCTCACGGATAGCAAAACGAAGACCTTCATCCATCGCGATGGGCTTACCCAACTCAACAGTCATAGCCACATTGTCACCAGG
>WLGS01000023.1 GCA_009703125.1 Actinomycetota bacterium
ATCAATGAGATCGCCTTGCACGGTGGACTGCAATTGTTCATATCGCGCGGACAATGCTTCGGCTGCGCTTTGACGCTTCAACACATTGGCGGCAACGTTTTCCGCTTGCTTGCGCTTGCGCTCGAGAACTGTTTGTTTCTTGGTGAGTTCAATTGCAGTGGAATCAAGTGAGTCTGTGGTGAGAGCACCTTGGTTCATTGCAACCGACATCAACTGTCCGCGTTGAAGTGCATCTTGTACGCCACCAGACGATGCCAACAAATTGGTCAACGTGGAATTGCGTCCTCCATGCATGAACTGGGTGACGGCAGAGAGATACAGAGTTCCACGCATCTGGGCAAGTTGAGCTTCGGCGGCGGCAACATCGGCTTGGGCTTGTTCGATTTCAATACCCAACTCAGACTGCAATGTGAGAGCTTCGGCATAGTCCTCGCCAAGAGAGTTCATTTCGTCCCCGAGACGCTCAAGTTGGTCCGCGATGTTGGCCGCCTGACGGCGCTTATCGTCAAGTGGGTCAGCCGATGCCCCTGGCGCAGCCAAAGAGGGGCCGAGAACAAGGGCCGTGAAAAGACCACATACGAGGGAGAATTTCCTGGTGGAAACCGTAGGACGTAACTTCACCATGACCCGATAAAGGGTACTTGCGTCACTCCAATGATTGCCGTCGGAACCCCGCAGGCCCTTATTCCACAGGGAAAAAAGTCTTGAGCAGGTCGCTATTCCCACTCGATTGTGCCTGGGGGCTTCGAGGTCACGTCGTAGACCACTCGGTTAATCCCAGGCACCTCGTTAATGATGCGGTTCGACATCTTCTCCAGCAATTCATAGGGCAACCTGGCCCAGTCCGCAGTCATTGCATCATCACTTGTCACCGCGCGAATGATGATGGGGCGACCGTAGGTGCGCTCATCTCCCATGACACCCACACTGCGGATGTCGGCCAACACCGCAAAGGACTGCCAGATCTCACGCTCGAGTCCTGCATCTCGCACTTCGTGACGCACGATCTCGTCGGCATGTTGCAAGGTGGCGACTTTGTCGGGAGTGACTTCACCAATAATGCGCACACCAAGTCCGGGCCCAGGAAACGGCTGACGCCACACAATGTCGTCGGCAAGTCCTAGTTCGATTCCCACTTTGCGTACTTCATCTTTAAACAACGCGCGCAACGGTTCGCACAATTCAAGTTCCATGTCATCGGGCAAACCGCCGACATTGTGGTGACTCTTAATGACCGCAGCCGAGCCATCCACCCCACCGCTTTCCACAATGTCGGGATACAAGGTTCCTTGTACCAAGAATTTTGCATCTGTTATGCCGCCTGTGTGCTCTTCAAAAATGCGCACAAACAATTCACCAATTGCTTTTCGTTTTGCTTCAGGCTCCGTGATTCCTTGAAGCTTGTCGAAGAATCTTTGACCTGCATCAACATGAATAAGTTCAATTCCCATGCTGCGACGAAATGTTTCAACAACTTGTTCGCTCTCACCACGGCGCATTAATCCAGTGTCCACATAGACACATGTCAACTGTGCGCCAATTGCCCGATGAACCAGTGCAGCAGCAACAGACGAATCGACTCCACCCGACAGACCACATATGGCACGCTCTGATCCCACTTGTGCACGGATAGCGGCGATTTGGTCGTCGACAATGTTGGCCATTGTCCAGTCTTGACGACACCCCGCAACTTCAACCAAGAATCGTTCCAACAATTGTTGACCATGTGATGAGTGCACGACTTCGGGGTGATATTGCACACCATAAATCTTTCGTGACCCATTTTCGATTACTGCATTAGGGGCATCGGGAGTAGACGCTGTTGTCACAAATCCCGCAGGAGTTTCACTCACGAAATCAAAATGACTCATCCACACGTCATGAGTGTCCGGTGCATCCTTGGCCAGCACCAAAGAAGTGCCCTTTCGCGACAACGTGGCGCGACCGTACTCACCGCGACCGCCTCGAGCAACTACTCCACCAAGCTGTTGCGCAATGAGTTGGCATCCATAACAGATACCCAAGATGGGAATCCCAAGTTCGTAAATCTCCGGGTCAAGTGCAGGTGCGCCATCGACGTGCACGCTCTTGGGCCCACCCGACAAGATGATGGCAGCTGGTGCCTTGGCCTTCACTTCGGCGGCAGTGATGCGGTGCGGGACGATTTCTGAGTAGACCTGTGCCTCGCGCACCCTTCGGGCGATGAGTTGGGCATATTGGGCTCCAAAATCCACCACGAGGACTGTGTCGTGGGTATGTGCATCAATGTGAGCCGTCATGATTTGTATAACCCTAGTTCGCGTGTGACGATAGAGCCGTGCCCCGAATTGTTTCCACCGTCTGTGTCGTTGTTCTCACAGTCTTTCCTTTTGCAGTGTCCTCAGTATCGGCCTCCGACAACAGCTCTACTGTTGACACCACCATTCCTGTTAACGCTGGTACTGGTGTCTACGACCTTGAAAAAGATCCAGATGACTGCATTGGTTTTCTTCCCAAGCCTGGGTGTGGGAAAGCACCAGAACAAGCCGGCGATCGAGGTGGAGCATTGCAGTACTCAGTGTTTGCCCTCATGCTCGGAGGTCTGGGAGTTATCGGAACTGTGCTCGTGCGCAATGTGATGCGCCGCGACCGCGCAATCGCAGAACAGATGACAAAGTCAGATAACTAGACCTCCACCCTCTACGGTTGCACCGTGGGTATTTTCTACGTTCTCGTCAGCGGTATCTCTTTTGGGTTACTGCCATGGTTTGCCCGCATTGCCTATGACCATGGTGCTGATCCTCTCGGCATGTTGATAGCCCGTTTTTCACTCGCCGCAGTGGGGCTTGTGATTATTCGCATGATTTACCAGCGCGGGGTTGCATGGCCACGTGGGAAAACACTGGCCCAACTCATTGGACTTGGTGCAGTGGGGTATGCGGGGCAATCAAGTTTTTATTTCTTTGGAATCGAACGTATTGACATCAGTTTGGCCACGGTGATCTTCTATTCATATCCGGTATTCGTCGTTCTTGCAGGATGGGCATTATGGGGAGCCAAGCCCAGCTTGCGCGTGGCGCTCTGTTTGACAATTGTTGTAGCGGGCACTGCTCTGACTGCCGGCCAGGTTCGCGCTGGAAGCTTTACTGGTGTGCTTCTCATGCTTGGTGCAGCAGGTTGGTACACCATCTACATCGTCGTTGCCAGCAAGGTCACACCCAAAGTAGGTGCGCTCACTTCATTAACTGTGATCATGGTGAGCACTGCTGCTGCGCACCTTCTTGCATGGCCAATACATCAATCCAGTGTTCCCACCGATGCAACTGGTTGGTGGGCAACGGGAGCCGCAGCATTCATCAGCACCATCATTGCAATGGGCTTTTTCCTCGCAGGAGTTGCTCGACTTGATGCCGGAGTTGCATCGGTGTTGAGCACTATTGAACCAGTGGTGTCAATTGCAGTGGGCGTTATTGCTCTCAATGAACAACTCACACCAGTGCGCACACTCGGTGCAGTTGCAGTACTGCTAGGTGTGAGTCTTCTTGCTCAGTTCTCGCGCGCAAGCACGAAATAGAACTCCAAGGCGGCAAGCATTTTTGCATACGCGGCCTCGGAACGTTCTGCACGAGATGTTTCCCACCATGTAATGCGCATTGCAAGCACTGTAAGAAATGCGAGGACTGCTGCGTCGGTGAGTGCAACATGGCCTAGTTCGTAGATGCCAGGGAATGCACCCCCAGGGTTTGTTTGCCAGAACCACAAGAAGTTGGCACTTGGCTGTTGATTTTGAATGTAGAGAGCAAACGGACCAATCACTTGTGACAGCGCGAGCCATGTCAACAAAATGGGTAAGAACAATCCTCCTGCGCGAATCACAAGTAACAAGCGTGGAGTTTCAGATTTGTACGGCAAGATCTGTTCCACATTGACCTTGGACCAGAACTGGGTATTGCGATTCGCACGCACATCATCCACAAATTCTTGAGCGCTTGCACTGAGTGCATTCTTTTGTTTCGACACAGTAAGCCAACGATCGAGTGCGTTGACTGCATCAGAATGGGCAGATTGAGTTATTGACACGTGTTCTCCTATCGAGCGCAATCTTCTTCAAGTTGTTGGCCGCTGTACAGCAGGTAGACAACCATGAGGTATGAACCAGAATTTCCGACTGTGAATTGTTGACCGTCGACGGTGACAGTCCGCGCACCCACGGTACGCATTTCAATTTTTTCCAGCAGTGGTGATGCTGATCGGAGGCGAGGCAAAATCTGCCGTGCGCGCGCATCACCGTTGCCGGGCGCTTCACTCGAGTTATATCCGCCCATCACAATTGCAAGACCAGGCTTTGATGCTTCAGGTGCCCAACCACGTCGCGCAATTTCAGCGGCCACTTCAGATTCCACTACGGGTCCACTGTTGGCAACATTGCCTGGCAACTTGATAGCGAATTCCTGACAACTCAATTGAAATGTTTTCTCCGTAGGTGCAGCACCACTCGATGGTGCAGATGTCGTCACAATTGCCGAGCCAAGACCCACTACAAACATCGCCAAGAAAAGATCGGCATAAATCCAACCTGTGCCATCTTCTGATGAATCAGATCGGCGACGAACTCCAAACCTTCTAGCCATGACGCAATGTGCTGTAGAGGCGAATGCGGCGGCAAAGCATGATGAAAAGAATAACTCTTAGAAAATCAGTACGCCTAATTCGTGCGTGATTCTTCTCGACGTCGGCGCAAAGTTGTCGGGATAATCAACGCAACCAAGATTGCAAATGACACCGGAATGATGATGAGCAAACGAGACGCCAAGGAACTTTGATTCACTTCACCGACTGACACGCCGATACCCAAAATCACATCTTGACCTCGATTGTTCTGGCCATTCAAGACAACCCTGTGGTCACCAGACTCCAATGAATCAGGCAAGAGGAAAGAGCCCTTAATGGCTCCTGTTGTATCAACAGTTAGTTGACCCAAACGTGTGGGCGTGGAATACATCCACACATCGACAACATTTCCCGCCTCATAGCCTTCGGCTTCCACAACTACTTGATCTTGAGTATCAAGTCGCAACAAGCCATCTGCGTCGAGATCAATGCGTGCACCTTCAGGGCTCATGCCGTACACAGATGCCTCAATTCCTGCACCTGATACAACAAGTGCGTTGTTGCTGCGCGTCAAAGTGGTATCCACTTCTTCACCATCAACCAATGCACCCACTTCTCCTGATGACAACTCAGGCGCTGTGGGTGCAGGGATTGTTGTAGTTGTCGTTGTTGTCGGTGGAACGGTTGTCGCCACTATCGCTGGTGACACAACGGTGGTCACTGTTGAATTCTGACGAGAAGTCTGTGGTGCAGCCACAATATTTGTGTTTACATCTGCGGTGGTTGAATCACTCGCAGGTGCAGAATTCACAACTGGTGCAATCGTTGTTGCGGGTGGCGCCGTTGTGGTTGTAGTTGTCGGCGCCACGTTGCCAACTTCCAAATTAAAGACTGCACTATCTGAACTAGATGCACCGTTATTTGCATCTACACGACGTGCAGTGACGGTGTAATTCCTTGCCGTTGACAACGCAGTGGGTGTACCTGAGATAAGGCCAGTCACTGTGCTGAATGAAAGTCCTGCTGGAAGCGCAGGTGCAATGGAATACGAGGTCACTGCGCCACCAGTGTTGGAGATGGTGTACAACGAACCAACTGCGGAGTTCGTGAGTGCAAAACCACTAGACGATGAGAGCGAGATAGATGGTGCAACCGGAGCACTACCCCAACGAATTATGACAACACCCGAACCACCAGTAGCTCCAGAACCAGTGCGTGCCCCGCCACCACCACCGCCTCTTGCATTCGTTCCAGCGCCTCCATCTTCATTTCCATTTGCAGCACCTAGACCGCCGCCGCCAAGACCGCCACTGGCGCGAGTAGATGTGTTTTCAGTTCCACCACCGCCGCCACCGCCAAAGTATGTACCTGCACCCGAGATATCTATCGACACGCCGTCGCCACCATTTCCAGCTGCACTTCCCGTGCTCGGAGATCCCGCTGCGCCTGCGCCGCCTCCGCCTGCGCCACTCATGAACGGGGCGTCTCCGCCATTGTTACCTTGACCAGAAGTCGCGGCACCGCCGAGACGCTTATTGCCATTCGATGTCACAAAACTTGTGTTGCAGTGCACCCAGCAACGACCGCCTCCGCCGCCAGAACCACCTGCTGATCCAGGATTGCCACGTTGTGAGTTGGTACCGCCGCCGCCACCACCGCCGCCGCCGATTGCCGTCAGTGAACCAAAAACGGAATTGTCACCGTTGGCGCCGTTATTGAAGTTGTTCGGCAAGTTCCAAGCGTTACTTCCTGCAGCACCACCTTTCCCAATGGTCACGTTGACGGAATCACCCGGCGTCACTGCATAACCCACTTCATGAAGAACGCCGCCGCCGCCACCACCACCAGATGTGAGGTTGCCACCGCCGCCACCGCCTCCGGCGACCACAAGAACTCGCACGCTAGTGACCCCTGAAGGGACCGTCCATTGACAACCTGTTGACGATGCACCTGCAGGAGCACCAAACGAGCCGACGGTATCTGAACCCACCGAAGTTTCGATGTAGTTGCCGGCGGTGCAGGAGCCTTGCGGTGCAGCGACTGCAGTGGGTGCTGCAACAAACGCAGATCCCACCAATGTGCAGATAGATATCGACATCAGACTTCTGCGAACCATAGATTCACTCCTCGCGACACTCACCAACATTGGCTGACTTGTACGTCACTATAGTCTGAAGAGTCAATGGCTCTTCCAAGCGGACAAATTCTTCCTCAAGCTCAGCCAAAAGCCACCCCGTAGAAATAAGGTTTAGGTAATGACTGTTCCTGTAACCACAGATTCTCCGCCCACAAAGAAACGTCGATCACCCATCACCCGTGCCGAGGGTGAGCGTCGCCTCATCGAAGCAGCTCTCCAATTAGTGAAGGAGCGTCCTTTCTCCGAGGTCAGCGTGCGCACCATCGCCGATGTGGCCGATGTCAACCATGGCTTTGTCCATACGTGGTTCGGATCAAAGAATGATTTGCTTGCTGCAGTCTCGCAGTCTTTGGCCAAAGAGATTTCCAATGATGCATTGGCGGCACCAGCCGGATCTGCAGCAATCGATACCTTCGATAACCGACTTGTGCTCCTCGTGCGACTCGTCATTTGGCTCAACCTGGAGGGCTATTCCTTTCCAAGTGGACTCAATCTCTCGATTCTTCAAACACTCGAACACAGATACGCCGAAACCGAAGGCCTCACGCCACGAGATGCACAAGGTGCCGCAATCATTGCCACTGCAGTGGGAATTGCTGTGGGTGCCTTTCGACCCATCATGGAAACGGGCACACCGGTGGACCTATCCCGCATCTATCCCACATGGCGACACATTCTCGGGTTGTTGGCCGAACACCCCTCCCAATAGCATCGGCGGTGAGGAAAATCTCCTCGCTAATTACAAAACACCCCTTGCAGGGTTTGGGTGAAAGTCCCGACCGGCGGTTACAGCCCGCGAACTCCATCACCTCGGTGATGGAGCCGACTCAGTGAAATTCTGAGGCCGACGGTAAGAGTCCGGATGGGAGCAAGGACACAACATGAACGACCACGAGGCGCTAATGCGCCGTGCCATGTCTATGGCTGATACCGCGCGTATGGTCGCACGCCCCAATCCTTGGGTAGGTGCAGTGATTGTGTGTCTTGATAGATCAATCTACGAAGGCGCCACACAAAGCCCCGGCAACGCCCACGCCGAAGTAATGGCAATTGAAGCCGCTCGTACAGCAGGCGCCTCGACCATTGGCGCCACTTTGTATTGCACCTTGGAACCCTGTGCACACACCGGACGTACTGGTCCGTGCACGCAAGCAATTATTGACGCCGGCATTTCACGTGTTGTCGCCGGAATCACCGATCCCGATAGCCGCGTGGCAGGAAGTGGATTTACTGCACTACGTGCTGCAGGAATCGAAGTAGTTGAAGGAATTTGCGCTGAAGAGATAAATGCACAACTTGCTGCATATCTTCACCACCGTCGCACTGGTCGACCTTTCGTTGTATTGAAAATGGCAACAACATTGGATGGACGCACTTTTTTGCCACATGGTCCACGCTGGCTCACTGGAGAAAGCGCACGCACACAAGTCCACCACCTACGTGCAGAAAGTGACGCAATTGTTGTGGGTATTGGCACCGTCTTAGCTGATGATCCAGAGCTCACCGTGCGCCATGTAGATGGGCCTTCGCCACAACGCATTGTGCTCTCACGTACACAGCAAGTATCACCGACAGCACGCGTGCAGCCATGTACAACATGGACGGATGACGTAGATGATTTGCTCGACACACTCGGCGCACAAGGAGTGTTACAACTTCTGGTTGAAGGTGGGCCCACCATTGCAAGCGCCTTTCATGATCGCAATCTCATTAACCGCTACGTATTTCACATCGCCCCAATAATCTCGGGCGATGTAGATGCACTGGGTGTTTTTTCACGCACCACTACAGATCTTCAGCACTGCAACATTGTCTCTGTCACTTCTTATGACAACGACATTGAAATAGTGATGGAACCACACAAAATGAAAGTAGATGCACTATGAGTGACTCAATACTGGACCCCATTGAAGATGTCATCGCAGCGATGGCACGTGGCGAAATTGTGGTCATCGTCGATGATGAAGACCGAGAGAATGAAGGCGACTTCATCATGGCTGCCGAATTTGCAACACCTGAGAAGTTGGCCTTTATTGTGCGCTACTCCACTGGTGTGGTGTGTTGTCCGTTGACCGATGAACGCTGTGATGACTTGCGACTGCCACTGATGGTGGAGCAGAACACTGAAAGCCAGCGCACAGCATTTACCGACACTGTGGACCTCATCGAAGGCACATCCACAGGAATTAGTGCAGCAGATCGTGCCGCCACACTGCGTGCACTTGCTGACCCCACACTGACCTACAAGGCCTTTGCCCGCCCAGGACACATCTTTCCTTTGCGTGCACGACCAGGTGGAGTGCTCAAGCGTGCAGGCCATACCGAGGCCGCCGTCGACCTCGCACGTCTCGCGGGGTGTCAACCCGCAGGCATTATCTGTGAGATTCAAAACGATGACGGCACGATGATGCGGCTTAATGATTTGCGCAAGTTCTGTAATGAACACGGTCTCTTGCTCTCATCAATTGCCCAACTCATTGAATACCGCCGTCACCACGAGCGTCTTGTGGAACGTATGGGAGAGGCAACTGTTCCTACAGAGTTTGGTTCCTTCACGTGTGTCGCCTATCGCAGCACTATTGACGGCGTAGAACATCTCGCTTTTGTCAAGGGTGAGGTATCGAGTTCAACTCCCGTGTTAGTACGTGTGCATAGCGAATGTCTCACAGGTGATGTGTTTGGCTCACGACGTTGTGATTGTGGACCACAGTTGGCAGCAGCGATGAGCATCGTTGATGCAGAGGGCTCGGGTGTCATTGTGTATCTGCGCGGTCACGAAGGTCGCGGAATTGGTATTGGCCACAAGATTCGTGCTTATTCACTGCAAGACCAAGGCATGGATACCGTTGATGCCAATGTTGAACTGGGACTTCCTATCGATAGCCGTGAATACGGCATCGGTGCACAAATCTTGGCCGACCTAGGTGTGCAGCAAATACGTCTCATGACCAACAACCCTGCAAAGTACGGCGGCCTTGGCGGGTACGGTCTCACTGTGGTGGAACGAGTTCCCCTCCATACAGTGCCCACTGCCGAAAATGAGTCGTACCTGCGCACAAAAGCCGAGCGCATGGGCCATCTCATGAATCTTGATCAACAAAAAGGAGCAAACCAATGACACGTGCAGGATCACAGAGCAACCTCGTAGAACTTGACGGCACCGGATTGCGTATCGCCATCATTAGTGCGCGCTTCAATGACCACATCGTGACTGCACTGCGCGATGGTGCACGCCGTGGATTGACACGACTCGGTGTTGAGGACAGCGATGTATTGGAAGCTTGGGTGCCAGGCGCATTCGAGTTACCTCTTGCGGCACAAGCAATTGCCGAAACAGGCCGAGTTGATGCAGTGCTGTGTCTTGGCACAGTGATCAGGGGCGATACACCTCATTTTGATTATGTATGTGGCGAAGCCGCACGCGGTATTCAAGATGTACAACTTGCCACCGGAGTACCTGTGATGTTTGGAGTTCTCACGGTGAACACAGAACAACAAGCAATTGATCGCAGCGGCCCTGGCACCGATAACAAAGGCGATGAGGCAGCAGTAGGCGCTGTGGAGATGGCATTGCTCCTCAAGTGTCTTCGCACCACCAACTAAACAGTTTTCCCTGACATCTTCTTTGTGGCACACACCGCTGTGCTCAAGGAGGATGAGATGGCATTTGTCCATACCTTCGTCGTCGCCGCGATTTTTTCGGCGACTGCTCCCCCGCCACCACCGCACGCCGTTGCACACACGATGATGTTCCGCACTGCGCTGGCGTCATTTATTGCCACCGCCCAATCATCTACTCGTGATCAGCGCCTTGATTGGACCACCGATGGATGCTCTGCCCCAATTGTGGGCAACACGGGACGCACTTTTGACTTCACCCATGCCTGCCAGCGACATGACTTTGGTTATCGCAACTTCAAAGCGCTCCACGGTGGGAAATGGTGGACATCATCGTTGCGTCATCGTATTGATCGAGTATTTCAGTCAGACATGTACGCACATTGTGCAGCTCGCACTCGTACTGCACGAAACGTGTGTCGCACATGGGCGAAAACTTTTTATCGAGCTGTCCGCACTTATGCCGGACCATAGAGTGCGAGGACTTAAAGTTCCGGAGCTACCGCAACATCAATCAATTGGCGCAGAATTCTCGCTGTTGCTCCCCAGATTGTCTCGTCGTGTAACTCAAAAAAGTGAATATTGAGATCACCTCGTGGAGTCGGCCACCATTCATTTCTATATGTATCAGATCGCATCAATTCTGCAAGTGGCACAATCATGATGCGCGAGACTTCATCGGCATTTGGGACGAGTTCATTGAGAGTGTGCACTATTGCAACGGTAGGCACAATCACGCTGTTGCTGACGAAAGTAGTCAATGCATCAAGCTCGCCCACAATGTTGAGATTGTGTGGCAACAGACCAATTTCTTCTTCGGTCTCACGCAATGCGGCGGCATGTGGAGTTTCCGCTTCTTCCACGCGGCCACCCGGAAAAGAAATCTCGCCTTTGTGATTCTTTAGGTGATCTGCGCGCTTCGTAAGAATGACCGAGGGTCCGTGCTCTGTGTGCACAATGGGAACCAACACTGCAGATAAGCGCGCGGTGGCGATCCATTCCTGAGAGAACTCTTGAGTCGTTACTTTTGGAGAGACGTCACGTTGTGCAATGCGTTGTGCAATATCTGTGATGTCGGGAACATGAACTGCGGTGTATTCGCCGATCCAATACGGGCTTTCACCAAGTTTCCACTCGGGTGGACGCGGGATGACTTGGTCACCACCGCGCCGACTTGTCACGAAGCCTTGGGTGTCCAGCCCGTTGCTTTTAATTCAGCGAGAATCTCTGCGAGTCCTGCAGTCTTGAGATTGGCGAGAACTTTGCCAGGCAATTCTTCGCCTTTCTCCCACGCCTCCCATGCGGCAAACAGTTTCGTCATATCTGGTGCGGGTCGATCAAAAGCCATTCCCAAAGCGTACCGATAAGAATCCTTGTGCCACCGCAACTGCAATGACAATCAATTGAGATGAGACATCCATAGGAATGGTTACCGCAATCACCACAGACACCAGAGCGATTGCTATTCCCAACAATTGATGTGCACGAGAATTAGTTAGTCGAAACGCAGACAAAGGTGCTGTGAGAACTGCAGCGTTTGACACAATCATGATGGCCACAAGTGCAACACCCAGTGGTTGTGCTGCATTCACTGTTGCTGCAGCTGTACCCAAACCCAAGATGTACTCGATGAGTTGAACAACCCACAGGTTGCGTCGCGTGCGCGCACTTGCTGGTGTAGGTGTGTTCTTTTTGCGAACCATAAATGGACTACCCCTGGGAACAGATTGCCCTATAAACAAATTGATGGCCCGGCCCACTAGGGGTCCGGGCCATCAACGGGAGGCTCTGGATGTAACCGACCTGGGTCGGGGTTTATTCCCCGCCGCTGGTCCCTACATCATCCCCATTCCACCGGGCATTCCGCCGCCACCCATGGGGGCCGCGTTCTTCTCGGGCTTATCGGCCACGAGACACTCGGTGGTGAGGACCAAAGCGGCGATCGATGCAGCATTTTGCAGTGCTGCACGGGTCACTTTGGCAGGGTCAATAATTCCTGCAGCTACAAGGTCGACATATTCGCCAGTTGCTGCGTTCAGGCCCATGGAACCCTTTTCGGATTCAACGCGCTGAACAACAACTGAGCCTTCCATGCCGGCATTGTCTGCGATGTGCTTAGCGGGAGCTACAAGTGCGTCATAGACCGTGCGGGCTCCTGTTGCTTCGTCACCAGTAAGTGACTCCACAACTTTCAGAACAGCGGGACGGCTACGAAGAAGTGCGGTACCGCCACCGGCGACAACTCCTTCTTCGATTGCTGCGCGAGTTGCCGAAATTGCATCTTCAATGCGGTGCTTCTTTTCTTTCAACTCGACTTCAGTTGCTGCGCCCACCTTGATGAGTGCAACACCGCCAGCCAACTTGGCCAAACGCTCTTGGAGCTTCTCGCGATCCCAATCAGAATCGGTGTTGTCGATTTCTGTCTTGATCTGGTTGACACGTGCGTTCACTTCAGCTTTTTCGCCAGCTCCATCCACAATTGTGGTGGTGTCCTTGGTGATGATGACGCGCTTTGCGCGGCCCAAAAGATCAAGTGTCACGTTCTCCAACTTGAGACCGACTTCTTCGCTGATGACTTGGCCACCAGTGAGAACTGCCATGTCTTGCAACATTGCCTTGCGACGATCGCCAAAACCTGGAGCCTTCACAGCAGTTGAGTTAAAGGTTCCACGAATCTTGTTGACAACCAAAGTTGCAAGTGCTTCACCTTCGACATCTTCTGCGATGATCAACAAAGGACGTCCTGTCTTCATCACTGATTCAAGTGCGGGCAACAATTGCTGCACAGAGGAAACCTTGGATGAGTAGAACAAGATGTATGGCTCATCGATGATGGCCTCTTGACGATCTTGGTCGGTCACGAAGTATGGAGACAAGTAACCCTTGTCAAACTGCATACCTTCAGTGAAATCAAGCTCGATACCAAAGGTATTGCTCTCTTCCACGGTGACCACACCGTCTTTGCCTACTTTGTCGATTGCATCGGCAATGACGCCACCGATAGAGGCATCTGCTGCAGAGATGGTTGCAACGCTGGCGATATCGCCTTTGTCGTCCACATCTTTTGCTTGCGACTTGATCGCCTCAACAGCAGCAGCAACTGCCTTTTCGATACCGCGCTTCAAGCCCATGGGGTTTGCGCCAGCGGCAACGTTGCGCATGCCTTGATGCACGATGGCTTGCGCCAACACAGTTGCGGTAGTTGTTCCGTCACCTGCAACGTCGTTTGTCTTTGTTGCAACTTCCTTCACCAACTGTGCACCCATGTTTTCAAATGGGTCATCCAGTTCGACTTCTTTTGCAATAGACACACCGTCATTGGTGATCGTGGGAGCACCGAACTTTTTGTCGAGCACTACGTTGCGACCCTTTGGCCCAAGTGTCACTTTGACCGCATCGGCCAACTTGTTCACACCAACTTCAAGGGCACGACGGGCTTCGTCGTGAAACTTCAATTGTTTTGCCATGACTGTGACCTACTTCGTCACAACTGCAAGAACGTCACGGCTGGTAAGAATCAAGAGATCTTCTCCACCGTGGCTCACTTCTGTGCCGCCGTACTTGCTGTACAGCACAACATCGCCCACCTTGATATCAAGTGCGAAGTGTTGTCCTTCGTCGTCGCTCCAACGGCCAGGACCCACTGCAAGAACTGTTCCCTGCTGTGGCTTTTCCTTTGCAGTGTCGGGAATAACAAGACCAGATGCAGTGGTCTGCTCGGCCTCGCTGGGCTTTACGACAATTCGATCGTCGAGTGGCTTCAGGTTCATAATTTCCTCCGAAAAAATCAGCACTTAGCGGATTGACTCCGTGCCGGCGGCCCGGCCCGGGGGGTTTAGCACTCGGTGAGTGCGATTGCTAATGATAGAGACTTGGACCCCCAATTAGCAACCGAGACCCCCGAGTGCTAACTGCCGATTTACCCCTCAAGGGGAGGTTCGATACCCAGAAGCTGAGCGGTTTCTCGAAGGGGCAGTCCCACCACATTGGAATAGGAGCCTCGAATCCCCTCCACCAAGGATGCCCCGAGGCCCTGGATGGCATACGCGCCTGCTTTCCCCTGCCATTCCCCAGTCTCGAGATACCACCGCAGGAGTTCATCAGTGACGGGCACGAAGGTGACCAAAGTAGTGGTCACAAGGGATTGCACGGTTCCGTTGCTGTGGACGGCAACACCGGTGTGCACTCGATGAGTGCGGCCGCTGAGACGGCGAAGCATGCGTGCCGCGTCGTGTTCATCCACGGGTTGACCAAATATTTCGTTATCGATGTCGATGGTGGTGTCCGCACCTACAACGATGCCCGAATGTGTTGCGGCAATGGCATGTGCTTTTTCACGTGCAAGTCGTTCGACGTATTTCACGGGCAACTCATTGGTCTGCGGTGTTTCATCAATATCTGCGGGAACTACTTCCAGTGCAACACCGAGTTGACCAAGTAGTTCTATGCGTCGTGGTGATCGCGACGCCAAGATCACCGAGATAGTCACACTTACCCGCCGCTGAGTGCCATTTCCCGACCATCGTCGGGAACAGTCATGTCGTCACGATTGTCCAAATAACCATCGGGCAATACAACCTTGATGGGACCATTTGTATGGCCACGCGCTAGGCGTTCACCTCCGTCGACAACTTTCATAGTGCGATCAAGTTGCGAGGAGATGTCACGGAGTTGTTCTAATGAAGACACTGAGGAAAAACTACGACGCACCTCTGAGCCCACGGGATAACCGGTGAGATACCAACCACAATGTTTTCTGAAGTTTCGAATTCCGAAATCAGGACCCATGATGCGCATCAAGCCTTGTGCATGATCATCCATTACATCAAGAACAAAACCCAACGTGGGAGTTGGCGATACATCGCGACCTGAAAACACATCTACCAAGTCACGGAACAACCAAGGCTTTCCTAAACAACCACGACCAATCACTACACCGTCACAGTCGGTGTGCTCCATCATTTTGATGGCGTCTGTTGCTTCCCAGATATCACCATTACCCAACACGGGAATAGACGTCACTGCTTGCTTCAACTCTGCAATGCGATCCCAGTGTGCAGTTCCTGCATAGTGCTGTTCAGCAGTGCGCGCGTGAAGTGCAATCATCGAAATGCCTTCTTCTTCGGCAGCTTTGCCCGTATCGAGAAACGTAATGATGTCGTCGTTGATACCAATACGGAACTTGCACGTAATGGGAACGCCATACGGTTCTGCAGCCTTCACTGCTGCACGCATGATTGCACGTGTGAGATTACGCTTTACCGGAACTGCTGCACCTCCACCTTTACGCGTGACTTTGTGGGCGGGGCAGCCAAAGTTCATATCAATGTGATCGGCAATATCTTGCTCGCACAATTGGCGCACGGCACGCGCAACAAACTCTGGATCACTTCCATAAATTTGCAAACTTCGAAAATCTTCATCGTCGCCAAAGGCGACCATTTTCTGGGTTTTCTCATTCCCGTGCACCAACGCGGTGGCCATCACCATCTCGCTCACATAAATCAGCCCTGGGCCGAATGTGCGACATTGCGCACGAAACGGAATGTTGGTGACCCCAGCCATGGGAGCCAGAACTACAGGAATGGGAAACTCCCTTCCACGCAACACCAACCGATGACGAGTCATCGTGGAACCTCTGCCAGTTTGAGATTGGGATATGCCCCACAGGACAAATCCATCGGACCATCAGAGAGCAAGCGATACCACGCAGCGGACGCAATCATCGCTGCGTTATCGGTACACATGGCACGGCTTGGCAGGGCAACAGAAAAACCGGCTTGCTCTCCGCGTGTCGTCATTGTGGAACGCAACAATGAATTGGCAGAAACTCCACCACCCAACACAATTCCGCGGGCACCTACTTGCTGTGCCGCCTTGATGGTCTTGGCACACAACACATCAACAACTGCCTCTTGGAAAGAGGCCGCAACATCTGCGTTTGCGGCATCGGGATTCTTACGCACATAGTTGATCACTGATGTTTTCAGACCACTAAAGGACACATTCAGCCCGTCATGCATCATCGCACGGGGGAACTCAATGGATGTTGCATCACCTTGGGATGCAAGAGCATCAATTGCCGGTCCACCTGGATAACCCACATCGAGAAAACGAGCGACCTTGTCATATGCCTCGCCTGCTGCATCATCAATGGTCCGGCCCAACACGGTGTAGTCACCATGTCCGCGCATCTCCACAATCATTGTGTGTCCGCCCGATACCAACAACACAACAAGTGGAAACTGCAAGGTGGGATCATCAAGCAAGCCGGCATAGAGATGTGCTTCGAGATGATTGACGCCAATGAAAGGCACATCCCACACCAATGACAATGACTTTGCTGCAGACACTCCCACGAGCAATGCACCAATCAAACCTGGACCAGCCGTTGCTGCGACGGCGTCAATTCGGCCGGGCAGAATTCCTGCATCCGAGATCGCTTGGCGCACAACGGGAACAATTGCTTCGAGATGTGCACGACTTGCCACTTCGGGAACCACGCCACCAAAGCGGGCATGAATATCAATCTGGCTCGAGACCACAGACGACAACACATCATTGCCACCCATCACCACTGCTGCGGCGGTTTCGTCACAACTTGTCTCAATAGCAAGCACCACAGTGGATTCATTCACTTGGAAAGAACTCATGAACGTCTCGATTCAATCAATCGGATGCGTTCCATGAATTCAGGAGTATCCACTCCATGTGCCCACATCACGATGGCATCATCGGTGTTTTCGTAATAACGCTGACGCACCCCTGCTGGCACAAAACCAAATCTTCTGTACAGATTTTGCGCCACCACATTTGTATGTCGTACTTCTAATGTCATCGCCACACATCCTCGATCATGTGCAAGAAGAACAAGATCGAGCATCATTTCTGTCGCAACGCCACGTCCCTGCCATGCAGGATCCACAGCAATATTGGTGACGTGGGCATCATCTGCGGAAAACATCAACCCTGCATAACCCACCATGGTGTCACCCACATATGCCACCAGGTAGTAACGGTTACCCGCACGCATCTGGCTGAGCTCGCTGACAAAAGTGTGGTGTGTCCATGGACGTGGATACAACTGTTCTTCTATTTCAAGAACTTTTCGCAGATGTCGACGTCGCATTGTCTCGGTGGTCAAAGTATCCACCGCGCGCTCACGCATAAAACTCATCGGGATGCCTCCCGAATATTCCAATTAATCTCGGCATCAGGTGCACGAAGATACATAGCTCCAACATGTTCGGCAGTAATGGTTGCATCTCTCGCCAGAAGATGGCTGGCCAAGGTCACTACTTTTTCGGCAGATGGGTATGCACGACTTGCATCGTTCACTTGTGCCCATGGATTCTCTGAGAACAACTCGTGAAAGCGCGTGAATCCAGAGCCCACGCATTGCACCTCTTCGGCGCGATCCGCAAGATGAATCGCCAGATCCTCTGGGCTTGTCACCACAGGCTCGGTCAAACGTTGTGGTTCAGCACCTGGGCCACGCATGCGATAGAGCGCCCAATAGATTTCACCACGGCGTGCATCAAGTGCTGCCGCCACGGGAATGTCGGACCAATCTGCATTCATTGCTAAGGCATCAAGGCTGCACACAGGAACGACGGGAAGATCAAGGGCCCACGCCATCGTGTGCGCCGATGCAATACCCACGCGCATGCCAGTAAACAATCCGGGGCCTACATCTACTGCGATAGCCGAGAGATCCGCCATCTCGATGCCCACTTGCTGCATCACAAACTGAATCATTGGCGTCAGTGATTCAGCATGACGGCGATCACTTGCGATAGCCACTGTTCCGTGAATGCGGCTGTGATCACCCAAAGCGACACCCACATGTTCAACAGCAGTTTCAATGCCCAAGATCATGACACTGACCACCGACTCATTGCCTGACGCAAGCGATCCCAACGTGCGTCCCACTGATGTCCCTCTACAGAGAATTCAATGGTGCGCGCATTTTCAGTGTCATCATCATGATGCAATGCGATAGTCAACGTATCTCCGAGCAATGACCCGGCAACGTCTCCCCACTCCACAAGTACTACCGCTCCCAAGTCAGCTTGTTCGCGCAATCCAAGATCTTCCACTTCGCCCATGCTGGTAAGTCGATACAGATCTGCATGCACGACCGGAATTCGACCTGATGAGTAGGAGTGCACGAGGGTAAATGTAGGAGACGACACTGCATCGGACTCGCTCACACCAAGTGCACGACAAAGAGCCACCGTAAATGCTGTCTTGCCAGCACCCATTTCGCCAGCCAACACCACAACATCACGGGCACGCACAAGTGCGGCACATGATGCAGCGATCTCGGCTGTGTCCTCCGGCGATGTAGAACGGCACGTGATCACACATACCGCCGATGTATACGAGAACTAATCCCACACACGATTTCATATCCAATAGTTCCGGTGGCGCGTGCCCAATCATCGGCAGTTACAACATGTTCGCCTTGGCGACCAATGAAGACAACTTCATCACCCACTGTCACAGCAGAATCAGACTCACAATCAATCATCACCTGATCCATGGTGACGGTTCCAGCAAAACGTCTTGGGACACCATTGATGAGCACCGAGATATCTGTTGCACCTAATGCGCGAGGGATGCCATCGGCATATCCCATGGGCACGGTGGCAATCAGGCTTGCCTGCGAGACCGGACGACGTAATCCATACGACACGGCATCGTTGGCTTCAATCCATCGCACTGCAGAAACCTTCGCCTTCAACGACAAAGCGGGAATGAGACCTGCA
Source organism: Actinomycetota bacterium (assembly GCA_009703125.1). Lineage (GTDB taxonomy): Bacteria > Actinomycetota > Acidimicrobiia > Acidimicrobiales > Ilumatobacteraceae > UBA2093. Next base: position 19,117 of record WLGS01000023.1, read on the forward strand.
CATAATTCGTTGACACCCTCACCAGGGGTGAGTCCATACGTTGTGATTCCCGTGCGCACCAAAGTAAATCGGCTGTTGTTATCTGCAAGTGCTGCTGCACTATTTGCTGTATGAATAAGTGGCGGTGAGATCTGTGCTGCAACCAGTTCATCCAACGTGGAATTGAATGTGGCGAGTTGGCGGGCATTGGCTTCGTGTTCAGGCTCATCTGCAACAGCAAAGTGAGTAAAGACACCTTCAATTTCCAGTGACGGAAATGAAGAAATGAACTTAGCCAACATCACTGCTTCATCTGGCGCAACGCCCACACGATGCATCCCTGTATCAATCTTGAGATGTACTTTCACTACTCGGTCCGCTGCCGCAGCAGCGTTGGCAATTGTTGCTGCGCCGCGCGTGGTCGTGACGGTGGGTGTCAAGCCATAACCCACTATGAATTCAGCTAACTCAGGGGGTTGTTCAGAGAGAACCAAAATAGGTGCTGTGATTCCCGCACGACGCAACATCACACCTTCGTCAACAATTGCGACACATAAACCAGTAGCACCAGCAGCTAACGCTGCTTGGGCAACGGGTACTGCCCCATGACCGTATCCATCGGCTTTGACCACAGTCCACACTTGTGCAGGTGCAACACGTTGGGCCACTATCGCCACATTGTGCTGAATGAGACCTGTGTGCACTTCTGCCCACGCCCAACGAGTAGAGAAATCAACGGACATCGTTTACCAACTTTGACATAATCTCACCGAGTACAGAGACAACATCACGCGCAATGACGCCTTCTTGTGCACACGACGAACCTGCTAACCCATGAATATGCACGCCTGCAACTGCGGCGAGAAACGGATCGAGTCCGCGCGCAATGCATGCTCCAATGACTCCCGCCAACACATCCCCACTTCCCGCGGTGGCCAAGCGTTCATCACCAGATGTAGAAAGAAATACGTCGCCAGCTGGATTACTCACGATGGTGGTTGGCCCTTTGCGTACCACCACACAGCGGGTTGTTTCAGCAAGTGCACGCGTCGCAGCAATGCGATCAGGATTGCTGACATCACCGCCGAGCATCGCAAATTCCCCATCATGAGGCGTGAGCACTGTGGGAGCAGTGCGCCCGAGAAATACAGAGTGGCCCCCGCTGGGATCAACGGCAGCAACGAGTCCATCACCGTCCACCACAGTTGGCACATCACACTCTCGTAACACGCCACGCACTTCCACACCAATATCATCGCCACGTCCTAGACCCGGGCCCATCACGAGACATGCAAAACGATAAATGTCTGTTGCGAGATATTTCGCCCATTGTTCGTGTGGAAGAACATGGCCCACAACTTCTGTGGGTGGCAAGACTGAATCTGTTTCACCGCGCCATGACAGATGCACAATTCCTGCACCTGCACGCATCGCAGATGCACTCACCAAAGAAGCAGCTCCTGCCATACCAGGACTTCCTGCAACCACTCGAACAGCGTGATGCCATTTATGTGCCCCACGATCACGCACTGGTACCCAATGTGCGATGTCGAGAGATTCAACTAAGAAGGTATGAAGATCGGCCGGTGGGTCAATACCTACATCTACAACATCAATCTCTCCACACACCGAGGGGCCATCACCCAACAACATGCCCGTCTTCACCGCAGCAAATGTGATGGTGCGATCTGCAACAAGAACACCGCCAGCAATGGTTCCCAATGTCGCATCAAGACCACTTGGAATATCAACTGCGAGAACTGGTACGTCCATCACGATGGGCGGCGACCATGTGCCACGAAATCCGATTCCGAATGCAGCATCAATCACTAGATCTGCCGAACGGGGGTCAATAAATACTTCACCAGCATCTTCTGCCTGCACATAACGAATTTGGGCGCCCCATTGCGACAACCAATCAGCAGCCACACGACCATCGTCTCCGTTGTGCCCCTTACCCACAATTGCAGTGACACGACGACCATAGGCGCCGTGCATCATTTGTTTGGCTGCCACCGCAACGCAATAGCCCGCACGTCGAATAAACACGTCTTGGTCATCAACAATGCCAAGAGCAGCCTCGTCTGCTGCGCGCATTTGCTCGGCGGTGAGAACGGGAATCACCCCTCAAGCGTATTGGTCGAATTGCGCCCTACAGCGCAGCCACCACAGCCATTGCTACTGAATCTGTATGTGTAATGGAGACATGCCAGCTATCCACGCCTTGCGCTTGGGCTAAGGCCTGCGCACGACCACTTACATGGAGTACTGGTGCACCAGATTCAAGACGATGTACGGCAACATCGTGAAAATCAAAAGCACCAAGACCGACGCCAAGAGCCTTCATGGTCGCTTCGCGCACCGCAAAGCGCGCCGCCAAGGAAGGCGCGTCGTCGAGTTGGCCTTGTAGCGAGATCAACTCACCTGGTGTGAAGAGTCGTGCCCTCATTGAAGGACGTCGTGTTATCAGATTTCTGAATCGATCGATGTCGACTGCATCAATGCCGATCCCCTTCATGATTTATTCTGTCTCACTGCGCCACATATCGGCGCTCTCGGATACTGGAAGAATCAACAAGTCAGCAATAGATACTTCGCCCAAACGGTCGTCGCGGAATGAACCTTCAGTTTCTGTCACCCAGTCAACAAGGCGATCGTAACGACGGTCATAACCTTGGAGAACTTGTCGGGCAATTGATGGTGAGACGTACTGTCGGAATGTGACGTGCAAGAGTGTGATTCCCACTGTGGTTGATCCC
>WLGS01000024.1 GCA_009703125.1 Actinomycetota bacterium
CGATAGGTCCTGTATGGGGTGCGCGTATCACCGTGGCGCGCCGCGAAGATCCCCGCATCACCAATCGCGTCACCACACGCCGTGTGGGTGGCATCAGCAGTGTGATACCCACAATGTCGGAGAAAAAACCAGGCGCCAAGAACATCACGCCTGCACCCAATACACAGACGCCGGCAACGATTTGTCGAGTGGGTTCTACGCCAGTGCGAATAGCACTCACAAAATCTCGATACACGCGAACACCTTCGCGCTTCACTAATGCAGAACCCACTGCGGAAATCACAATGAGTAATGCGATCGTGGGCAAGATTCCTAGTTCTTGGCCCACTTGCACAATGAAATACAACTCAGCAAGTGGGATCACCACAATGAGTGCAACAATCAGCAAAAACGACATGGGATTAGTGTGACGCTCTCTTTTCGCGATAGTCGCGTGCGCCACCTTCAATCGGTTCCACTTGCAAAGTCACTCCATCAATGTCGACAACTCGAATCTCGGCGTTAGTTGCTAATGGTGTTGCACGATTGGTACGTGCACGCCACTGTGCACCGTCCACCATCACTACTCCATCGGGGGCAATCTCGCCCACGGCTACGCCTGTTGCACCCACAAGATTCTGACGACCAATGGTGGGAGTTGCGAAACGAGTGCGCACCATGGAGGGCATACCCACAATGAACGTCAAGGCAATACCCACAATTCCCACCGCCAATGTGATCCACGATGGACGCATCGTGAGACCGTCGACAGGCCGGAACATTGTGAAGGACGCGACGATGTAGAGGACTAAGCCCACCCCTGTCCATAATCGCGGTATTCCTACTTGCACATCTACCGCAAAGGCCACCATTGCCAACAGCAACAAGGCAATACCAAAGCCACTCATGGGTAACTCGCCAATACCCACTGAACCCAAGATAAGTGTGACTGCACCGACAAGACCTGCAACACCGATGCCGGCAGTGAAGAACTCAAACACCAACAATGCAAGTCCAATAGTCAACAATAAATATGCAGATGCAGGACTTGCCACTGTGTGCAACAAACGCGGCACAAGACCAAGTTTGAAGAAGCGCACGGTCGTAGCTTCACGAGTGACTTGTCCTTGTGCATCAAGAACGTCAACAACAGTGTCAAGAACAACCCCGCGCGATTCCACTCCATCGAGTGCAAACAACATGTTGCGCAGCACGGGTACACCGCGGTCGTCATTGGAAAACTTCAAGATTCCCAACTCGCGCGCTTCAACGAAGCCCACTGTTTTTGCATACACAGCATCTTTTGCATCACCAAAGGACAGTTCCACATCATTCACTGTCAACATGCGACCCGTGCGACCAATACGTGCTCCTGGCGCCATCGCTGTCACGTCTGCAACCGTGAGCAATTGTGCAGGCATACCTAATGCGCGTGCACCACTTGGTCCCACCCAAATTGCAACAGGAACTTTTGATGCAGCAATGGCGCCGGCGAGTTGAGCCATGCGATCACGACTCACCACTGCACCTTTGGTATTCATTTGCAAAATGAGAGCTTGCGATCCATTTTCTTGAGAGCGTGTAATTGCCTCTTCAATGTTTTGTGCAACAACGCTGTCAATCAATCCACTGACTTCCACCACGTCAACAGGCGCCAGATTGTCCGCCTCGCCGGCAGCCTGGGCACCTTGAGAGGCCATCAGGCCCACCAAAGGAGCAACAAGAACTAGTCCAAGTCCGCACACGAAGCGTCTTTTTGCGCCTACCCTCACTAGTTACTCCTTGCTTTATGGAACTACACCACTTTTTCACGACACAGCGTGTCCTCATTGTTGCGGGCAAAGGCGGCGTTGGGAAATCCGCTGTCGCGGCTGCCCTAGCGCTGGCTTCGGCCCGAAGCGGTCTTCGTACCCTATTAGTCAGTCTTCACACTGAATCTATTGAGGTTCCAGCCAATGAGCACCTTGAACATGTCACCGTCACACCTGGCGGGGCTCTGAGTGATTTTCTCTCTTCCAAAGGGATGGGACTTTTGTCACGCCAACTGGCTCGCTCGGGAATCGTGGAACTGGTGGCAACTACCGCGCCAGGGCTCGATGACCTTTTGGTACTCGGGCGCATCAAGGCGTATGAAAAAGACAAACGCGCAGAAGTCATCATCGTTGATGGACCAGCTGCAGGCCATGCCATTGATTTTGTGCGGGCACCGGCACAACTAAAGCGTGCGATTCCTACAGGACCTATTGGTCAACAGTCCGATGAAGTGAACACGATGTTGACTGATCCCGCTCGCTGCAAGATTCTCATGGTGACTACCGCTGCAATGACACCAGTGATGGAATCATCAGAGGTGATTCATGAACTACAGCACACACTGGGATTAACCCTGCTTCCTATTGTGGTGAACAAATGCGAACGTGATGTGCCGGTGTTATCTGCTCAGAGCTTAGATACACCATTACGCAATGCGTATGAATACGTCTCCACTCGCATGCAGGCACAACAGACAGCGCTTTCCACGTTGAATGATCTCACCCAGTCTGAACAACTACGAGTGCACCGTTATGTCACCGAAGGTGCAGACCTTGTGGAATCACTTGCCACCGAACTTGCCACAAGAATCCAGGAACTGTCATGAGTGAAATTTCTCTTGAACAGATGTGTCACAGCGCACGTGTCATCGTCACATGCGGAACTGGCGGCGTAGGAAAAACAAGTATCGCTGCATCACTTGGCGTGATTGCAGCGCGTGCGGGACGACGAGTCGTAGTGATCACTATTGACCCAGCGAAACGTCTTGCAGATGCAATTGGCCTCACAGAATCTCTTGGTAACGAACCAGAACAAGTACAGATTTCCGCGTCGGGTGAGATGTGGGTCAGCATGCTTGATGTACGAGAAACGTTTGACAATCTTGTGCGCTCGGCGGCTCCCACACCAGAACGCGCGACAGAGATGATGGAGAACTCTTTTTATAGAAGTCTCTCGCGTTCACTCTCGGGCACTCGTGACTACATGGCAGCAGAACGTCTCTACGAGCTCTACAACGATGAGCGCTTCGATCTCGTCATTGTGGATACTCCTCCTTCGCGTAATGCGTTGGACTTTCTTGAGTCACCAGAACGACTCGCGCGCTTTCTGAAGCACCCCATCGTGCGTGTACTCATCGCTCCAGGGCGCGGTGGACTGCGTTTTGCCAGCGCCGCAATTACTCCAGTTCTCAAAGCAATCTCTTCGGTAGTGGGCTCTGATGCACTTGCTGGTGTTGCATCTTTCCTGCGTGCCTTTGATGGCATGGAAAAGGAATTCACACAACGTGCATTGGCTGTTGCGCGCACACTTCGAAGTGATGACACCCGTTTTGTGGTCGTCACCGCTCCATCGCCCGACGCACTTCGTGAAGCCGATCACTTTGTCAGCGAACTATCTCGTTTGAAGATTGACCTCAAGTACGTAGTCGCAAATCGAATGCCACCGCGAATTGGGGACACATCATCAACTGATCAGATGAACTTTGCACGCAATGCAACCGGCGATGTTGCCGCGGCACACACCATCTTGGCTGGGTTGCTAGTTGATGCAGAGCGCGCCGAGGCTGGAATTGACGAATTTATTGCTCGCACCCGTGTGAAATTTCCACCCGCACACCTCACCGCAGTCACTGAATTTCCCACAGATATTCACAGTATTGAGTCAATTAGCGAACTCGCTGAGCAACTCGCAGCCCCGTCATCAGCCAAGTAGAGTCAAGGCGTGCATATTTTGATTGCTACCGATGAACAGTGGGTCGTCAACGAGGTTGTGGCCGCACTTGATTCCCCATCCACCACATTTGAAATTGTGAGCAATGGTCGCCATGTGTCGCGCGCAGTTGCAGCACAAACTCCCGACATTGCAATTCTTGACATGCAGGTGGGAAGCATGGGCGGCATGGCTATCACCATGGATCTTCGCCTTGATCAATCAGATGGACGTCTTCCCAAGGTGCCGGTGCTGATGTTGCTTGACCGCATCGCCGATATTCACATGGCGCGTCGCAGTGGTGCAGACGGCTGGACTATTAAGCCACTTGATTCTCTTCGCCTGCGTAAAGCAGTAAATGAAATTGCCTCTGGCGGTTGTTACGCCGAAGGTCTTCCCGAAATTGAAATCGCAGAGGATGAAGTCTCACACGATGCAGACGCTGTCGATGTGACTGCAGAAGAATCTGCAACAACACCTGCCTAATTCACATGGGCATTCACGCCCCAGTTTTTATTTGACGAGTAACTCTGCAATTTGCACTGCGTTTAATGCAGCACCTTTTCGCAGGTTGTCATTGCTGAGGAACAACGCCAACCCACGATTGTCGTCCACTGTTTCATCTTGACGAATACGACCGACATAGCTGGGGTCTTTTCCTGCGGCAAGCAGAGGTGTAGGGATATCTACCAACGACACGCCGGGCGCGTGTGCCAAAATCTCGCGTGCACGGGCTGCGGTAATGGAAGAAGAGAACTCAGCATTGATTGCAAGTGAGTGTCCTGTAAACACAGGTACACGCACACACAGACCTGACATTTTCAAACCTGGGATTTCCAAAATCTTGCGCGTCTCGTTACGCAGTTTCTTTTCCTCATCAGTCTCACCTTCACCATCATCAACAAGTGAACCCGCATAAGGCAACACATTGAATGCAATAGTGCGTGCGAATTTCTTTGGCTCAGGTGACACCACTGCGTCGCCATCAAATGTGAGGCCTGCTGCTTTGTCATACATCGCACGTGTTTGCACATCAAGCTCGTCAACGCCGGCCAGTCCACCACCACTTACTGCTTGATATGTGCTTGCCACCATCTTGATAAGACCTGCCTCATCATGGAGTGGCTTCAACACAGGCATAGCCGCCATGGTGGTGCAGTTCGGATTTGCGATGATTCCCTTGGCAGTGCCATGTGCGAGATGTCCGTTGACCTCACTCACAATCAACGGCACTTCTGGGTCCATACGGAAAGCACTTGAGTTGTCAATAACGATTGCACCTGCGGCGGCAAATTTTGGAGCAAGTTCACGCGACGATGTTGCTCCCGCAGAGAACAACGCAATATCAAGCCCGCTCGGATCAGCTGTTGCGGCATCTTCCACCACAATGCTCCCTGTACCCCAAGGCAACGTGGACCCCGCCGAACGTGCGGAGGCAAAGAAACGAAGTTCTGTAATCGGGAAGTTACGTTCTGCCAAAAGTGTGCGCATCACGCTGCCCACTTGTCCGGTTGCTCCAATTACACCTACTCGCATAACACACGAGACTAACGGCAGCGAGCGAGCAGCCACCAATGACTTTTATTGGCGACATCCAAATCACGCTGCCGCACGGGCTCACCCATAAATGTGGCCTGCGAAGCTGGGCGACCTGGGTGATGCAGAATGACCAACTCGTCAAACTCCACTCGAGATGTCTCCAGCAGATTCAATACTCGCCGAGGATTCAAACGGTTTGCTTGCCAGCCCAAACGAGTGGACCAACGCCATTGCGACAACTTTGGACCCACGACCGGCACATTCCACAGCACGCGCATCAATGCACCTGCGGGAAGCAACACAGCATCGGCGGGGACATAAGTGCGGTAATTGAGGGCGATCCATCCACCGGGCTTCGCCACACGAGTGGCCTCAGAGGTAAGACGTAGCGCATCACTTGCCTTGCAGTGCTGCAAGGTGATGTAGGAAAACACAAGATCCACGCTGTTGTCTTCTAGATGCACAGAGCTTCCATCTGCGATGTGCACAGTGCGCAATGCAGTCACGTCACCAAAGCGTGACACCGTCTCTCGACACCGTTCCAAAAACGCAGCGTCCACGTCACTTGCGAACACAGAATGGAATTGGCGCGTGAGCGCCGCTGTCATGCGTCCAATGCCAGAACCAATCTCCAAAATGGACATCGAAGGTGGCATCTCACTCCAACCAAAACGATTGAGATACACATCAACTTCTGCGTTACCTGTAGCAACAAATTGTTCAAGAGTGAGCGCAGAACCAGTGACGTTATTGAAGACCCAACCAGTGTCTTGCACTACTTCATCGGCGTTGCGACGCATCTCTGCTCGAGTGCCCGCGGCCCTCCAAGGAATGATTTGTCGTCGGCGAGCCATTTATTGAGTATTGCAGGCGGTCTACTTGCGTTCGGGTAATGGTGCCGAATATGCAGTACCCGAATCCAAACCAAACGCTGAATGGAGCGAAGTAACTGCTGCCTCCATATCGGCAGATGACACCACAACCGATACACGAATGGTGCTGGTGGAGATCATGTGAATGTTGATGTTGTTGTCGGCCAAGATGCGGAACATTTTTGCGGCAATGCCGGGACTTGTCTTCATGCCTGCACCCACCAATGACACTTTGGCAATCTCAGAATCGTGAGTCACGCCTTGTGCACCAATTTCTTTGGCCACATTGGAGACAATCTCTTCGGCAACATTCATATCTGCTTTTGGCATGGTGAATGAAATATCAGTGAGACCATCTTTTGATGTGTTTTGCACAATCATGTCCACGTTGATGTTTGCATTCGCAAGATTTTCAAACAATGCAGCAGAGATACCTGGGCGATCAGGAACTCCCACCACCGTCACCTTTGATTCACTGGCGTCGTGTACCACACCAGAAATGATTGGTTCTTCCATGGAGTTTTCTCCTTGTGACTTCTCTGCGCTCACCCATGTTCCATGTTCCCAAGTGAAACTTGAGCGCACATGAATGGGCACATTGTGATTACGAGCAAATTCAACGGAGCGAAGTGCGAGTACTTTGCTTCCCACGCCAGCCATCTCCAACATCTCATCAAACTGCAATTGGCGAAGCTTGCGAGCTTGCGGAACGATGCGTGGATCAGCAGAGAACACGCCCGTGACGTCGGTGTAGATCTCACACACATCAGCATTGAGAGCAGCAGCTAATGCAACTGCAGTGGTGTCGCTTCCACCACGACCAAGGGTGGTGATTTCACTATCGGTGGAAACGCCTTGGAATCCTGCAACCACGACCACTTTGCCTTCGGCAAGTGCATCGCGCACACGGTCACCTTTGATCTCGAGAATTTTGGCTTTCGTATGAATGGTGTCGGTGATGATGCCCACCTGGGATCCAGTGAAGCTCACGGCTTCCACGCCCACACCAGCCAAGGCCATGGAGAGCAGCGACATCGAGATGCGCTCGCCTGTGGTGAGGAGCATGTCCATTTCGCGTCCTGGGTGCACATTGGAGACCGCATTGGCGAGCGAGAGCAGGTTGTCCGTGGTTTTACCCATGGCAGACACCACGACCACCACGTCATTTCCGTGGCGGCGCGTAAAGGCCACGTGGTCAGCCACCGACTTAATGCGGTCGGGGTCAGCCACCGAGGTGCCGCCATATTTTTGAACAATCAGTGCCACTGCTGTCAAAGGCTACCCCGATGCCACTAACCTGCCGAATTCGTGGGAACAGATAAAAGACAACGTCAAAAGGCCAACCGTGAGCGCGCCCGTCAAGAGCGCATCCGTAAACAAAAACTCAACAAGGTACGCAGCCGTGGTCTGCGTTTTGGACTCGGAATCCCCGTTGTTGTGTTGGCACTCTTCCTTGTCGCCAACCTGGTGACAGGTGACGACGAATCAACGACCACAGACACTGCACCCGCAACTACTGCACCTGTGGAACTCACCCCATGTCCTGCAGTCGAAGGCGAAAGTGAGCGAGTGAATTCCTTTGCCGGGCCAATGGAGAACTGCATTGACCCCGCCAAGTCCTACACCGCAACATTTGATACCACCGAGGGTGAAATCGTTGTTGAACTTGACACCGAGAACACACCTGGCACGGTGAACAACTTTGTGTCGCTTGCGCGTTATCGCTACTACGACACCACCACAATCTTCCGCACCGACCCCTCAATTGACATCATTCAAGGTGGTGGCTTCAGTGCATCGGACAGCGTCGGCTACACAATCGCCGATGAAGGCTCAGGTTTTGAGTATTCCGAAGGTGATCTGGTGATGGCTCGATCGCAAGGTCCGAACTCGGGTGGAGCACAGTTCTTCTTTGTCACCGGCCCCAATGGATCACTTCTCAACAGCCAAGGCACTTATGTCACCTTTGGCAAGATCACCCAAGGGCTCGATGTAGTCAAGGCCATTCAGGCACTCCACACCGCCACCGATGATGGGCTAGGCGGGAAGCCAAGCCGCACCGTCACAGTCAACTCGGTCACCATCACCGAGAAATAAGGTGCTTCTGCCTCGCAGTTGTTGCGATGGCAGGTCACATTGTTAGCCTCGCGGGATACCTAATCGGGAGGATTGACATGAAAAAAGTTGGAATCTGTGGCTCGGGCATCATGGGCTCAGGACTTGCTGAAGTTGCTGCAAAAGCTGGCTATGACGTCATTGTGCGCTCACGTAGCGCTGCTACTGCACAAGCAATGATCACCTCGGTGGAAAAAGGACTCGATAAGCAAGTACAACGCGAAAAGATCACCGCTGACGACAAAGCAGCAATCTTGTCGCGCTTGTCTGCGACCGACAAGATTTCCGATCTTGCAGATTGCGACCTCGTCATTGAATCCGTTGTGGAAGATCTCGCTGTGAAGAAGGCCTTGTTTGCAGAACTTGATGCAGCAGTAAAGCCAAGTGCAATTCTCGCCACCAACACCAGCACACTTCCCGTAGTTGAGATGGCAATGGCAACAAATCGCCCCGACAAGGTGTGTGGCATTCACTTCTTCAACCCTGCAACTGCAATGCCACTCGTTGAAGTAGTCCGACCCATCACTGCATCAGACGACACCATTGCTGCAGCAAATGACTTCACTGCTAAGTGTGGAAAGTCTGGCGTGCAAGTAAAAGACCGTGCAGGCTTCATTGTGAATGCATTGCTGTTCCCTTACTTGAACAACGCAATTCGTATCTGGGAAACAGGCACTGCATCAATGGAAGACATCGATGTTGCAATGAAGGGTGGCTGCAATTTCCCAATGGGCCCATTTGCACTTCTTGATCTCGTGGGTCTCGATACATCCTTGGCAATTCTTGATGCGTTGTATGCAGAGTTCGCAGATCCGAACTATGCACCAGTGCCGACGTTGCGTCGTTTGGTTGCAGCCGGCAAATTGGGACGCAAATCTGGTCAAGGCTTCTACAGCTACTAGATGAAACGCGGTCGGTGACATGTTGCCACCGAACACATGTGACTGGGGTTTTCCCGAGTCACACGAATGGTCCAACGACGATGATGTTGTTGCAGTAGGTGCTGACTTGGCGCCGAACACATTGTTGTACGCCTATTCACACGGAATGTTTCCTATGTATCTCGGAAACCGACATCGTGATTTGGGTTGGTGGTCTCCAGTTGCACGTGGCGTCATTCCCCTTGATGGCTTGCGTGTGACAAGGTCCATGCAACAAAGTGCACGCAAGTTCACTGTCACGATTAATCAGTCATTCGCCGAAGTAATGCAACAGTGTGCTTCGGCCCATACCGAAGGCCAGTGGATTACTCAAGAGTTCATTGATGCATATTGCACCTTGCATGCACTGGGTCATGCACACAGTGTTGAAGTCTGGAATACAGACAATCGGCTCATTGGCGGCCTCTACGGAGTGCGCATCAACAATTTTTTTGCAGGCGAATCCATGTTTCATCTGCAACGCGATGCCTCAAAAGTCGCAGTCATGCACCTGGTAGATGTCATGAATGCAGCGGGCATGACCTTGCTGGATACGCAATGGTGTACTGATCACCTTGCCTCTTTGGGTTGTGTGGAGGTGCCTCGGGCCCAATATCTCGAACTCTTGGCACACTCGGTTACCCCGTAACCCTGTGGGGAACGCCCATCTGCGTTGCCATACTTGAGATGTGACAGATGCAAGCACTCCCCGCCGCGATGACCCATGGTTGATGCGCACCTATTCGGGCCACTCCACGGCCGCGGCGTCCAACAAGCTCTACCGCACCAACTTGGCCAAAGGTCAAACGGGTCTCTCTATTGCTTTTGACCTCCCGACACAAACGGGATACGACCCCGATCATGTGTTGGCCCAAGGCGAAGTAGGCAAAGTAGGTGTACCTGTTGCACACCTCGGCCACATGCGTACATTGCTCGACTCCATTCCACCGGGCAAGATGAACACCTCCATGACCATCAATGCAACAGCTGCATGGATGCTTGCCTTGTATGTCGCAAATGCTCGTGAACAAGGTGTCACTGCTCGTGAACTTCGAGGCACTACACAAAACGACATTGTGAAGGAATACCTCTCGCGCGGCACTTACATTTTCCCGCCAGCACCTTCAAAGCGTTTGATCGTGGACATGGTGGCATGGTGTGCACATAACGCACCGAAGTGGAACCCCATGAATGTGTGCTCGTACCACCTGCAAGAAGTTGGTGCGACCCCTGTGCAAGAAATTGCATATTCGCTGGCTACGGCAGTTGATGTGCTTGATGCAGTGCGTGCAAGCGGCCAGGTAAGTGAAGAACAATTCGATCAAGTATTTGGATCCATTTCTTTCTTCGTCAATGCCGGTATTCGTTTCGTAGAAGAAGTGTGCAAAATGCGTGCCTTCACAGAGTTGTGGGATCGCATTGGTCGTGAGCGCTATAACGTCACCGATCCCAAAGCACGGCGATTCCGTTATGGCGTGCAGGTGAACTCTTTGGGGCTCACTGAAGCACAACCAGAAAACAACGTGCAACGCATTGTGTTGGAAATGCTCGCTGTCACACTTTCTAAAAATGCACGTGCACGCAGTGTGCAGTTACCTGCATGGAACGAAGCTCTTGGTTTACCACGCCCCTGGGATCAGCAATGGTCACTGCGCATGCAACAGGTACTTGCATTTGAATCGGATCTTTTGGAATACGACGACATTTTCGACGGATCAAAAGTGATTGAAGCGCGAACCGCTGAATTACGTGATACTGCATGGGCTGAGTTTGAGGAAGTGCTGTCACTGGGTGGAGCATTCAACGCAGTGGACGAACTCAAAGGACGCCTCGTGCAATCGATGGCCAAGCGCACACGACGTATTGAGTCCGGCGAACAAGTAGTGATTGGCGTGAACTCCTACAGCGAGACTGAGTCCAGTCCGTTAGCAACACCAGGAAACATCTTGGTTGTAGACGAAGCCGTAGAGGCAGAAATGATTGCCGATGTGGAACAGTGGCGCGCCACACGTGACAACGCGCGAGTGCAGGCAGCGCTCGAACAGTTGCGTCTCGCCGCACGCTCAGGGGACAACATCATGGAAGTCTCTATTGAATTGGCAGAGGCCGGCGGCACAACAGGTGAATGGTCGCAAGTGTTACGCGAAGAGTTTGGCGAGTTCCGTGCCCCAACAGGAGTAAATGCAGCGGTCGGACGACGCAGTCATGCCCTTGGCGAAGTGGCAGAGTTCGTGCGCACCATTGCTGGTGGACCTCCCCGCTTCCTTGTCGCAAAGCCTGGCCTCGATGGTCACTCAAGCGGCGCAGAGCAAATTGCAGTTGCGGCCCGAGATGCAGGTATGGAAGTGGTCTATAGCGGTATTCGCTTAACGCCTGAGCAAATCGTTGCCAGTGCTCGAGATGAAGATCCCGATGTGGTGGGACTCTCCATTTTGTCCGGATCACACTTGCAGCTGGTTCCCGATGTGGTGCGCCGTCTTCGTGCAGAAGGGGTGGACGCCCCCGTCATTGTGGGTGGAATCATTCCCGAAGAAGATCGCGAACGTCTTGCTCGCGAGGGCGTAGCCGCTGTTTACACGCCAAAAGATTTCGACATCGCGCGCATCATGCGTGAAGTTGCTGAACTTGCGGTTGCACATCGCGGCAATTAAATACTCCTTGCGGGAATGGTGACCACCAATTAGTGGTTGCACCTCATATGAGTATCTTTAGCCATTCCATTTCTTCTCTCCAGAACACACCCAATGTCTTGGGTTCATTGGAAGGGAAAGCCATGTTGGTGGTCAATGTGGCCAGCAAATGCGGACTGACTCCTCAGTACGAACAACTTGAGCAGCTTCAAAAGACTTACAGTGATCGCAACTTCACCGTGCTTGGCGTGCCGTGTAATCAATTCATGGGCCAAGAACCTGGAACTGCCGATGAAATTCAGACTTTCTGTTCCACCACCTACGGCGTCACATTCCCTCTCACCGAAAAAGTTGATGTCAACGGTGAGCAACGCCACCCGATGTATGCAGAACTATCTCGCACAGCTGATGCAGAAGGTGTTGATGGTGACATTCGATGGAACTTCGAAAAGTTTGTGATCGACCATCAAGGAAATGTTGTCGCGCGCTTCCATCCAAAAACTGCACCCGATGCTCCAGAGATCATCGCTGCAATTGAATCGGTGCTGTAAAAAATTATTTACGCGCGTTCGCGGGCAATAAATGCATCGAGTGCGGAGCCACTCTCAAAACTTGTAATCAGCGCATAACGAGGGAAATCGTGGTTGTGCACGACGACGTGCCATAAGCGCTGAGTGTCCACAACAAAACGTGATCCACGCGAGAGAGGGACTCGACGTTCTGTTGATGGGTCTGGCAAACCATCCGGGCCATTATCCATCAACAACATGTAACTGTCGGGGCTGTCGGTCAGCTCCAGCCATGTGCGCACAACCCATCCTTCATTTTCAGGATTGAATCTGTTGTTGTCATCACGATGAATGGAACGGATGGCTTGTTCGCGATTTTGTGGAGCAAGTTTGATGATGCGCACTCGACCAAAGTTTGCGCCTACTGAGGCGACATAGTTCTTCAATGTGGGGGCAAGCGCAGCGTTCGATGTCCATTCTGCGTCTTTGTCTGTTTTTCCCTTATCCCAGAATCCGCGACAATCAAGTTCACCATCGGCAGATGCAAGAGGGGCAAAGTTGGTATCGCCGCCGCTCTTCCAGTCGAAGTACTCAAGTGACTCCCACTCTGTTGCAGGCACATCGAATGGCGCCGGCGTGAGAGCGACAAAACCCGTCTCATCTAGGCACGACAGTCGAGGATGTTCTGTCTTCAGCGGAATTGCCACCGACCAATGTTCTTGGGTCGGCCAAAACGTTGCGGTCATAGAGTCCAGTGTATGGACGCCCGCGCCATGATGCAGGTCATGCCATGGATCACGGTGGCATCGTGGTGGTGGCACCAATGGGCACGAAACCGTTACTGGGAGGGAGCAAGAGCTCTGTCCCTGCCGGCACATTGTCCGGATTTTTGATGTTATTCAATTCCACCAAGGCTGGCGCCGAGAGATTAAAACGCTCTGCAATGCGATACAAAGTGTCACCTGATTGCACGATGTATTTCTGCGGCGCACCTGTTGTGGTGGGTGCACCAGAGGTCGTGGACTGCTCTTGATTAATGGTGGTGTTTGTGGAGTTAGATCCACTACCTCCTCCATCTGTGAGGAGTCCAGAAATGACGGCAAGGAATGCAAACAGACCCGTACTCCATACGAGATAGGTATGTAGTCGAGTACGTAGAAACATCAACGCCATGTTAGGTGCATGTGTCATCGGTCGTATGGGCATCTCGCTCACAGATAAACCCCACCCGCTGTCGTAACCTCGTAACCCGATGACACCTGAGACCCGAACCTTCCCTGGCGCACGCCCCCCCGACCGTTTTCGCCGTGTTGACGCTGATGGCGTGGGTATTGCCGTCTATGAGTGGGGTGACAGCGAGGACCCTGTGATCTTTTTCGTACACGGTGGTTCAGATTTTGCTCGTACCTTCGACGTCCTAGCTCCCCGTATTGCCCAAGAAGGATGGCGGGTGGTCACATGGGACCACCGAGGCCATGGCGACAGTGACTATGCAGCGCTGTACAGCTGGGATGGCGACATTCGCGATGCCTTGGCAGTGATGAGTTCTACTACTTCTGAGCCATCACCCGTAGTTGCTCACTCCAAAGGTGGAGCACTGATGATGCAATTAACCGAAGCAAGCCCCTACCGCATCTCACGCATGGTCAATATCGATGGCATGCCGAGCAAACGTCGTATGCCCGATGTTCCCGATCACGATCAATCACGTTTGATGGCCACTGAAATTGGTGCATGGCTTGACTATCGACATGAAGCAAACAGTTCGATACGTAAACCAGGAACATTGGTGGATCTTGCACAACGTCGCGCAAAAATGAATCCACGTTTGTCTATTGAATGGTTGGAGTATCTCGTCACTGTGGGTGCACGCCAAGACAGTGATGGTTGGAGATGGAAACTTGATCCATCGATGCGCTTCGGTGGATTTGGACCGTGGCGCCCAGAGTGGAGTGCATTACGTATGGCCTCATTATCTGTTCCATTCCTCGGCTTACTAGGAACAGTGGATGAACCCATGGGGTGGGGTGCACGTGCACGTGACATCACACCATGGCTACCTGCAGGTGGCCGTCTTGAAGTTCTTGAAGACGTGGGACATTTCATTCATATTGAAGAACCCGATCGTGTCGCACAGATGATCTTGGAGTTTTTGTCATGAGCACCGTGCATCTTCAACACAATCGCATCACACTTGCTCTTCATCAGATTCGAGATGGACAAGGACGTCCACTTCTCTTGCTGCATGGACTTGGAGAAAGTGCTCAGGCAATTCGCTCCTTGCCCGTGAAGTGGAGTGGTCCGGTGTGGGCACTTGATTTCACAGGACACGGCGAATCCACAATTCCACATGGCGGTGGATACTCTGCCGAAATTCTGATGGCCGATGTGGATATTGCCCTGCGACATCTTGGTGAAGCGACAATTTTGGGGCGAGGCCTCGGTGGCTATGTGGCCTTCCTTATTGCGGGCGCAAGACCTCAACTCGTCAAAGGCGTCGTCATTGCTGATGGCCCGGGCCTTTCTGGAGGCGCCATTCATGCCACATCCAGTTCAGAGATCACATCTGCGGGAATCCGCACAGGCACAGCTCCAGATCCGTGGGCACTCATTGAGCTCTCTCGCGATGCACGCCCACCCAATTATGCAGTCACGTTTACTCGTCTCGCAGTTACAGCCTCATCCATTGATGAACCCATTGCTGTCACTACTCGAGTGACGCCACCTTGGATTGAAGCAATACGCGCAGAACCCGGAGTGCTCACCGGAGTTACTTTGGATGAAGCGTTAGAGATCTACGCCGCAATTTAAGCGTCGCGCTGCGTGACTGCATGTGCCATGGCAGTCAAGGCGGCATAAGTATCGTCTGCTAATTCAGCTGGATTCAATGCAACTATTGCTTGCTCCACCAAAGTGCTGATGCGATTCTCCATCGCGTCGCGAGCACCCGTATCGATGACAACTTGTTGTAACGCCACAATGTCGTTGTTGGACAGACCTTTATTTCCTACCGTGTCGAGAAGTGTGCGTTGTGCGGCATCTGCATGTTCGTAGGCATAAGCCAACATGGGGGTGGGTTTACCCTCTCGAAAATCTCCGCCCACGGGCTTGCCCACCGTTTTCTCGTCACCAAAAACACCCAACACATCGTCGCGAATCTGAAACGCATCACCAAGTGGCAATCCGTATGCCGACAACATGGGTTGCAGAGCCAGACCGCGAGATGCATCTGCAGCAAGTGCACCCACATGCAATGGGCGTTCAATGGTGTACTTCGCGCTCTTGAAACGACAGACGAGATCAGCAAAAGCTGGCGAGCGCTCTCTATACGCAGACCCCACTGTGTCGAGATACTGACCAATGTTCATCTCAAGTCGCAAATCGTTCCACACAGCACGTGCCTGTTGTGAGAGATCCTCAACTAATACATCGGACAGCACATAGGTGATGTCGCCAATCAGAACAGCTACCCCTTCACCGAATCGACGTGATTCACCCAATAAGCCATTGTTGTGATGTATCTCAGACTGTCTGCGATGGGTCGTGGCATGACCACGACGAGTTGATGCATCATCAATCACGTCATCGTGGAGCAATGCCATTACATGAAGAAGCTCTACTGCTGCGCCCACACGAATAGGTATGTCGCTATCGGGGTTTCCCCCTGCAGCCCTCCATCCCAGATGGCACAACTGTGGACGAAGTCGTTTTCCCCCACCAAGGACTAACAGTTGAAGTTCATCAAAAATCGTGGAGATATGTGGGGACAACCCAGACCAGCGACTGCGATGGGAGGAAATGACGTCGGCCAACACAGCATCGACGCGGGCAACGACGTCAGTCATGTGCGCTAGTCATCATCGTCGTCGAAGTCTTCTTCGTCATCAAAGTCATCTTCTTCGCCGTCGTCGTCATCTTCAACAACATATTCGGCGAGATCAGCGACGAGTGAATCCACCGTCATCTGAGCCGACGTCACTCGTTCGCTACACCAGTTAATGAGAAAAGATGCACGTTCTACCTTGACGGCAAGGACATCAACATCGACCGAGTTGGAATCGAGTTCAGAAAGAATTGACTCCACTTCTCGCATGGCTTCGGCGTACCCCTTGGGCTCCGACTGTGCTGCCTTTTTTGTTGCCATTAGACAACCTCCTCCACTGTGCTTGTGACCTGACCATCGATCAAGGTGGTAACCAACGTGTCGCCTTGTGCGACATCGGAAATAGAACGAACGATGCGTCCACTAGATGCACGAGTAATGCTCCAACCTTTTGCCAAAACAGTTGCGGGGTCTAACAACCGTAGCGATGTCTTGTTCATTTCAATTCTTTGCTGTGCACGTTCGAGCACCAACTTTGGTCGGGTCTTCAGACGTTCAATGCACATTCCAATGCGATTTGTTGCTCGTTCTAAAGAACGCTCGGTGACCCGACGCAACTCCCCTGCAGACCACGACAGGTTGCCCATGAATTCCTCTACATAGGCGATGACTGCTTTGGCACATGCTGTGGGTGTCTTATGAGCCGTGTGAGCAATAACGTCTGCGATGCTGGTATCGATTTGATGCCCAATGCCTGTGAAGACCGGATGTGCACAACGTGCAATTGCGTGTGCAATTCGTTCATCATCAAACGCAGCGAGATCTCCTTTTGATCCACCGCCGCGCATCAACAACACCAGATCTATGTCTTTGCGTCGCGACAATGTGTTGAGAGCTGCAACTATTTGAGGTGGTGCGTCATCACCTTGTACGCGCACATCAACAAAAGAAATGTGGAAACCAATTCCAGACTCCAACAATGTCTGTTGTGCATCTGCCCAACCCGCAGCCTGGCTCGAGGAAATGACTCCCAGGCGAAGTGGAACTAAAGGAACAGAAAGCTTCTTGTTGGGCTTATCAACACCTTTTTCCAAGAGCGACTTGAGAAGTGCTTCGCGTTGCGCAGCAATATCACCGATGGTGAATTGAGTATCAATATCGGTGACGATGATGTTGAGTTTTCCGAACGGACCGTAATACTCAGGGCGACCATAGAGGCGTACTTTCATGCCATCTTTAAGTTCAATTCCTTGCTGACGCATCTTGGCTTGCACATTTTTGAGAGGTCCAGCAAAGAGATTGATATTGACTTGGGCTTTTTTGCCGTCAATGTTTTCAATCAAGGTGAAATACAAATGAGGCTGAGGGCGCTTGAGGCCTTCTATTTCGCCTTCAATCCACACACCTTCATCAAAAGAGGCACGCAGTACGCGATTGAGAATGTCTGCAAACTGCCCGACCGTAAATGCCGGTGCTCCATTGAAAAACTCGATCTCATCATTCATCTGCAGATCCCGATACTACTTTTGACTACCGCAGCCCGACAATTAACTGTTCTGTCGTTCTACTCGGTTGCTCAACACCTTAGACATTAGGTGTGGCAACGTCGAACGACTCACCCGCTCGCACTTGTGAGGCATACATGCCGTCAAGCGCCATAAGTTCGTCATGGGTTCCTTGTTCGGCAATAAGGCCTGAATCTAGGACCACAATGCGATCGGCATCTCTAATTGTGGAAAGACGATGAGCAATCACGAGCGCAGTGCGTCCGTGAAGAGCCGCGTCTAATGCCTCTTGTACCAATGATTCGTTCTCGTTATCAAGATGACTTGTTGCCTCATCCAAAATAATGATGGCGGGGTTCTTGAGCAACATGCGTGCAATCGCCACGCGTTGTTTTTCACCACCAGAGAGGCGATACCCACGCTCTCCCACAACCGTGGCATACCCATCGGGAAGTTGTGCGATGGTGTCATGGATACGCGCAGCTCGACAGGCTTGCACCATTTCTTCATGTGTTGCATCGGGGCGTGCATACAACAAGTTCTGCTCAATCGATTCATGAAACAAATGAGGATCTTGGGTGACGACACCAATAGATGCTCGCAAACTGTTTCCTGTGAGATCGCGCACATCTGTGCCGTCAATACACACTGCACCTTGTGTCACGTCATAGAGACGCGGGACCAATGTAGACAAGGTGCTTTTCCCAGATCCGCTTGATCCCACAACGGCCACGGTCTCGCCGGGCGCAATATGTAACGAGAGATGTTTGATGACATCCACATCTGGGTCTGACATTCCACCACCAGGTGTCTCCAATGAACCGACCGATACTTCTGCTGCGGATGGATACCGGAACGTCACATCGCGAAATTCAATCTCTCCACGGGGATTCACCAAATCAACTGCACCTGGCCGATCAGAAATGGATACTGGTGCATCAAGAACTTCAAACACACGATCAAATGACACGAACGCAGTCATTACTTCTACACGGGCATTCGTGAGACCAGTCAACGGTTGATAAATCCGTTGCACAAACGCTGCCATTGCTACAAGCGTTCCCGCACTGATTCCGCCCGATACAACAAGGTGTGCACCAATTCCATAAATGGCGGCTGCCCCCATGGCTCCCACTAAACCTAAAGCCACGAAGAAAACGCGACCATAGAGCGCAGACTTGATTCCTGTATCGCGTACGCCTGCTGCTCGCGTGGAAAACACATCTACTTCACGTTCACGGCGACCGAAAAGCTTCACAATCATTGCGCCTGCCACATTGAAACGTTCGCTCATTTGATTATTCATCTGCGCATTTAGTTCCATTTGCTCACGCGCAATAAGACCGAGCTTGGTGCCCACACGTTTCGCCGGCGCAATAAACAACGGCAACACAACGAGTGAGAGCAACGTCAGGCGCCACTCCAAAATGAGCATGGCCGTCAATGTGGTTACAAGAACCACAACGTTGGATACCACGCTCCCCAATGTGGAAGTCACAGCAGTCTGGGCTCCCACCACATCGCTATTGAGTCGACTAATGAGTGAGCCGGTTTGTGTACGAGTGAAAAATGCAATGGGCATTCTTTGTACTTTGTCGAAAAGCGCAACCCGTAAGTCGTAGATCAGACCTTCACCAATGGTGGAACTCAACCAACGTTGAATAATGGCCAACGCAGCATCACCGATGGCTGCAAAAACCACAACGATTGCAAGAGTGGTGATGAGACCACGATTCCCTTCGGGAATTGCACGGTCGAGAATTGCACGAAACAACAATGGTGGCGCCAAGGCCAAGACCGCAGACACCACAATGGCAGTGAGAAAGCCGATGATGTGCCATTTATAGGGAGCAGAAAACTGCCACGCACGGCGAAGAGAGTCACGCTTCATTCGGGCGCCCTTCACCACATCAGCATCGCTTGGCAGAAGCATATGAGGACCCATTCGCATGTCATAGAGGCTACGGGTGAACTGAGGCGTAGTCTCATATATGTGATGCGCACGCTCATTCGTACTGCAATTGTTGCTGTGGTCCTCGGTGCTTGTACCACCAGTACTTCCCCATCTAACGAAACAACCCCTAGCGGTAATCAAGCCATTGACTGGTCACCATGTAGTGACGAGGCCGAAGAAGTTCTCTTGTGCGGCACCCTCGAGGTTCCGTTTGATTACGAAAATCCTGAAGGTGGCCAGTTCACACTCAGCCTTGTGAAACACCCCGCCACGCAGTCATCCAAGAGAATCGGATCCATGTTGGTAAACCCTGGCGGACCAGGATTTGGTGGCACCGCAATTGCAGAAAATGCGAGTGCGTATCTCAGTTCTCAACTCTTAGAAGTATTTGACATCGTGGGTTGGGATCCTCGCGGCACAGGTAACTCCACACCAGCGGTGGACTGTATTGACCAGTACGACGAATACTTCGCCATTGACCCCACCCCTGCAAACGAAGAAGAAAAACAGCGCATCATCGATGTGTCGATGAATTTTGCCGATGTGTGCGAAGAAAAAAACACCGAGATCTTGCCGTTCATCTCCACAAACAATTCCGCACGAGACATGAATGCAATTCGAGAAGCTCTCGGTGAGGAAAAGATCACTTACTTTGGTTTTTCATATGGAAGTGAACTTGGTGGCACATGGGCAACCATGTTTCCGAACACTGTGCGCGCGGCAGTTCTTGATGGTGCAACTGATCCCACTGCGGACTACGTGCAGTCTGGGCTTAATCAAGCTGAAGGCTTTGAAAATGAGTTTTCAAAATTTCTCGCTAATTGTGCAAGCGATCCACTGTGTGCATTTCACAACAATGGCAATCCTCGGCAGGCATTTGTTGACCTCATGGAATCAGTTGATGTGCAACCCATTCAAGTGTCATCAGACCGTGCACCTGTAAATCAGTCAGTACTTCAAACAGCAGTAGCAATGGCTATGTATTCTTCGGCTTCTTGGCCGCAACTCGAAGAAGCACTAGCAGCTGCCCAAGCAGGAGATGGCGAAGGGATCTTGGCTCTCTACGACAACTACTACCAACGTGGAATAGACGGAAATTACGGCAACGAACTTGAAGCGTTCCTTGCAATTAGTTGTCTTGATGATCCCGGCCCACAAACGGTCGCCGAAGCAGATTCACACACGCCTAAATTCAAAGAAATTGCACCGCTTCTCTATCCGGGATTCGTTGGCGGTTATGTCTGTGTTTTCTGGCCTGCTCAGACTGATCGGCGCATAGAAATCACCGGTGTAAATGCTGGCCCAATCTTGGTTATTGGAGTAACAGGAGATGCAGCAACGCCACTTGCAAGTACACGAAAGATGGCAGCTGCACTCGAAGATGGTCGTCTCATCGTGGTCGATGCCAACCGCCACACTGGATACGGTGAAAATGCGTGCGTGACTGACGCTGCTGATGACTACTTAATCAGCACCCAGATTGATTTTTCAGAAAAACTCTGTTGATACACAGCCTGTGAATCAGGCGTCTGCAACAAAACGATCTAAGTCGCGTGGTTTGCCTGCGAGAAGAATCAATTCTTCAGATTGCAATACAGTTGTTTGATCCGCGTGGTGAAATTCTCCACCTGGGGGCTTGATGCTCACAATGGTGACTCCGTACTTTGCTCGAATACCTGTCTCGCCAAGTGGCTTACCCAGATATCGAGACGGAGCGACCATTTCTACAAGCGCAAAGTTGTCTTCAACGTGGAAATAATCAGCCACACGTCGCGCAATACTGCGCGCAGTGCGTTGACCCATGTCGTGTTCTGGCTGAATCACTCGCTGGACACCTACACGCTCCAGAATCTTCGCGTGTTCAAGTGTGAGTGCTTTGGCCCACACAGTGGGGATCTTCAGTTCATCAATGAGAGCCAAAGTTGCGAGCACCGACGACTCAATGTTCGTCGCAATCGCAACCACCGCACGAGTGAATTGCTCGGCTCCAATCTGGCGCATTGCACGAGCTGAAGTGGCGTCTGCTTGCACGACATTCGGAAGTTCTCCTGCGACGCGCTGAACAATCTCTTCATCAAAGTCAACAGCGAGAACTTCTATGCCCTGTTCAATCAATCCTCGGGCCAAAGCTTCACCAAATCGGCCAAGACCCACAATAAGTACGCCGCTTCTATCGGCGGCATCGTGTGTGGCTGGGTTAAATGTTGACATCTGGTGATTCCTCTCTACAGCAAACTATCCATGGTTGTA
>WLGS01000025.1 GCA_009703125.1 Actinomycetota bacterium
GGTAGCGACGCGCATGAGCATCCCTTTGTGTCACATCGCAATCATTTTTATGACACTCCCGCTATCGAACTTGCCGGACGACGCGTATTGGAGCTGGCCGGTCTTCACATTGGTGACATTGATCTTGTTGATTTGTATTCCTGCTTTCCGGCAGCTGTGCAATTGGGAGCACAGTCATTGGGTCTCGACATCAACAGCCAACTCACACGTACTGGCGGGCTTCCTTTTGCAGGTGGACCATGGAACAACTACGTCATGCATGCCATTGCCACATTGACATCAGAGCTACGCGACGGCAAAGGATCGACGGGTCTGATTTGGGCAAACGGTGGCTACACCACCAAACATGCTTTCGGCGTCTACGCCACTACTCCGCCAGCGAATGGTTTCGCATACGACTACCCACAAGATGCAATTGATACACTCCCCAGCCGTTCGCTTGCTCTGCCTGCAGATGCTGCTGGTGAAGTCACTGTGGAGGCGTATTCGGTCATGCATGATCGCGATGGCAACCCTGAGCGTTCTATTGCGTCTTGTCTCCTCGACGATGGCCGACGCGCATGGGCCGACACCCACGACATGGGCGTGGGCCGCGACATGTGCGACAACGAATGGGTCGGCAGACGTGTTCGTATAGATGCATCAGGTACCCTGCTCGCGTGAGCGATACCTTTCCTCGCCAATACGCACGTACTCAACGTCTCACCCTTGGTGAGCCACGTAGTTTTACGGTGTCGCCCGACGGCACACGTGTCGTCTTTGCACGATCTAGTTCAGGTGTGGACAACGTCAATGCATTGTGGGTTCTAGATACTGCGACACAGACCGAACGGCTCGTGCTTGATCCACGCGCACTTGGCAACAACCTCGATGCGCTGACCCCCGAGGAACAACGTCGACGTGAACGTGCTCGAGAAGGCGCCGGTGGCATTGTCTCCTACGCCTGTGATTCCGATGTTCGTCAGGCTGTCACCATCTTGGGTGGCTATGTAGTTCTTGTAGATCTCATCACAGGGGCTATCACGACTCCCGATCTTGCACCGGGAGTTTTCGACGTGCGCCTCTCACCTGATGGCACGCAGTTGTCATACGTACGTGGAAAGAGTTTGTGTATCGCCACCCTTGATGACACAGAACGCATACTTGCAACAGATACATCTGACACAGTGTCTTGGGGTAGCGCTGAATTCATCGCAGCCGAAGAAATGGGGCGCTTCCGCGGCTATTGGTGGTCACCCGACAGCGCACACATTGCTGCATGTCGCGTGGATGTTGCCCCAGTGCAGATCTGGTACATTGCAGATCCTGCTCACCCACATCTTGCAGCCACAGAACATCGCTACCCCCAAGCAGGAACCTCTAATGCCACGGTGACATTGCATGTCATTGATACACAGACAATGGCATTGCGAGATGTGCACTTCTCCGAGCAGTATGAATATCTCACGCATGTGGGTTGGAATACATCTGGACTGATTGCCCAAACCCAAACACGTGATCAACAACGAGTAGATATCTATTCCATAGATCCACACAGTGGCCACACACATCTTGTGCACACAGATACAGACCCATCCTGGGTGGAGTTAGTGCCGGGTTTGCCTCAACTTCTCCCCGACGGACGCCTTCTCACCGCGCCAGACCGACACGACGTGCGATGCCTATGTATTGACAACACGCCCGTTACTCCCCCACACCTTCAAGTGCGTTCCGTGGTCAGTGTTGATGATGTCATTGTGTGCATTGCCAATGACATAGCAACTCCTTGGATACACGATGTCTATTGCATTGATGTGCCCACAGGAGAAATCACGCCACTCACCCAAGGAAACGGCGTTGTGTCTGCCACCGGATCTGCGTCATGTCTTGTGTTGCGTGAATCCACTCTTGATACTGAGCGAGCATCATTCATGGTGCGGCACAACACACGCGACATTGCACTCACCTCTCTTGCAGAGACACCATTGGTCTCGCCGAATGTACACATCACCACAGTGGGTCCACGCAACATTCCTGTTGCAATTGTGACTCCGCGCGATGGTCGCAGTGGTCCACTTCCCGTTCTTTTTGATCCCTATGGAGGACCACACGCACAACGTGTTGTCGCATCGCGCGCTGCATATCTTTCGTCGCAATGGTTTGCTGATCAGGGTTTTGTCGTGGTGATTGCCGACAATGTGGGCACCCCCGGCAAAGGAAGCACCTGGGAACGTGGTGTCCATAACGATTTGGCGGCCCCTGTGCTTGCCGATCAAATAGAAGTTTTGGACGCACTGCCCGACCTAGAACCACGCGCTGATATTTCTCGTGTTGGTATTCGTGGGTGGAGCTTTGGTGGATACCTCGCAGCACTTGCAGTGATTCGTCGCAGTGATCGTTTTCATGCAGCGGTAGCGGGAGCACCTGTCACTGACTGGCGTCTTTATGACACCCACTACACCGAGCGCTATCTCGGCCATCCTGATGACAATCCAGCGGCGTATGCGGCTACTTCACTCTTGTCTGACGTCTCACAATTGTCTCAGCCACTTCTTCTCGTACACGGCCTCGCAGACGACAACGTGGTTGCAGCACATACGTTGCAGTTATCGTCTGTGCTCCTTGCCGCCGGGAAGACACACGAGGTGTTGCCACTTTCTGGAGTCACACATATGACACCGCAAGAAGAAGTTGCAGAGAACTTGTTACTCCATCAACTTGCATTCCTGCAACGCCACCTCGCATAAAGCGCGATGACCTAAGGCTGAGGTAGAAAACCTGTGGCAAATCGTTCGCGATCCGCCAAGTCTCGATGAATCACAACATCGACAAAACCATTGTCAAGAAAAAGACTTTGCACTGCAGCACCTTGTTGATAACCCATTTCGATGCCCAGCATTCCACCTGGGCGTAACCAGGATCTCGACTGATCAACAATCTGCCTGATGTCACCTAAACCATCGTCGCCAGAGAACAACGCGGTGTGTGGCTCCCACTGACGCACAGAAGCATCAACTTCCGCATCATTAACTGCGATGTAGGGAGGGTTCGCCACGATGACATCAAATTGGCGGCCGCAATCATCTGGCAAAGCCGCACACCAGTTCCCCACACCAAAACGTGCACGCGTGGCAGCTCGCCCAATACCGACCGCGTTTGCGCGCGCCACATGTAGTGCATCTTCTGAAATGTCTGTCATCCAGACCGTGCACGATTCAAGTGGCATTTCCGACAACACCGACAAACCAATCACACCTGACCCAGTTCCCATGTCGGCAACCAAGACCTCGTTCCCAGTTGCATGCATCGAACGGCATTGTTCAATCACGATTCCCGCCAACACTTCTGTTTCTGGACGCGGAATAAGTACACGCGAGTCCACCATGACATCGAGATAACGAAATGCCCACCGTCCCATCACGTACTGCAACGGCTCGCCGGTGGCCAACCGAGCCAACATCGCATCGAGATGAGCTACACATCGCGTCGTGGCTTGTTCATCCAAAATCTCTTCAAACTCTGAGCCATCGGCGCCACTGGCGTGTTCACACAACCATCGGGCCGTGACACGATTTCCACAGTTCTGCGTGGCTTCGCTCAGCAACTGGCGCCACGTGCGGTAATTGTCGAGGTCAGGCATTTTCAGAGAGTTGACGCGCGCGCAAATCTGCCGTCAATGCATCAATAACAGCATCCAAATCGCCACCGAGTGCGGCCTGTAGTTGGTACAAAGTGAAACCAATACGGTGATCGGTGATGCGATTTTCTTTGTAGTTGTATGTGCGAATCTTCTCGCCACGTCCGCCGCCACCAATTTGGGCGCGACGTTCAGCAGATGCTTGCGCTTCTTGTTCGTCCTGTCGCAGTTTCAAAAGACGCGAACGAAGAACTGTCATGGCACGAGCACGGTTCTGTAATTGGCTGCGCTCATCTTGCATGGCCACCACCAAGCCCGTGGGCTTGTGTGTGATGCGCACTGCCGAGTCTGTGGTGTTGATGTGCTGACCACCTGCTCCAGATGCTCGATACACATCAATTTGAAGATCGTTCGTATCAATTTCAACATCAACTTCTTCGGCCTCTGTCATAACCGCCACAGTTGCCGATGATGTATGAATGCGACCTTGAGCTTCGGTTGCAGGTACGCGCTGCACACGATGTGGGCCACCTTCAAATCTCAAACGACTCCACGCATCATCGCCCTTAAACAACAAGGTGGCTTGGTTCACCCCGCCCATGTCAGACGGGTCTGACTGAATCACCTCTACGCCCCAGCCACGACGTGCGGCGTAGGCGACATACATCTCCATCAGATCGCGTGCGAAAAGATTGGCCTCCTCGCCACCTTCTGCACCACGGATTTCCATCAAGACGTTCTTGCCATCATTGGGATCTGGCGGAAGCATCAAGACCTTGAGTTCTTCTTCTAGATCCGCAACTCGCTGCTCGGCGGCCGTAGCTTCCGCACGAAAAGCATCGCGGTCTGCCCCCGACATCTCGTTCATCAATTCCTTTGCAGCTTCTGCATCTCCTTGGGCAGTGCGCAAATCACGAATGCACTGAATGAGTGGTGTGAGTTGTTTGTACTTGCGGGAAGCCTCGCGCAGGCGATTCTGATCACCCAACACTTCAGGGCTGCCGAGGCTGACTTCTAACTCGAGATAGTCCCTCTCAATTGATGCCAGCCGGTCATTCATACATCCCACAGGCTACGCCCGATGATGCGAGTTACTTCTTTGCAAGCTCGCGATACATCAACGCCCCAGTGGATGGCATGAACTCATATTCACCACGAGCACTTGTGCGTCGCTGAGTAAAACCTGGGGCAAAAATCTTTCCCTTTTGCACATCCACATCTGGCGACTGCAAGGTCTTGGTGGTATTGCGACCATCGTTGATATCTACCCAACCCCAATCACAGACATCATCAATACCCCACAAATACGCAAAGAATGCGCCAAAGGTTTGGGTACGTGGACGATCTTCGTCGGCATAGATCACAAAGAAATCAAGTACACCATCATTGGTGTAGTCGTGGGTATAGACCTTTTGGGGCAGGTTTCCCTTGCCTCCTTGGAGAAGTGCAGAATCATCATTCCAGCGCACTCCATCCCACCAATACATCGTCAAACTCTCCTCAGTTATGAGCATGGCGCGCGACCCACACTCACCAGTGGAGACCTCAGAGACATCCAATACTTCAAATGACTGCACAAACTGTTTCCATGCCACAACTTCGGCCCCTTCACTCCAAGGAACTGTTGTAGAAGCGGGAACTGTGGTCGTCACGACTGTTCCCTCGGTGGAGACATCTACACCTGTGGTTGCATTGTTTCCACATGCTGCAAGAACACACAAAAAAACCACTGCGCCAAGTGATGCAGACCGTTGACGCATAGATGTCATTGCACTCACACCCCTAGCTCAATGATGAAAAAGTTGTTGCGGCAAGCGTTGCTCCTGCCATCACGCGATGTGAAGCAACTACGTCTTGGGGCCGGGAAACAATCATCACCTGTGCACATGAATGTTGTAGTGCTGCATCTACTGCAAAAGGCACCACATCAAGATCAATTCCGTGCACAAATACCACGGCTGTAGTGTTCCCAGAGTCGTCCACACCTACAGCCACGCAAGGCACAGAATCCTTCACGTTGGTGCGCATCTCAGGTGGATCAACTTGAGTCAGCGACACAAATCCCAAAGCTGACGGTGTCTGTAGTGCGCTCCATCGCGTAAATCTCTCAGGTGCAAGATGGTTATAGGGATGAAATGGCGCGCCCTTCACCCGATGGGCGCCGACAGTGTCCACCACAGATCTCATCGATTCATCAATAGGTCGTTCTTGATGCACTAGGGCAAATGTTTCACGGTCATGGGCACCAATTCCCACTTCGATACGCGCCTCGCCTGTGTGTTCATCGTCTACAACACGACAAATTTCCAAGCCGCGCACTTCTCCTACGACAACACCCCACTCCACAAGTGGTTCGGCTCCTGCACTGGCAATGTCCGAGATGAATGTGGCATGTGCAGCAGATGGCGTCACTGCATCGCGATGAGGTTCGGCAATTGCAGCAAGAAGACGCGTGTCTTCCAGGTGCCATACAGAAATAGAAGTAGCGAAACCACTCGCTCTACGTGCGAGCACTCCAGAGTGATTATCCACAACAAGATGAAGAGACGGCGCAAACTTTGTTGCCCATGCAATTGCCGGACCTAGGGACCGAGATGCGTCTC
This sequence comes from Actinomycetota bacterium, assembly GCA_009703125.1. GTDB lineage: Bacteria > Actinomycetota > Acidimicrobiia > Acidimicrobiales > Ilumatobacteraceae > UBA2093. The sequence continues at coordinate 6,220 of WLGS01000025.1, forward strand.
CATCCACCAAGATCCACACTGCCTCGTCTGAGACAAGTGCAGTTCCAAGACCACAAGGTTCAGCCGTATAGGTCGACACGTCAATACCCATTTGTTGGCTCATCAATGCGGCGAGCTTTGCAGAAAGAAGCCTTGAGCGGCGTTCTACTTCGTTGTCACTCATAGAAGACAATTAATGACATGCACCGACAGGTGCACACACCGTGTTACTCGGTTGGCTTAGAGCTCTTTGCGCGCTGACCGTAACGCTTGTTGAAGCGCTCCACGCGGCCACCGGTGTCGACGAGCTTTTGCTTGCCAGTAAAGAATGGGTGGCACTCGTTGCACAATTCAAGGGTGAATGATCCACCCTTGCTGCTGCGGGTCTCAAATGTATTTCCACACGAACACTTCACAGTGACGTTGGTGTACTCAGGATGGGTGTCGCTCTTCATGTCTCTGGCATCTCCTCGAAACGGACTCTTGAGTGTATCGGCAACTAGGCGCCGGGCGTCTTGGCGATTTCGGCCAAGAATTCGTCGTTGGTGCCAAAGGTTTTCAGGCGGTCCATCAGCATTTCCAGTCCTGGAGCGGGGTTTCCGTCCTGGGCAAGGCCTGACAGCACACGGCGCAGTTTCCAGACCAGCTGTAGCTGCTTACGCTCAAACAACAACTCCTCATGGCGCGTGCTTGAGGCATCCACATCGATTGCAGGGAATACACGACGTTCGGCGATACGACGATCGAGACGCAATTCCATGTTGCCTGTTCCCTTGAACTCTTCAAAGATGGCCTCGTCCATGCGGCTGTTCGTTTCCACAAGAGCTGTGGCCAAGATGGTCAATGATCCGCCTTCTTCGACGTTACGCGCAGCACCAAAGAACTTCTTTGGTGGATACAACGCACCCGCATCGATACCACCCGACATGATGCGACCGCTAGCAGGCGCTGCCAAGTTGTAGGCGCGCGACAAACGCGTGATGCCGTCCAAGATGATGACAACGTCCTCGCCCATTTCCACCATGCGCTTGGCTTTCTCGATTGTCATCTCGGCGATTTGAGTGTGCTCATCGCTTGGGCGATCAAAAGTTGATGCAATGACTTCACCCTTCACGGTGCGACGCATGTCGGTCACTTCTTCGGGGCGTTCATCAATCAATAGAACAATCAACTTCACTTCGGGATTGTTCTTTTCAATTGATGCAGCGATGGTTTTCATCACTGTGGTCTTGCCCGCCTTAGGTGGCGACACAATCAACCCACGCTGTCCTTTACCAATCGGTGCAATCAAGTCGATGATGCGCGCTGTCATGTTGGTGGGATCACGGGGATCTTCCATTTTCAACTTGTGATCAGGAAACAATGGTGTGAGGTCTTCAAAACGAGGACGCTGACGAGCCTTTTCAGGTTCGAGTCCGTTCACTGTGTGAATCTCCAACATCGCTGGATTTTTTTCGTTTCGACCGGCGGGACGCGACATTCCGGTGACATGGTCACCCTTGCGCAATCCAAATTGACGCGTCAACTTGACGGGGATGTATGCATCCTCACGAGTCGGCTTGTATCCACCGATGCGCAAGAAGCCATAGCCCTCATCACGCAAATCGAGATAACCCTCAACCTGTACGGGATCATTGCTGAACGACTCTGGAGAACCTTCTGCACCTTCGTAACGATCATCACCTTGTGGGCCTTCATCGCGACCGTTGCGTCCGCGTCGACGACGATTGCGATTGTTGCGATTACCGCGCCCCTCTTCCCAATCACCTTGACGTTGCTGATTCTGTTGACCTTGACCTTGACGTTGTGGGTTCTGTCCACCTTGACGAGGGCCGCGGTCACCGCGATCTCCACGATCATTACGTCCAGATCCACCAGAGTTTGCAGTCTGCAGTTCGCCGAGTCGACCTTCATGTTGGGCAAGTTCAATTTCCCATTCGGCAAGTGGCTCACCATCGGCACCGAGATACACAGTGGGTTCTGACTGCGCTGATGACTTACCACCACGTGGTGCATCATCATTGGACTCGTCGTCACTGTCATCATCTGAATGTGAACGATCAGATTTCTCCGCACGTGCGGGCTTTTCGACACGTGCTGGCTTTGCTTTCGGGGTGGCTTCTGGCACACCGGTCTTTTCCAAAATCTTTTCCACCAATGTGGTTTTAGATGCACGACCAGAGGTCTTCACTCCCAGCGCGGCCGCGATAGCCATCAGCTGGTCTTTGTCTTTGGATTCAAGTGCGGATTTCTCCAGGGCTTCAGCAGCCATGTTTTCCTGCTTTCCTGAGGTCTTTGTATGTGACCATCATTGGGATTGTGGCAATGCACCGAAGTGCGTGACACACGGGGAATCTCGACCCCCCTCTACGAGGGCGGGGAGAACTCGGACAACCGAGCAATCTCAACCTTAGCCACAACAGTGGCCGATAACAACAACCCCACCTGCAAAGACATCTCTAGAGCGGCGCTGGTACCGTTCCTTTTCGTGTTCAAATTGACTCTTTCGGCGCTTGCCTCAGTCATCATTCTCGGTGCGTGTTCATCTTCTACCGCTAGCGAGTATCAGACCCTGTGCGATCTTTCCATCCGCATGGATGCAGCAAGTGCAGGGCCTCATGGACAAGATCCCGGGGCAATCACGGACCCAGAACGCATGAAGGAAATGCGCGCCACAATCACTGAACTTGCACTGCAGATGCGAGACGAAAGCCCTGCCGAGATTAAAGACGACGTCTCCACCATGGTGGACAGCATCATTGCAATGGACAAAGTCTTTAGTGACAACAACTACGACTTAACCGCAATGGCACGCATTGAAGACGTGCGCAACACAATGGATGCAATCTCCTCAGACCCTAAGGTCGTCGAAGCCAAGCAGCGCTACAGCGCATTTATGGAAAAGAATTGCGGACCGCTGAGTCAATAATGCGTCATCGATGAGTTGAGGCCACATAGGCCTCGACTGCATCAAGATCATTGGGAAGATCAACAGTGCGTTCTGGAAGATCAAAAAGATTGGCCAGATGTTCGGGAAGCGCTGGTCGTATTCCGGTTGCTCGTTCTACTGCATCGGGGAACTTTGCAGGATGTGCCGTTGCCAAAGTCAACATAGGCACGCCATCTTCGGCAAATTCTCTCGCAGCTTTTACTCCCACTGCGGTGTGTGGGTCTATCTGCATTCCTGTGTTCTCAAAAACGGAACGCATAGTGGCAAGCGTGTCGTGATCACTTGAGCGAGCTGCACGAAATGTTGGTGCAATCCACTGTGCAAATTGATCAGGCTCTACTCCCATTGTGCCCAGTTGGCGAAACCTTGCCAACTGAGTTGCAGTGACGGCACCGTCACGATTGTTCATTTCGAAAAGCAAACGCTCAAAGTTTGAGGAGACTTGAATATCCATACTCGGGCTCAATGTCGGATGCACCGTGGTTGCCTTCATCGACTGAGATTCAAAAAAACGGGTGAGGATGTCGTTCTGATTTGACGCAACAATGAGATGGCGCAATGGCGCACCCATTTGTTGGGCAATCCAACCACTCAAGACATTGCCGAAGTTACCTGTGGGCACAGTGACGTCAATTGGCCCACCAAGTTTTCGTGTCGCTTCTACGTAGTACACAACCTGTGCCATCACTCGAGCCCAGTTAATGCTGTTCACGGCAGAAAGATTGTGTGCTTCCCGAAATTCGGCGTGATTAAACATTGCCTTCACTAAGTCTTGGCAATCATCAAAGGTTCCGTCAATGGCAACTGTGCGCACGTTAGGTGAATCCACAGTGGTCATCTGCCGACGTTGCACATCACTGACCCGACCCTTCGGATACAAGATGACAATGTCCACATGGGCACAATTCTTTACCCCATCAATTGCCGCACTCCCTGTGTCACCACTTGTTGCACCGACAATCGTGACCTTTTCTCCACGGCTCGACAAGATGTGGTCGAATAGCCGACCCAACAATTGCAGTGCAACATCTTTAAACGCCAAGGTGGGCCCATGAAAAAGCTCCATTAATTGATGGCCTGGCTCAAGATCCACAATAGGAACGACATCTGGGTGTCGAAATGTTGCGTAGGACTCAGTAATTAATCGCGACAATGTGTCGTGGTCAATGTCGTTATCTACAAAAGGAGAAATGACCTGCATCGCGACATCTGTGTATCGAGAAGCGGGTGCAGAAGGCAATTGTGGCCATGCCTCTGGGACATACAAACCACCATCAGTCGCTAATCCCGCCAGCACCACATCGGCAAAACCCAAGATGGGCGCATTTCCTCTTGTGGAGACATACCTCACAGAATCAACCGCCGATGACGCGCAACAACCCAGATGCGCGACGCACTACGGACAACTTGCGCAATTCACTCACACAGTTCTGCACATCGGCTTCGCGTGCAGTGTGGGTGATGAACACCAAACGTGCATCACTTCCAATGCCCTCTTGTTCGGCGGCACGAATACTTACTCCATGTTGTGCAAAAACTCCAGTGATCTCATGAAGTACCCCAGGCTTGTCTTCCACATCGAGACCAATGAGATACTCCGATGATGTTTCATCGATAGGCATGACAGGAACACGAGAGAATGAGCCGATTGTGCCGTGTGTTCCCTTGCGGAGATTCACTGCTGCGTCAATCACATCACCTAGTACTGCCGATGCTGTGGGGAATCCACCTGCACCACGACCGTAGAACATCAACGATCCCACCGCATCGCCTTCTACAAACACAGCGTTGTATGAATCACGCACACTGGCCAGAGGATGCGACACTGGAATCATCGCAGGATGTACGCGCACCGCGACTGTGGCGGAATCTTGTATTTTTTCGGCGATGGCAAGCAACTTCACCACATAACCAAGGCGGCGTGCAATAGCAATGTCCGCGTCGGTGACAGCCGAGATTCCTTCGTGATACACGTCGCCGGCAACTACTCGAGCACCAAATGAAATGCTCGCAATGATTGCTGCCTTAGCAGCGGCATCGAAACCTTCCACATCAGCGGTTGGATCGCGTTCTGCAAAACCAAGTCGCTGCGCCTCACTCAGTGCTGCTGAATAGTCTGCGCCTTCTTCAGTCATTTTGGTGAGGATGTAGTTGGTCGTCCCATTCACAATTCCCATGACACGTGTGACGGGTTCTCCGCGCAAGGATTCACGCAAAGCACGAATAAGTGGAATACCGCCAGCAACAGCAGCTTCGAACAATAAGTCGACACCTGCATCATCGGATTGGCTCCACAATTCATGGCCAACATTGGCAAGCAATTCCTTGTTTGCAGTAACTACGGGCTTTCCATGCGACAACGCGGTGGCAATTAATTCACGAGCGGGTTCGATGCCACCAATAACTTCCACAATGAGATCAACAGTGGGGTCATTCACCACAGCGTGAGCATCACGAGTGAGAACACCATCGGCCAGTTGCACATCTCGCTCACGACTCACATTGCGCACTGCAACAGATGAGACCTGTAGGCGGATTCCTGTGCGTGATTCAATGACGTCAGCTTGTCGTTCCACCAACTGAATAAACGCTGCACCTACATGACCACAGCCCAATACGCCAATGCGCACAACAGATGAAGAAGGAGCAATAGCCATAGGTTTTTAGCCTAATTGCTTCAATTGCGAATTCTCACCCTACTTAATTGAGGCAAACCCGCTATTGGTCCAGGCGGACAAGGTCCTCGAGTGTCTCGCGCCGCACCACAAGCCGTGATTGCCCCTGGCCAACAAACACAACACCGGGACGAGGCACCTTGTTGTAATTGCTGGCCATGGAATAGCCATATGCACCCGTAACAGGCATTACCAAAACATCGCCGATTGCAATATCGGGAGTTACTTGGGCGTCAAGAATCAAAATGTCACCGCTCTCACAATGCTTGCCCACAATGCGTGCCGACGATGTGCGCGCTGCGAGCATGTTGTTCGAATCGAATACTTCGTACTCACTTCCGTACATCATCGGACGCGGGTTGTCACTCATGCCTCCATCTACAGACACATACCGACGAATGCCATCAATGTCTTTTACGGTGCCGACCGAATATGCAGTCACTCCGGCAGCTGCAACGATGCTGCGACCTGGTTCGACGTACACCTTTGTGCCCGCAGGCAAACGTGTGGTGACACGAGAAAGTACCGATGCCCATTGCTCAATAGTGGGCGCTGTATCTCGAGTTGTATAGGCAACGCCGAGTCCTCCACCCATCGTGATCTCGGGAAGCTCCAAGGGCAGGAAGAGATCAACCATCACCTTCCACGCATCTTCAAAATTGTCTACGTCAAAAACATTTGAACCGATGTGGCAGTGGATGCCCACCAGTTGCATTGCCGACGATGAGCGCGCACGTTCAACGGCCCGATGTGCATCACCGTTGTTTAAATTAAAACCAAACTTGGAATCATCTTGGCCTGTAGAGACGTATTCGTGGGTATGTACATGCACACCAGGAGTAATGCGTAACTGCACACGCGGAATGGGCAAGCCCGACGACACAAGTTTTTCAATGCGTTCTATTTCGCCAAAACTGTCCACCACAATATGGCGCACGCCCGCTTCGAGAGCAGTGCGTAGTTCATCATCGCTCTTGTTGTTTCCGTGCAACACACAACTACTTGCAGGAACACCTGCAGTTAACGCGACGAAAAGTTCCCCGCCGGTGGCCACATCAATGAGGAGGCCTTCTTCATGGGCAAGTCGCGCCATTGCGACACACAAAAATGCTTTTGATGCATAGATCACATTGTCCGAACCAAATGCAGCCACTGCTTCTCTACAGGTCTCGCGCAAATGTTGTTCGTCGTAGATGAATAAGGGAGTTCCATATTCACCCACAAGTGCAGATACTGAGACTCCACCAATAGATAAAGCACCATCTGCATCCACGGCACTATGTCGGGGAAAAAGAGAAATATCTGACATCACATTTGCTCCGGTGCATCAATACCCAACAGATTCAAGGCTTGTTCAACAACACGTGCTGTGGCATCGCACAGGGCTAGACGTGATAGGCGCAGTTCATCTGTTTCAGCTTTAAGGACTGAGCAATGTTCATAAAACGCTGTGAAGTCTGTAGCCAGATCAAACACATACGTACACAACTTATGGGGGCTCAAAGTGTCAATCATTTCCCACACCGCGGCATCGAAGCGCAACAATCGCATAGCCAATGCCTTCTCACGAGGATCATCAAGCGAGGGAACCACACTGCGCACGTCCTCGCGATGAACGCCCGCACGCCGAAAGATACTGCAGATGCGTGCATGGGCATATTGAAGATAGGGAGCGGTATTGCCATCAAATGACAGCATTCGTTCCCAATCAAAGATGTAATCCTTCACTCTGTCGGTGGAGAGATCGGAATACTTCACCGCACCAATGCCAATCATGCGTGCCGCCGATTCACGATCGTGCGCACTCATTGAAGGATTTTTCTCGGCGATAGCAGCATCTGCACGCTCGACTGCTTCGTCCAGCAATGCAGCAAGTTTCACAGTCTCACCAGATCGCGACTTCAACATTTTGCGATCTGCCCCTAGAACGCTTCCGAAAGACACATGATTCATGATGAATCCCTCAGGGAGCCATCCCGCTTTACGTGCGACGGCTTCCACCATTTGTAAATGTTGCGCCTGGGGTGCGCCCACCACATACAACAAAGACCGTGCACCCAAGCGCTCCACTCGGTCAATCACACATGCAAGATCGGTGGTTGCATAGTTATAACCGCCGTCACCTTTGCGAATAATTAATGGCAATGGCTCGTTATCACGATTTGTGAAGCCATCTGCAAAGACCACTTCGGCGCCATCGCTTATCTCCAACACTCCTGCTTGCGAGAGACGATCAACCACCGTTGTCAACAAATCGTTGTAGGCGCTCTCACCCATCAAGTCATCATCGGTCAACAAAACGCCCAATTGGGAGTACACCTTGTTGAAATATCGTGTGCTCTCCAACACCAGTGTCTTCCATAAACGCATGGTGTCGGCATCGCCACCTTGCAACATCACTACACGTTGACGCGCACGGTCCTTAAAGGAATCTGATTCTTCAAATTTTTGACGTGCTTGCTTGTAGAAGCCGTCGAGATCACCCACACCTAGTTCATGGGCTGCGTTCTCTTCGCCTAGGTCAATCAAATGTTCAATGAGCATGCCAAAAGGAGTACCCCAGTCACCAATGTGATTTTCTCTCACCACATGGTTGCCCACATATGACAACGCGCGCACGAGTGCATCACCAATCACTGTGGAACGCAAATGGCCCACATGCATTTCCTTGGCCACATTGGGTGCGGAATAATCGATGACAAAAGTGTGAGGATCGCTAGCTTCTCTCACGCCGAGATGAGTCTGCTGCATCGCAGCGACAAGTTCCTTTGCGAGAAACGAAGCAGAAAACGTCACGTTAATGAAACCAGGACCAGCAACTTCGGTGGACTCCACCATGTCAGAGAGATCACCGAGGGACTCAAGTGCTTTGGTCGCCACATCTCGTGGTGGCATGCCCAAAGTTTTCGCAAGGGACAGCGCACCATTTACTTGTGCATCGGCGCGTTCGCTAGGACGTACTACTGGGTCACAGGGCGCGCCAGCAACAGCATGAAATGCTGCTGCAAAACGATCAGCCAATAGAACAAGTGGATCTGCCATGGGCTCTCCATTCTGCCTCGCAATTGGCCTCGGCGGGTGTTCCATTTGACCACAGACATAGAATGACCCTTGAAAGTGATGTTCCCATCATGCTCACGTAGCTCAGCGGATAGAGCACTTGCCTCCGGAGCAAGGGGTCGCAGGTTCAATTCCTGCCGTGAGCGCCACTTCGCCTCCGGCACCTACATGTGGGTCGCGCCTAGCTGGTCATTCCTTGCAGACCCACGAAGGATCTGGACAATTCAATTTCACCCATGTGTCGCATACCGTGTTGATACAACCAGCATTCAATGCCATCGAGAACTGTGATGCCTTCAGGGCCGGCTACGCGCGCGGAAAAGGTATTGGCAATCTGTGGCCCGAAAGGACGAGGAATGACCAAACGGGTGAGTTCTTCTGGTTGCAGTTCTGCGAGGTACTTCTCAATCCGTGCAAAGACTTTGTTCATGTAATCAATAAAAGCTTCGTAGTTGCCAATTTGCTGAATATGCATCTCTTCAACTGTTCTGTGCTTGCCATGATCGGGAACGGTCAGATTGATGGCGTCGAGAATCTCTTCATTGCAGATGTATGGCTCGCCTGTGAGGATCATCATTGATGAGTCGATCATGTTCACCCAGTGAAACAACGAGAAGGCAATCGGCATCACAAGGTCTCTCTCCCGGTGATTCACCTGCTCAAGAGTCATAGTGGCAGTGGCATCTTCGTATAACGAAAACAACGCACGAAATCGGCGGCGCAAAGAATCAAGAATGAGTTCGTTCGACATCATGTGCTCCTTGGAATGGAATTTCTCTAAGTGTTGCTCTCTCGAGAGGCATCTCGAGCATCGGAAACGAGTGCATTGAATTTTTTATCGTCTAGAAACACAAACACGGCCTCTGCCGATGCTGTGGTGTGCCCGTCATAGACAATCTCGCCAGTAACGCGAAACTTGCGCTCAAGGATCTCCTCAATGCGAGCCTCCACAACAAGGTCTGCATTAATGGGAGTGGGGCGTTTATATGTGATGTTCAACGACCCTGTGACGCAGTTGCGTCCTGTGAGATGTCGTGTTCGCCCCAGTGCATCATCTAAGAGCGCAGCCACCATTCCGCCATGCACGCATGCGGGCGGGCCTTGATAGCCCTCATGAAAACGCACCTTGGCTGTGATGGAACGTGTTCCATATTCATAACTCACTGGTGGTGCAATGGGATTCATCTCGCCCGAGAGTGGACTGCGTGTGTAACGCACCTCAGAGTCTTGACCAAGGCCTAATGTTCCCGCTGCATCAACCGCATCTGCAAGCAACTCTGCAGTTGTTGCCATCGCGTCGTCGTCTCGCCCAGGATGCACGTGATACAGACTGCGCAATGTGCGTCGCAACGCAGCTGCAACCCGCGACATAGATGACGACAACTCGGCAAGTTGTGGCCCAGGTGATGTCATGCGGACAGAGCTGCCTTCACCAGATCGGCAATCTTTGAACCATCTGCACCAGAGCCCACGCGCTCACGTACGGCCTTGACCACAGCGCCCATTGCTTTCATGCCTTCTGCACCTTGAGCAGCGGCGCGCGCCACTTCATCTTGCACAACTCCCGCAAGCTCGTCATCAGACAGTGCTGCTGGCAGATACACCGACAAAATCTCTGCTTCGGCGCGCTCTTTGATGGCTGCCTCAGTACGACCAGCTTGTTCGTACACCTCAGCTGACTCTTGGCGTTTTTTCACTTCGCTCTGCAAGACCTTGATCACTTGATCATCGGTCAACTCGACTGCTTCATCACCTGCAACTTCAGCATTGGTGATTGCCGAAAGCGCCATGCGCAAAGTTGATTTAGCAATGTCATTGCTCGCTTTCATCGCGGCAGTGAGGTCATTTTTTAATTGCAATTTGAGAGAAGTCACGACACCTAGTCTGCCCTATTACTCGCTCGGTTCGCTTGCTCCACGGTGCCTCTGTCAAAGTAGGACTCGTGTCTGAGTATCAATTTTTTCCTGAACCCCCCGCCGGCGGCGAACTGATTCATACTCGGCGCTACGAAGTGCGTACCTATAAGTTGGCTCCCGATCGCTTTCTCTTGCGCGGCGTCATTGTGGATGAAAAGCCTGCTGGTCTCTATGTGGCAAGCGACCCAGAAGTGTTGTGGGTGCACCACATGATTGTCGATCTGGAAGTGACATTCCCTTTGTTCGTCATCGACAAGGTGCATGTGGAATTCAAAGAAAGACCCCACACACATTGCACTGATATTGAACCTGATTACCAAAAGCTTGTGGGGCTCTCCATTGCGCGAGGCTTCAACAACAAGGTCAAAGAACTTTTCGGCGGCCCACGTGGATGCACACACATTGGTGCACTACTTGCAGCTATGGCGCCCGTGGCGATCCAAAGTGGTTGGTCCATGCGTGCAGGTGCAGCAATGGGAACTCAAACACTGCCCACCGATATGTCGCCGGAAGAGCAGCGCAAGCGCGCTTATGCAATGAACCTCAACACATGTCATATGTGGGATGAGAACGGTCAAATGGTCAAAGAGATTGAACAAGGCATTCCCATGGAAGTGCCCCTGTGGATCACTAAGCGGTTCAACAAACTCGGACTAGATGATTCCGAGTGGGCCAAATTTCGCGGCTAATTCACACCGCTAAAGCGGTCAGCAAATACGTCAATGCAGCTATCAGAATGAAGTAAGCAGCTGCACTCTCACGAATTGGGTCACGTACCCGAGTGTGGGCAATGACAGCGCCTGCAAAGTACGCACTCAGGCACACACCCATTGCAACTGCAAAAAAGTTTTGGGCAAATCCGATTCCCACTCCGAGTGCACCCACCATTTTGATGAGTCCCAAAACGGGCAACATCTTTGCCGAGATCCCCAATCGATGCATGGTCTCTACTAAAGATGGAACTCGTGCAAAGTCACCCAGTGCTGAGACCACACACACAACAATGAGAAAGCCCCCCAGAACATTGACGACTAATTGCATAACAGTTGACCTTCATTCGTTATTTCTTCGGAAGCCACATGTGCGCTCTCGTGCTCAAGAAGCCATCTCTTTGTCTCGAGACCACCGGCGAAGCCTGTCAGTTTTCCATCTGCACCGATTACACGGTGACATGGCAACACGATGGGCACTGGATTGCAACGGTTTGCTCCACCCACAGCTCGTACCGCACGAGGGCGATCTATAGAACGTGCTTGTTCTCCGTAGGTGGCGGTAGTTCCATATTCAATACGTGCCAATGAATTCCACGTGGCAATTTGAAAATCCGTACCCACAACATCAAGGGGTACATCAAACGATCGACGTTGACCGGAGAAATACTCTTCAAGTTGCTGTGCAGTAATCGCAAGAACTCCATGGTGTGGATTGACCCGCACAGAATCGAGAAAAAGAGCGTCGGAGTGCGTGAGTTGTGCGAAATACACACGACGCAAGCCTGTAGCGGACGCAAGCAAGGTCAACTGCCCAATGGGAGTCTCAATCCGCATCTGGTTCAGGTCTTTTTGTTCCACCTTCGAATAGTAGGTCCAATAACGCAATCACGACGACTGTAGTTGTACTGTGCAAACATCGAATCAACGCCTTTTTCTCTCTCGGCTCGCGATGTGCGCATGGTCTATGCAGCCATGATGGCCGCCACGGCCCTCTCTGCTCTCAATGCATCCACCGTCGGTACTGCACTCACCACAATCGTGGGTGACCTCGGTGGTATCCGCGCCTATACCTGGGTCTCCACTTCATACATGTTGACCTCCACAGTGGTGACCCCGTTGTTTGGAAAATTCAGTGACCTCTACGGACGCAAGCCACTCATTCAGTTATCTATCGGGGTATTCCTACTGGGATCAATCATGTGCGCACTAGCTCCGAGCATGACCATGCTCGTTGTGGCTCGTGCCATTCAAGGAATTGGAAGTGGCGGCATTCAGGCGATGTCTTTTGTGGTCATCGCCGACATTGTCTCTCCACGCGACCGTGGAAAATACGTGGGCGCATTCACCAGCATTTGGGCAATCACCAGCGTTGCGGGCCCATTAGTGGGTGGCGTGATTGTGGCAACAGTGTCATGGCGTTGGATTTTCTTGGTGAATCTTCCCTTCGGTGTTCTTGCGCTCGTCATGATTCACCGTTTCTTGCACTTGCCGACCATTCGACGCGACACGAAGATTGACGCGCTTGGTGCAACACTTCTTACAAGTGGTGTTGCATCAATGATTCTCACCATCTCATGGATCTCCGAAGAATACGGATGGTCATCATTGCCCACCCTCACCATGGTGTGCGTCACCATTGCTTTGCTCTCTGGTTTTCTTCTCTGGGAACCACATGCAATCAATCCCATGCTCCCTTTGCATTTGTTTAAGAATCACACCATTCAACGCATCGTCCCCATGGTCACATTGGTGGCAGCCACCATGTCACTTGTCGGATCTTTCATGCCTTTGTTTCTGCAATCCGTCACAGGTGTCTCCCCCACAAACTCTGGGCTTCTCTTAGTGCCGATGATGGCTGGGCTTACCGTGTCGAGTTTCTATGTGGGACGTTGGACCACGCAAACCGGTCGTTATCGCATTTGGCCTATTGGTGGAACTGCATTCTTGGTTGTGGGTCTTTTCATGTTGACCCTCCTCGAGGATTCGGGCCGCGGAATCATGTTTGCGATGGTGGGTATGACATTTATTGGCATCTGCACCGGTGCTGCCATGCCGGTGTCGACTACTGCAATTCAAAACAGTGTGGACGTACAAGACATGGGAGTTGCAACTTCGCTCTCGGTACTTTGTCGCTCCCTTGGCAGCACAATTTCTTTGGCGGCCTTCGGATCGCTATTGAATGCACAAGTACTTGGCAAAGTAAAAAGCGAATACCTTCAAAAGCCGCGCCTCATTAACGAACTTCCCGAACCCGCGCGCACCGACACCATCAATGCAGTCTCAGACGCAATCGTGTTGATCTACCAAGTGGCCGTACCGCTCGCAATCATTGCGTTTCTGTTCGCATACGCCGTGAAAGAGATTCCTTTGCGCACACATGCAGCATGGCAAGACCCATCAGTGAAGGCAGCAGAAGTCAGTCCCGGAGACGGTAATCCCGTTGATTAGTTGTTGTGTTTCAGCCATTGGCCGAGACACATAATTACTTTGTTGCTTGTGGCTCTTTTGGAAGACCCAAGACGCGCTCACCGACAATGTTGCGCTGAATCTGGCTTGTTCCACCCCAAATGGTTTCAGAACGTGAGAAGAAGAACGCAGACATCATGCCGCTGACGGGATAACCCTCGCGACGCTTTTCGCGTGCAGTTCCTGGCCAGTTTCCATCACCCATTGCGTAATCCACGAGCATCGCGTTCGCACCTGAAATGTCGAGTGCGAGTTCCATTGCCTCTTTGTGCATTTCGGTCCAGAACATCTTGTTCGTTGCACCAAGAGCGGCCATGCTCAAGTCTTTCTTGCCCATCAAAGTGGTGGACAATGAACGAAGGCCGTTGATCTTCAAGATCTGAATCTTGGTGTAGTAGGTCACTAAGCGCTGGCGAATCTTTGGATCGTTGATTGCGCCGTTTTCTTTCGCACCACGCACCATTGCCTTGTATTCGGCTTCAAAGCGGCGGTAGCCCGTTGTTGCGCTCATGCCGCGCTCAAAGGCCAACGTTGAGTTAGTAACAACCCAACCGTTGTTGACTCCACCTACAACATTGTCCTTGGGGCAACGTGCATTGTTGAAGAACACTTCACAGAATTCTGCGGTTCCATCAGGCTGCACAATGCCGCGCACTTCTACGCCAGGTTGACGCATAGGTACGAGCAAGTAGGAGATTCCCTTGTGCTTGGGTGCTTCTGGATCAGTGCGCACCAACAAGAAGCAATAGTCCGCGTGGTGGCCTTGTGTGGTCCACACTTTTTGGCCATTGATGACCCACTCGTCACCGTCGAGAATTGCCGATGTCTTCAAGCTTGCAAGGTCAGAACCTGAGTTGGGCTCAGAGAAACCTTGGCACCAACGCATAGAACCATTAAGGATTTGTGGAAGGAATTCCTTCTTCTGCTCTTCGGTACCCCACTGCAACAATGTCGGACCCACAAGTGTGTCTCCGAAGAAGTCTGCACGCATTGGTGCTTTTGCATTTGCGAATTCTTCTGACAACACAACGCCTTGCATTGTGCTTAAACCTTTGCCGCCGTACTCCTTTGGCCATGTGGCGCAAATCCATCCACCTTCAAACAATTTCGTTGGCCACTCATCGTTGAACTTTTTGCGTTCGTCGTTGGTCATATCAAAACCATCGTCGAACCAGCCCTTCGGCAAGTTCTCCTTCAGCCAGGCGCGGATCTCCGCGCGGAACTGTTCGTCTTCAGGGGCATAGGTAAGTTCCATGGTGTTTGATTCTGTCGGAACATTTGCCAATTCCTCGCATCGGGACGATGTGTCCGTTCACACACTGTTCACAGGCACCTGACAACCCAGAAAAACAGACTCCATATGTTGAGGCAC
>WLGS01000026.1 GCA_009703125.1 Actinomycetota bacterium
AAGGAAATTCAGTCCGGCAAGTTTGCTCGCGAATGGGTGAAGGAATCTGAAACTGGTCGCGTGAACTTCAATGCGTTGCGCGAAGCTGGAGCCAAGCACCCCATTGAAGAAGTGGGCAAGCGCCTGCGTGGCATGATGCCGTGGTTGTCAGTTGGCAAGAAGTCTGTGTCAGAAGTTTCTGGCGGCTGATTGATCTCAGTAAAAAGCCCCGGGATCACTTCGGTGACCTGGGGCTTTTTCATTTCCACGCACGAAACACAGGGTTCACAATTCCCGACTTGTTTAGTCGGGTTTTAGCCGCTATGGTTCCCCGCATGAGTGAAGCCAACTGGGGTTTTGAAACCCGCCAGATCCATGCCGGACAAATTTCTGACCCCACCACGGGCGCACGAGCTGTTCCGATTTATCAAACAACCTCGTATCAATTCCGCGATGCACAACATGCGGCCAACCTTTTTGCCTTGGCAGAAATTGGCAACATCTACACCCGCATCATGAACCCCACCCAAGCAGTTCTTGAAGCACGTTTGTCATCTCTTGAAGGTGGCACAGCAACTGCTGTGGGCTTGCCAGGTGCACTCGTGGTGTCTTCTGGTCAAAGCGCAGAGACTCTTGCCATTTTGAATGTGGTGGAAACAGGCGGCCACATTGTTGCGTCACCATCGCTCTATGGCGGCACCTACAACTTGTTGCATTACACATTGCCCAAGATGGGAATTGACGTCACCTTCGTAGACGACCCACACGATCTTGCGCAGTGGAAGAGCGCAGTGAAAGACAACACCAAGTTGTTCTTTGGTGAAGTGCTCGCCAACCCACGCAATGACGTATTCGACATTGAGGGCGTTTCCAAGGTTGCACACGATGTGGGTGTGCCGTTGATGTTGGATAACACAGTGCCCACGCCATATGGCATTCGCCCATTGGAATGGGGAGCTGACATTGTTGTGCATTCGATGACCAAGTTCTTAGGTGGACATGGAACATCTATTGCTGGTGGCATTGTGGACGGCGGCAAGTTTGACTTTGGTGCAAGTGGACGTTTCCCAAACTTCACCGAACCAGACCCCAGCTACCACGGTCTTGCATATTGGCCAGCACTTGGTGCCGGCGCATTCATCATCAAAGCACGCGTGCAGTTGTTGCGCGACTTGGGAATGGCAGTGAGCCCATTCAATGCATGGAGCATTCTGCAAGGCATCGAAACATTGTCCTTGCGCATGGATCGCCACTGGGACAACACCGCAAAAGTTGTGGAGTTCTTGCAAACACGCAAAGAAGTGTCATCTATTAACTATGCAGGTTTGCCATCTAGCCCTTGGCACGAGCGTGCGAAGAAATACTTCGGCGGCAAAGGCTTTGGTTCCGTAATTGCGTTCGAACTATCTGGTGGACGCGAAGCAGGACAAAAGTTCGCCGAAGCACTCACATTGCATAGCCATGTGGCAAACATTGGTGATGTGCGCAGCTTGGTGATTCACCCAGCTTCTACAACACACAGCCAGTTGACCGAAGACGAACAACGTTCAGCCGGTGTTGCGCCAGGACTGGTGCGACTCTCTGTCGGGCTTGAATCAATCGGCGACATCATTGCTGACCTAGAGAGTGGTTTCGCCGCCCTCTAAGCCATCAACTAGTGATTGTTTATTGATGCGAGTTTGCATCAATAAAGTCCTGCACGTCTATTTGGGCTTGACGCAGAATGGAGCGAAGCGTTCCTGTTTTGACTATTGGGTGTATGGGAACGACACAAACGACCGAGCCATGACGCAGAACTGCATGGCTTCCTCGTTGTCTTACAAATTCAAATCCGAAGCCTTTAAGTATCTTTATGATTTCATGCCCGGAAAGTACGGGCAGCTTAGGCACGTGGTGGAATTTCGAAGGTAGTCACGAAGGTGTTTGATACTGGATGAAAGTTCTTCAATGGAACTTCATCCAGATACGCCTGCGTTGCCTCTTCGATATTTGCCAGAGCTTCCTCGACGGACTCTCCTTGAGAGGCGCATCCAGTCTCTGGGTTAAGAGCGCAGTAGCCACCGTCTTCGGAGGGCCATATGACTGCGGTCAACTTCATGTGTCGAACATTAGGGCTAATTAGTGAAGTCATCAACATAAATGTGGATGAAATGATTGAAATCTCGGAAACAGTGAGAATTAACTGCTGCGACTCAATGAGTTAGTCATCGTTGTCTTGGCCGCGCAAGAACTCTTCAAGTTCTGCAGCCAAATCATCGCCACTGGGCATTGTGCGCTCCACGATCTGATCGTGGCGGCGCTCCAACATCTCCACATAAGCCGAAGCTTGTGCATCAGAGTCGATGGCAGCATCGTGCAATTCTTGCCAACGCGAAATCTCTGCTTGAAGATTTTGATGATCGGTTGGAATGCCCAACACGTGTTGAAGATGTTGCAACAATGCAGCAGCACTCTTCGGGTGTTGTGCATGCATTAAATAGTGCGGCACCCCTACGCGCAAACTCACACTGGTGAGACCTGAGCGATCAAGTTCATCGAGCAACACGCCTGCAACACCGGTGGGTCCTTGATATTGCGGACGACTCAGTCCCAAGCGAGACGCAAGATCATCATTGGTGGTGCTTCCCACTACAAGAGGCACGCGAGTGTGGGGCACCTGTTCGGCTGCAGCACCCAAGCTAATCACCAATGTGCAGCCCAAGCCTTGGGCAACATCCACAATCGATTTTGTAAATGTTCCCCATGCCACATGAGGTTCCACGCCGTTCAAGACCACCATGTCGCGTGCACCTTCGGGGTAGCGGATCACAACGAATTCGTTTTCTGGCCAGCGAATGTGGCGATCCCCATCTTCATCAAGAAATGATTCGGGGCGTTCTTGGGTGAAATCAAAAAAAGGATCAGGGTCGATATCTGCCACAACTGTGAAGTCGCGTTCTTTCAACATCCAATCCAATGCAGATGTGGCAACGCCACCAATGTCGAACAGGCCACGCAAGGCGACGAGCATCACCGGATTGCGAAGTGGTTCAATCTCGTCCCAGTAACGCTCAAGAACTTCATCAACAGTCAGCGACATCGCTGACCACTCTACGAACTGAGGTGTTCAACCACCACGTCAATACAGCCTGTTAATGCAGCCACATCGGCGGGGTCAATGGCAGGGAACATGCCAATACGCAGTTGATTGCGACCAAGTTTGCGGTAGCTATCGGTATCTACCACGCCGTTCGCGCGCAAGATTGCACTGATCTGGTTGGCATCCACGCCGTCAATATCAATGGTGCCCACCACATTGGAACGCTGTGCGGAGTTTGCCACAAAAGGCGTCGCAAACGCGCGTGACTCTGCCCATGAATACAAGGTGCGTGCAGAGTCTGCGGAACGATTCGCAGCCCACTGCAATCCACCGTTGGTATTCATCCACTGCACTTGTTCATCCAACATGATCAAAGTGGCAAGCGCGGGTGTGTTGTAGGTCTGATTGGCAACCGAGTTATCTAACGCAATAGAAAGATCTAACGATGCTGGCTGCCAACGCTTGGTTGCCTTGATTTCGCGAATGCGTTCAACAGCACGTGGTGAACATGCAGCAATCCACAACCCACCATCGCCTGCGAAACATTTCTGTGGTGCAAAGTAATACACGTCCACATTGGCGGGGTCCCACATCAAGCCGCCGGCAGCAGATGTTGCATCCACCACCACAAGACCATCACCACCAGGTCGTACTGGAGTTAGTGCCACACCCGTTGATGTTTCATTATGTGGATATGCATAAATGTCGCACGATGCATCTGCAACAGGAGTGGGATGAGTGCCTGTATCACTTGAGAGCACCACAGGGTCAGCCAGGTGAGGAGCCGCAGCGGATGCTTCGGCGAACTTGGAAGAGAACTCACCAAACACAAGGTGATGGCTGCGTTCGCGAATGAGACCAAATGTTGCGACATCCCAGAACACTGTGGAGCCACCATTGCCCAACACAATCTCCCAACCCTCGGGCAGGTTGAACAACGACATCAGACCACTGCGCACAGAGCCCACAATGTTCTTCACTGGAGCCTGACGATGTGAGGTGCCCATCACGGATGTGAGGCGAGAGGTGACTGCGGCCACCTGTTCGGGGCGCACCTTGGAGGGTCCACAGCCAAATCTGCCGTCTGCGGGGAGAAGGTGGGTAGGAATCTTGAAATCGAGTTGGTTCTTATCGCTCACTATGTCATCCTTTCATTTATGCCTGGTCCAACCGAATTGCGACGTATCTCTGCCCGTCTGGGCGCCATTGCCGAATCTGCCACGTTGGCAGTAGACGCTAAGGCCAAAGCCATGAAAGCCCAGGGACATAATGTCATTGGATTCGGTGCCGGCGAGCCTGATTTTCCGACCCCCGCCCACATTGTGGAAGCAGCCGTCAAGGCGTGTGCCGATGTGAAGTACCACCGCTACACGCCAGCGGCCGGTTTGCCCGAGCTTCGTGAGGCTATTGCGGCCAAGACTCTGCGTGATAGCGGCTTTAGTTGCACCGCTGATCAGGTGTTGGTGACCAATGGTGGCAAGCACGCAGTGTTCACTGCTTTTGCTGCATTGTGCGACCCGGGCGACGAAGTGATTTGCCCCGCTCCGTATTGGACCACCTACCCTGAAGCAGTTTCGCTCGCTGGCGGCGTTGCAAAGATTATTGACACCGATGAGTCCAACGGTTTTCGTGTCACTATCGAACAACTAGACGCAGCGTTGACACCACGCACAAAAGCATTGTTGTTTGTCTCGCCAGATAACCCCAGTGGTTCGGTGTATCCAGAAGCAGAAGTACGCGCAATTGGTGAGTGGGCTGTGCGCAACAAAGTGTGGGTCATCACTGATGAGATCTATGAACATCTCACTTACGGCGACAACAAGTTCACGTCCATGCCTACTTTGGTACCAGAACTTGCCGAGCAGTGCCTGATTGTAAATGGTGTTGCAAAAACGTACGCAATGACTGGTTGGCGAGTGGGCTGGATGATTGGTCCCAAAGACATCATGAAGGCATCCATTAACTTCCAATCACATGCAACATCAAACGTGTCGAACATTGCTCAAGTTGCAGCGTTAGCTGCAGTGAGTGGAGATCTTTCTGCAGTGCACATGATGCGCGAGGCTTTTGAACGTCGCGGCAAGTTGATGCATTCCATGCTCACCTCCATTCCCGGAGTCACGTGCATGGAACCACAAGGTGCGTTTTATTGCTATCCGAATTTCTCTGGTTTGTTAAATCGCAATATTCGTGGCAAGAAAGCAACCACCACAATGGAGCTCGCTGACCTCATTTTGAATGAGGTGCAAGTCGCGATTGTGCCCGGCGAAGCATTTGGAACCCCAGGATTTGCCCGGTTTTCCTTTGCTCTGGGTGATGACGATTTGCGCGATGGCGTCCAGCGCATTATCGACCTCGTTTCATAGACCTCATTTTCGTGTCTCGTTGGTCACACCTGCTACTGTGATGTGTGCATCTCAATAGAGATGTTGCACAAGCATCAGCGAAGTCCGGTGAGATTCCGGCACTGTCCCGCAACGGTGGTTCTGTAGGGGAAACCTTTACAGACGAGTCCGGTCGCCTGATTTTTGTGTGCGAAACACCAGTCCTCGAAGGAAGGGCGGTCCGCGGAGGCAACCGACTGACGTCGGATTCTGTGACCCACTCTTCTTTCTCCAGACTTTATTTGGAGGAAGATCCACATGAAAATGACACATCCGTTAAAGAGACGCGTCTTTGCAATTACTGCAGCGTCACTTCTTATTCTGAGCGCCTGTGGCGACAGTTCTGACTCTTCGTCAACCGATGCCGGTTGCGATGTCAAGATTGTCAGCTTGTCACCGACGGCTACCGAAATGCTCTATGGCATCGATGCCGGTGATTGCGTTGTTGCAGTTGACTCGTTGAGTAACTATCCCGCCGAAGCTGCCGACAAGCTCACAGATATTTCTGCCTATGAGCCAAGCGCCGAAGCGATTTTGGCGTTTGAGCCCACACACGTACTCATCTCCTATGACCCAGGCATTGTGGATCAGTTGAAAGCAGCAGATCCCGACATTGTGATCTGGACAGGCGATGCCGCAACATCGATTGATGGTGTGTATTCACAAATCACTGAATTAGGTGAGGTGACCGGGAAGCAAACAGCTGCCGAAGAATTGATTGCATCAATGAAGGAGCGCATTGCAAAAGCCACCGAAGGAATCACTGCACCGGCAGGAACATCGGTGTTCTATGAACTCGACGACACCTTGTACAGCGTCACTTCAAATACCTTTGTGGGAACGTTGATGGCACCATTTGGTGTTACAAATATCGCCGACGGTGTCGAAGCAGGAAATGATTATCCGCAGTTGAATGCCGAGGCAATCATTGCGGCCAATCCCACAGTGATTTTCTTGGCAGACACCAAATGCTGTGGGCAATCAGCAGCCACTGTGTCTGCTCGACCAGGCTGGAGTTCGGTTGCGGCAGTGCAAAATGGCAACATCGTCGAACTTGACGATGACATTGCATCTCGATGGGGACCACGCGTTGTGGAACTTGTTGAGCAATTCGCAGCAGCAATTTCTGCACTGAACAACTAACACGTATTTGTAGTTCCACATGACGTCGTCAGGTACAACTTCACGCACCGCACATGGTGCGAGCCGGTGGTGGATCCCCGGTTCGGCTGTGTTCTTGTGTGCGGCCGTACTTGGCGGCGTCATGATTGGACCCGCTGGTCCCGAGTGGTGGCGTGTTCCGCTTGAGTTGTTAAATCGTTTGCCGTTTATCGCAATTGATAGCGGAATGAGTGAGCGTGAATGGGCCATTGTGTGGCAAATTCGCGCACCCCGTGTGGCGTTAGCCGCAATTGTGGGCGCAATGCTCTCGATAGCGGGAGCCAGTTATCAAGGGGTTTTTCGCAACCCACTGGTGGATCCGTATCTCTTGGGTGTTGCAGCTGGGGCTGGGTTGGGCGCCACCATCGTGATCACGGTGAATCGTGGCGGCACAAGCAGTTGGATTATTGACCCCTTGCCGTTGGCTGCATTTACAGGTGGCCTTATCGCCGTGTTCGTCACTTACGTGGTCGGCTCATCGGTGAAGTCCGATCGCTCGTCCATCAGCTTGGTGCTCGCAGGTGTTGCGGTGACGTCGCTCACCACAGCAATTCAAACGTTTTTGTTGCAACGCAATAGCGATGTAGTTCGTCAGGTGTATTCCTGGATTCTGGGTCGACTCTCAAGTGCCACATGGTCAGATGTGCGACTCGTGATTCCTTACGTATTGGCATC
Source organism: Actinomycetota bacterium (assembly GCA_009703125.1). Classification (GTDB taxonomy): domain Bacteria; phylum Actinomycetota; class Acidimicrobiia; order Acidimicrobiales; family Ilumatobacteraceae; genus UBA2093. The sequence goes on from WLGS01000026.1 coordinate 7,279, forward strand.
TTGTGTGGTGTTGCTGTTGCATCGACGCTTGCTGGATGTGTTGCGCGTAGGTGATGAAGAAGCAGCAGCTCTTGGCGTCAATGTGGATCGCGTGCGCCTCGTCGTAGTGATAGCGGCGACGTTGGGCACCGCGAGTGTGGTGGCGGTGAGTGGCCTGATTGGCTTTGTGGGCATCATTGTTCCGCACGCCATTCGTTTGATTGTTGGCTCGTCGTATCGCATGGTGATGCCACTTGCACTCACGATGGGCGCATCATTTTTGATTGTGGCCGATATCCCGGGACGTATTTTGGATAACCCCGCAGAAACCCCTATTGGTGTGGTCACTGCATTTTTGGGTGCTCCATTTTTCTTATTGATTCTTCGCACACGACAGGCTCAACGATGACATCTCTTTCTTTTGACAACATGTCCGTCCACTACGCAGATCGCACTGCAGTGGCAGGTTTTTCCGACACCGTCAAACCAGGTGAATGGTTGTGCCTTATCGGGCCGAATGGCGCAGGAAAATCATCGGTGTTGCGTGCAGTTGCAGGCGTCACCGGTCATCAAGGCAAAATCTTGGTCGATGGTGCGCCACTGACAGCGCGCTCTTCGCGTCGTCGTGCACAACTCATTGCCTATGTGCCTCAATCACCAGTTCTTCCCCAAGGTATGACTGGGGCTGAGTATGTGTTGCTGGGGCGCAACCCATTTGTGAGCCACTTTGGCTCTGAATCCACATTGGATATCGACATGGTGAGCGATGTGATTGATCGACTTGATCTAGCCGAACTCGCCACGCGCGATGTGGACACATTGTCCGGAGGAGAACGTCAACGTCTTGTCATCGCCCGTGCAGTCGCGCAAGAAGCACCCATTTTGTTGCTTGATGAACCCACTAGTGCACTCGACATCGGACATCAACAACAAGCATTAGAACTTGTAGATCGTCTACGTCGTGAACACGGTCTCACTGTGGTGTCTGCGATGCATGATCTCACTTTGGCGGGCATCTATTCCGATCGTCTTGCACTGTTACACGCAGGTCACTGTGTGGCCCATGGCAATGCCGAAGAAGTACTGCGGCCTGAAACCTTGGGCGAGTTCTACGGAGTGTCTGTGCGTGTGCATCGTGACGATGACGGCACCATCATTGTGGTGCCGAACCGTTCACCATTGATCTAACAATGCGTTATGGCCCGTGTGGCTGAAGGGTACACACACGGGAACGTCTAGTACCGTTGAAGATGTGCCTGCACCCCTTGATGCCAAACAACTTGATGCCTGCGTGGCCGGGTGTGCGCAAAGTCATCAACGGCTGCTGGAGATTGTCGACACTTTGACCCCAGAACAATTCGCAGGGGCTTCTTCGTTACCGGGTTGGACACGACTCACCGTGGTCGGTCATCTTGCATTGAATGCGCAAAGTCATGTGCACCTCTTGGAATGTGCAGCACGCGGAGAAGTGGGCGAGCAGTACCCCGGTGGACCTCAGGCACGTCAACAGGCCATTGATGAAGCATCACAGTGGGAACCCAGCGACGCTGTGCGCAGGTTACGCAACGCGGTATATGCGCTGGAAGGCCAATGGGCCCACACCACATATGAGGCATGGAACAACACGGGCATGACTGCATCTGGTGCGGTTGTGGCGATGCATGAACTGCCTTTTTTACGTTGGCGCGAAACTGTGGTGCACCTCACTGATTTAGATGTAGGTGTTTCCTATGACGAGTGGCCGTCTTTGTATGTGCGCCTTGAATTGGATCGTCAAAAAATGGCGTGGGCTGCAAGCCATGCCATGGGGCTCACACAGCTACCACAAGCAAGTTTGCAGTTGAGCCCCGCGCATCGACTTGCATGGTTGTTGCAACGGGCCGATATTGAAGGGCTACCGATGGGGCCAGGGTTATGACGAAGCGAATGCGACACACGGCGGTGGCACTTATTGTGATGTTGCTTGCGGTGATGACTGCGTCAACATCGACAGTGTCGGCACATGCTGTGCTCGATTCTTCTAGTCCGGCAGCCTCCACAGTGATTGAAGAGTCACCGAGCGAGATTCGATTGACCTTTAACGAGCCCGTTGAATCATCACTGTTAGAGATACGACTCTTCGGTGCAGATCAGAATGAAATCAAAATTTCAGATGCACAACGCGGCGCACAAGATTCAGCAATTGTGACCGCAGATGTGCCCACCCTGAACGATGGTGTCTATGTAGTGGTGTGGCGCGTGATGAGTACCGATGGTCACCCTGCAACTGGTGCTTTCCCTTTTGAAATTGGCCGAACTACATCGGGAACCGGGACCGATCTTGTGGCACAGATTCTGTCAGGACTCGACACCGCGTCACCACTAGAAACACCGCTCACCATTGCTCGTTTTGTTACATTCTTTGCCCTTGTCGCGCTGGTGGGTGCGCTCGTGCTCGCCTGGGGCACGCCCATGATGTCATCGGCGCGCCTGCGTCAGATCTTCAGTGTCAGCATCATCGGTCTTGCAATTGGTTCAGTAGGAATTTTGCTGTTGCAAGGTGCCTATGCCACGGGACGCTCATGGGGCGCGGTGTTTGATGCCGATCTTTTGGCAGACGTGTTGAGCACGCGCATAGGTCTTGCATCACTTGTGCGTTTCGCAGCGATTGTTGCCTGGGGTGTGTTGTTCTTGTTCCTTCATCGAGCAACAACCGCGCTGTGGCAAAACACTGCAGTCATTGTTGCTGCGGTGTCGATACTGACGTTCTCAGTAAGCGGACATCCCAGTGCGGGATCTTTGCCGATTGTGTTTGTGTTAGTAGACGCCGTGCACTTCGGAGCAATTGCTGTGTGGGTGGGTGGTCTTGTTGCAATGTTCTTCTTACGTGAGGAGCCAAGCGTGGACGTCCAGAGGTTCTCTCGGCTTGCCACCCGGGCGCTTCCTGTCGTTGTGCTGACTGGTGTTGCCCAAGCAATGCATCTGATGGATGGTGTGGGTGACCTCGGCTCCACAACCTATGGGCAACTGCTCGTGGCAAAAGTGCTGGTAGTAGGTGTCGTGGTGTTATCAGGTGCAGCTGCGCGTCAACGCATCGCCGATAACTCAGTCACGCCTCTTCAGTCCATCTTGAAGTTCGATGCCTTATTGGTTGTGATTGTTCTTGCACTGACATCGGTGTTGGTGGGCACACCGCCAGGCTCTACTGATAACCCCGCGGACAAGATTTTTTCTTCCACACAAATTCAAGCTGATGTATTGGCTGACATCACCGTGGTGCCGGCTCGCGTGGGCGCAGCAGAAGTGCATGTGATTCTCACACCACCAGGTGGTGCACTTTCGCCCGTTGAAGATGCGACAGTGCAGTTTTCGTTGCCTGCACGCAACATCCCTGCAATACCGGTCGCAATGATTGAACTGGGGCCGAATCACTGGACCGGAGTAGTGCAGTTTCCCTTCTCAGGTGATTGGGAGATGAAAGTGCAAGTGGAAGCGACTCCTGGTGCCATCGTGAACTACACAGCCACGGTGGCTGTCACCGGTTAGACAGGGCGCACCACGATGTGGTGTGGCATGCCTGTGGGTTCATCAATGAATCCCTCGCCGGCAATGTCAAAACCACACTTCAGGTAGAAATCGAGCGCGGAATCACGGGCACGTGCCCACACAAGTTGTGCGCCATGTGAGCGAGCATGGGTAATTCCTGCATCAATGATCGCACGACCAAGTCCACCAATTTGACGCGAGGTATCAACGGCCATTCCTTTGAGTTGCATAGATGCAACTCCATCTCGTTCGGGGCAGGGTTTTGCAAACCAAGTGGAGGTTGCAATCACATCACCTGAGTCAACGATGCCCAGGTGCACCACATCGGGGTAGTTGTCTTCGGGATAGTTGCAATGTGTGGTGGGTGTGCCTTGGCGAAGAACACGCACACGTAACGCCATGATGTCATCAATACCGAGTGCTACCACTTGGTGAGTCATTTGGCCACAATCTGGGCAACATCAATTGATGCACCGTTATGGCGTGCGCTTTCATACATTGCTTCCACAACTCTGTGTGCTTCCAATGCAACAGCGAAATCGGGATAGGCGGGACTCTTTTCGATGGCTGCCAACACAAAGGCAGCATCTGGATTGGGATGTCCGACTGCCATGTCGTGTGTTTTCTCCAAGAGCTCGTCGCCTTGTAATGAACCTGATGCGCCATCGGCATCTGTCCATGTCACTGGCCCAAACCAATCATCGCCAGAGATCACAATGGTGCGACGCTCACAGAAAATTTCTACGTGACGCAGGCTCGCACGCGACAGGTTGTCATGCCAGATAGTCGTCAAGGTACCCACGGCACCATTTGCAAACTGGACTGAGGCCGCCACTACATCTTCGATGCCAGGTAGTTGATGGCGATACGTTGCCCGTGCACTCACAGCATCAATGTCTCCAATGAGAAAGCGCAACATATCCACATCGTGGATGCTGTGCTCGAGCAATGTTCCTGCACCTGCACGCTCGGTATCGCCGCGCCACGTGGATTTGTAATGACCTTGAATGGGAATGAACTGGTCATCGCGAAATACCACTGCCATCGGTGCGCCCGCAGCAGGATCGTCGATAAGTTCTTTGGCCCACAAATATGCAGGGGAGCGTCGCAAGATGAGACCACATTGATGTGTGAGTTGAGCATTGCGCGCCTCTGTATCCATCTGGGATGCAGAAAGAAAATCTGTACTGAGTGGCTTTTCACAAAAATATGGTTTGCCCGCAGCAATACACATTGAGACAAGGCGTTGGTGTTCGCTTGTCCATGTACAGATGTACACCAGATCGCTTGAGTCAATGACCTGTTGTTCAGAATCCATGACTTGGCTTCCTGAACCCTGCGCAAATACTTCTGCACGTGCACGGTCCACGTCATAACAACCGCCACGCACAATGTCGAGACCAGAACGACGCAACATTTTGGAATGAAAAGTGGCGATGTGGCCAGTGCCAATAAAACCGATGACGGGTGGAGTGCGTTCGTGTTTCACATGCATCACGCTAGTTGTTGTTGCCACATCTGTTTCATGTCAGACGGTAAGAGATGAAACGGGAGAAATAAAAAACCCGGTGACGCACATCTTGTGGATGCGGCCACCGGGTTTTTACAGTTGAATTACTGCAAATTAGCGACGCTTAGCGGTCTTCTTCTTTGCAGGAGCTGCTTTCTTCACTACTTTTTTCTTCGCAGGAGCAGCCTTCTTAACTACTTTCTTCTTTGCAGGAGCAGCCTTCTTCTTTGCAGGAGCGGCTTTCTTCTTTGCAGGAGCAGCAGCAGGTGCTGCTGGCTTGGTATTGATTTTTGGTGCAGGAGCAGCTCCGAGTGCGATGTCCTTGAAACCCTTGAGAGCAGTGATCTTTGCAACTGTTTTTGCTTTGATCTGAATTGTCTCTCCAGTGGCTGGGTTACGACCCTGCCGTGCTGGACGCTTAATTTTTGCGAACTTTGCAAAACCGGAGAGGTTGACAACCTCACCCTTTGCAACGTTGGCAAGAATTACGTCAATGGTTCCTTGTACTGCCGCTGCGGCGCTCTTGTTATCGAGGCCGGTGTGGAGTGCTACTGCTTGGATGAGGTCACGCTTCTTCATGAGTGAAACCGTATTCCATTCAGCCCCTAAAAACGGGGATATCTGCAGGGTTTTTTGTTTTCACCCAGCGTGACATTGTGAACACCCCTCAAGGTGTCCAGATCACTCGGGCTCGGTCAAGGAGCGAATGTCGATGACGACATCAGCGAAAAATTTCGCCTCGTCGAGGTCGTGGGTGACGATGATGGCGGTGGTGGCGGTCTCGGCGATGAGGCGTTTGATGTCGGTTGCTAATTCGTCGTGAGTTTCTGCATCCAGTCCCGTGAGTGGCTCATCCATCACCAAAAGAGGGGGTTTTCGGGCCAATGCGCGGGCCACTGCGACACGCCGAGCCTGCCCACCCGACAAAGTGTCGGGCATACGTTTCCCATATTCAGCAAGGGAAATAAGGTCCAAGAGGAAGTCGGAACGCATTGCGCGGGTATCGGCATCTGCTTTGTCCATGCGTAGACCAAATTCGATGTTCTCACGCACGGTCATGGTGGGGAAAAGGTCCCCGCTTTGCGAGACGAGTCCGATGTTGCGTCGATGTGCCGGGGTGGAGGTGACGTCAATGTCGTCGATGAATATCTGTCCGGACTCGATAGTGATGAGGCCACAAATGGCGTGCAGAAGGGTGGATTTTCCACTGCCCGACGGCCCCACAATCGCCGTGGTGGATCCGGTGGGCACGGTGAGGGACACATTAGTGAGTATTTTTTCTTTGCCGTAAGAGACGCTCAGATGGCTGACTTTAAGCACGGCTCATCACCCCAATGGTCACAATGATGAACGTAGCCGACAACGCAAAGGCTGCTTGTTGGGGTGCTTGGCCCACTGTGCCCATCAGTTGACTAATTGCAATGGGCATAGTTGTGGTTCCGGACCGCGACAAAAAAGATGTGGCACCAAATTCACCCAACGACACTGCTGCAGAAAGTCCGGTGGCACGCCAGAGTGCTGATTTCATTATGGGAATCTCTATGTGGAAAAAAGTGCGAAGGGGAGAGGCACCAAGAACAGTTGCGCTGTGTCGCAGTGATGTAGGGATGGCTGTGTATGCCGGATGCAGTGTGCGCGTGGTGAGAGGGAATGCAATTACTGCGTGTACTACGGGGAGCAACCACCATTGGGATCGCCATGCGATGGGGTCAACATCGAAAGTGATGATGAGGCCAATACCCAAGGTTGCAGCGGACACAACAACCGGAAGAGACGACACAAAAAAGAGAAATCTGTTGTTGCTCACCACTGCAGCCAAAGACAACGGCACACACACCAGTGCAGCAAGCAGAGCAAACATGGCGCTGTTGGTAAGAACTTCGGTGGCCGAATATGCCATGCCGGGCAAACGTGCATCAAGAAGTGATTCCCATCCACTGACAGTGAACGATTGAGTACTGCGGCTATAGATCGAGCGCCACAATGTTGCCACCAGTGGCAAACCGACTACTGCAACTGCACTTGCAATGGCACCCCAGACAATCCATCGGTTGTGTGTAGTGGAGGACAACGGTGGGCGTCGTTGTATGTGTTGGGCTGAAATTTCGCGGCCACTTCGTGTGCGCACAATGGTGAACACAAGACCAATCATCGCAATTTGTGTAACAGCCAAAGCCGTTGCGGTAGATGTATCTCCCAGACGAATTGCTTGAGTGAAGATTTCTGCTTCCATTGTGCGGCGTTGAAACCCACCCACAATCACGATCACGCCAAATGATGTGAAGCAATATATGAAAATCAACAACGCTGCGTTCATGGTTGAGTTTTTGATGTGTGGCCAGACTATGTGTCGAAAAGTGTGCATGGGGTGTGCACCCAGTGTTGCTGCAGCATGCTCTAGGCGCTGATCGAGTAATTCCCACCGTGGACCCACAATGCGCAACACCACGGAAATGTTGAACATTGCATGGGCCCACAGAATAGGAATCAACCCTGTGTTGTTGTCGGCGGGAAGAACAGCGAGCACTCCAGATGCCACAACTACTGCGGGCATCACAAATGGCGCAGAGAGAATTCCGCGAAGAATCTGTGACCCGGGAAACGACACTCGAGATAGCGCCCACGTGGCCGGTAGTCCAATGAGCAAAGTCACTACAACAGAAAGCATTGCCTGCCATAAAGAAAACCAGGCAATTTTGATGAAGAAACTATTTGTGATGGTTTCTTGTAGGACTGTGATGTCAGAAAAAATCGCCAGAGTCATGACGACGGGCGCAACAAAGAACACTCCGAGAAACACCCATGGTGCCGCGGCGAGTCCATGTTGCGAACGCGTCACGAAAAGAGACCTCGCCAGGTGTCCAGCCATGACTCACGGTTGTCTTCGATTTTCTTTGGTTCCATCAACAATGGATTCGCAGGGCGCACCGCAAACTTCTCAAAAACTTCAGGCAGTATTGCATCTTTGTTGATGGGGAACACAAACAACGTCAATGGCATGGACTCTTGAAATTTCTTCCCCAAGAGGTATTCCACAAGTTTTTCTGCAAGTTCGGTGTTCTTTGTGCCGCGCAATACCCCCACATATTCGGTCTGGCGGAAACATGTTGCTTCAATGACGCCAGTGGTGGGTTCGGTGATGGGTGTTTCTGCAAACACCACTTCTGCTGGAGGGCTTGAGCCATAGCTCACAACTAGTGGATACTTGCCGGTGTCTGATGATGCAGAGAATGCTTCGTAATAGGCACTTGACCAGTCAGGTGCCATGTTGACTTTGTTGTCTTTAAGTGCACGCCAGTATTGCTCCCAGTTGTTGTCACCAAAATGGGCAATTGTGCCCAGCAAGAATCCAAGCCCAGGAGATGAGTTCACGGGATCTTGCACGGTGAGAAGCCCTGCGTATTCAGGACGAACAAGATCTTCAAAAGATGTCGGCACTGCAATTGCACGTTCGTTAAACCATTCTTTGTCGTAGTTCACACAAATGTCACCTTCGTCCACGGGTTCATACGATGACAACACGTTGGCATCTTGTGCGCGGGAAAGAAATGTGTTGTCGATACCCCACATCACGTCACCCTCGGGATTTCCCGCTGTCAAGATGGCTTTGGAGACCATGGTGCCGGTATCGCCAGCAGTTACTACTTTGACGGTGGCGCCAGTTTGTTCTGTGAAGGCATCAAAGATTCCTTCTTCTGGGGTGAATGAGTCATAGGCAACTAATGTCACCTCAGTAGTCGTGTTTTCAGAAGAAGAACTTGTGCAACTTGCAGCAACGATTGCTGATCCAAGAAGGACAGCAATGAGATGGATTTTTTTCATGGTGTTTCTCCTGTGAGTTGAGTGATAAAGACGGCAAGAACTCCGGTGCGCAACGACAACGCAAACGAATCAGCAGTGGTGCAGTTACTGACTCCGCGTGAGGCGAATGAATGCAATGTCTCACGCGACAAATTCCATTTCAATCCTTCGCTACGCACGCCGCGTGCCGGACCACCAAGAGGAATAAGTGACACGGTGGTGTGAGGGGCACATGTGGTGTGAAAGCGTTGCTTTGGTGTCACAAAATAAACAAATGACTGCCCGACGTGTGCGGTGATGGCAACTTCTTCTGTGTGTGCAACTAATGAATGCAACATCGCGACTAGATGATCAAAGCGATCACCACCACCTGAGAGAACGTGAATACGTTCGTATTTCAAACTATGCGCTAGTTGTACGGCAATCTCAGTATCAGTGAGATCTTTATCGATGCTGTGCTGCACAATTTCTGTATCGAGAGAATGTGCCTCTGCTAGATCGTCGGCACTAATTGAATCAAGGTCGCCGACAAGGAATTGCGGGACGTATCCAAAGGCGCGCGCATGTGACCAGCCCGAATCTGCTGCGATGACTAACTGTGGTGTACCGAGATCTTGGGCGATGGAATGATGGGGACGTGCCCCGCCCGTGAAGATAAGCGCCAGTGGTGAAGTTGAATCCATTTCCCTCCGCCGGCATTACCCGGATCAGGTTCTTGGGTCGGTGGCCGCGGCCACCCTCTCAGCCTGCCGATTCGTGCAAGCTCCCCGTGGTTGTTGCTACTGATGTTATCTCGCGAGTTGGCTCGTAACGACCGCTCGTAGGGGGTCTAGTTTGGGGACACAAGTGTCAGGGGGCAACGTGGGATATCTCAACGGCAAGATTGCATTAGTGACAGGTGGTGGTCGTGGAATTGGTCGTGCCATCTCTTTGGCGTTGGCCACAGAGGGTGCCACCGTCGCCATCAACTATCGACGCGATAAAGAATCAGCTCAAGAGACTGCAGATGCCATTGCAGCTATGGGCGGCGTAGCAACAGTGCATCAAGGATCCAATGACATCCCCGAGGACAACGTGGCGATGGTGAATGAGATTGTGGCGATGCACGGTGGCATTGATATTGCAGTGCTCAATGGCGGTATTGCATCGCGTGGTCGCGCTGTTGTGGATACTGAGGCCGAAGAAGTATGGAATCTCGTGGCGACTCACGCACTGGGACCTCATCAATTGTGTCGGGCTTTCTTGCCTTCCATGAGAGCGCGCGGCGGGGGACATGTGGTGTTTATCTCTTCGGTTGCCACCACAGGGATGAGTGCGTTTGGTGCTCCCTACAACATGGCAAAAGCAGCCATGGAAGCACTTGCGCTTACATTGGCCAAAGAAGAGCGGCCACACCAGATTCGCGTCAACATCGTGGCGCCCGGATTGGTGGAAACAGATATGGGAGTGCGCCTCGCTCGTGCCATTACGGGACGCCGGGAGATGGATGATCTTCGTTCAATGGATAACGATGCGCCATTTGGCCGGGTGTGTCAGCCCGAAGATGTGGCCCAAGCGGTGATGTATTTCTGTGCACCACAGGCCTCCTACATCACAGGTCAACGTATTCAAGTGGATGGTGGGGGTTCCACCATGCGCGTTGGTCAATAGGGGCGCGTTGGTCAATAGGGGCGGGTAGGTCAGTAGGGGCGCGTTGGTCAGTAGCGAACCCTCGCTAGCCTTCGGGGTGTGAGTCCACTTGCCCCCCAAAGCTCTGACACCATTATTGAGATCACCGATGAGGCTCTTGCCCAGTTGGTGACATTGCGTGACGAGGAACCTGAAAAAGAACGCCTCGGCCTGCGTTTGGAGGTACTTGCTGCACCTGGCGAAGAATTCAAATACGACTTGTCATTTGAGATTGTGACCCAAGCAGCATTTAGCGATGAAGTACGCACTATCAACGGATTGAAAGTCATTATTCCGTTGCAAAGCTACGAACACATCAATGGCGCAGTACTTGATTTTTCAGATCGTCAAGGTCTCATTATTCGCAACCCCAACAAACCACCTGCAGCTGTCATTGAAGGTTTAGTCACCGACGACGAAACATCTGCTGCAGTTGAAGCGGTGATTGCTACCGATATCAATCCATCGCTTGCCGCACACGGTGGCTTTGTCACCTTCGTCGGCCATGACGGAGAAGGCATCGCCTATCTCACCATGGGCGGCGGATGTCATGGATGCTCGATGAGCAAGATGACCATGCTTGAAGGCGTGCAAACCACATTGGTGGAGCAAGTGCCTGCAATCGCCAAGGTGCGTGACATTACAGATCACGCCACGGGCTCGAATCCGTACTACAGCTAAATGAGCCGCACGGGTGTGCGTGCGTGAAATGCTGTGAAGATGAAAATCTCACAGTTGTGGTCCTATTCCGTGAAGTCGATGGTGGGTGAACAAGTTCCCCATGTGGAATTGTCGACATTGGGAATTGTGGGCGATCGTCATTGGGCGATACGCGATTTGGAACGTGGCGGAATTCGCGGTGCGAAAAAAATTGCTGGGTTGATGCAATGTGCTGCACAACGCCGCGGCGATGAGGTGATTATCACTTTGCCCAATGGCACAACAGTGTCATCCAACGATGCAGAAGTGAACGCAGTGCTCTCACAAGCGCTGAATCACTCTGTGGAGTTGACATCATTACCTGCGGACAACAACTTGGATCACTTTCGTCGAGGTCCTGGTGATTCTGATGATCCGATACAAGAGTTACGTGCAATCTTTGGTCGCACCGATGATGAACCTCTTCCAAACTTTGCGGCGTTTCCGCCCGAAGTGGTGGAGTTTGAATCGCCCCCTGGGACCCACTACGACTGTTGGCCTCTGTTGGTCATGACTTCATCTGCAATGGATGCATTGCGTGCTGCATTGCCGAACAGTGTGATTGATGAACGACGTTTTCGTCCGAGCATCATGGTGGAGACCACAGAAAAAGGCCATGTGGAATTTTCTTGGAAAGGCGCGCGTGCACAAATCGGTACTGCGGTGGTGGAGTTTCTAGACCCGTGCCCACGTTGTGTGATGGTCACTCAAGCAGTGAATACCGACATTGGACCCGATCGCGATGTTTTGCGCCACATTGTGCGTGACCTTGATCAGAACCTTGGGGTCTATGCCCGTATCCTCACCCCTGGTACGGTCAAGGTAGGTGACCCACTTGTTTTCCTCTGAACGTTGTGGTGTTTATGAGGGAGTCCAATGAATGACCACGCGGCGATGCGTGTTGTCGTCGCCCTTCTTGGGCTTAATGACAAAGCCCTGGTAATCAATCCACATAGTGAGACCTTTACGTGACAAGTAATCCGCCACAGCTTGTGCGCGGAAGTCAGCCAAGTTCTGCAGATATTTTTTAGTGTCGGTGTTGTTGTGGCGAGCAAATCCTGACACAAGGAGAGTTCCGCATTTACCTTTCATCTCCTTGAACGCCTTGTCTAACTGTGCTTTGTCCCCAGCATCCAGCGTGATGTCGGAGGGACCGAATTGAATGTCAGGGAGAACTAATTGTCCTGCGAGTGTGGGGATGTTTGTTCGGTTGTCAAGACTTACCACTGTCTTTCCACGGCGAACATTGAAACTTCGTGGTGCTCCTTGAGAGACGCCACATTGATTTGAAGTCACCACGCGCACTTTCGCACCCTTCACTGATGCAGGGATCACGAGACGTGCGCCTGTGTCTTGAGGATTTACTTTTATCGTGCTTCGACGGATGACCTTGCCCGAGCTATCAAAGACGATGAACGAAACGGACTCAACTCCGGCCAGTGCCGCCGATGTTCCAAACTTTACGGCCACAACATTTTCACGTTTGTTGGTGGTTGTCTTTGGGGCTACGGCCGATGTTGCAACTGTGGCGGGTGCAATACCAGCACTGATAATAATTTGAGTGGGAGGAGATTCGGCCGCAACATTGCCTGCGACGTCAGAGATGGTGGCAGTCAAACTCCATGTACCACTTGTCATTGTGCTCATTTCGCAGTAGTTGAGTGTGTTCGCAGCGATGAAAGAACAGGTAGCTTTTTCTGCTCTTGAGTTGGTGCCGTTGACGGTAGCAATCTCACCACTCGCAATCCCCGATACCGAAATACGTGGTGTTGCATCAAGGGATGTCGCGGCGCCGTTATCTTGTGCATTGAACGGCGCAACACTTGTTGCGGGAGCGATGGTGTCAATAGTTCCAACAAAATTTGGAGTCAAGGTAGAAGTGTTGTCGGCCAGATCTGTGATGACAGCAGCGATGTCCCAATTGCCATCACTGAGCACCGGCAAAGTGCAGGTCTGTTCTGTGGCGGTTGCCGTGAATGAACATTGAACACTTTGGTTGATTGATGTGGCAGTGACAACCACGCGGTCTGTCGGGCTTGCCTCTGTGACGAACACGGTTGGCGTATTGTCACGTGTGATTCCATCTGTTGCACTTACTCCTGTATCTGAATCAGGCGTAAACATCAAAGGTCGTGTACTTGCAGGAGCAGTGGTATCTATGACGATGGTGTATTCCTCGGATGCCGCAACCATGAGTGCTGCAATCAATTGTCGCGCGCGGTATTTCCATGTTCCATCTGCAAGGGTGGGAGAGGTGCAGGTCTCGGTCGCATTTTGAGGGATCACACTGCAGATCACGCTGGCGTATCCCGCTCTGGTAAATGTGACAGTCGTGTCGATAGCCGAGACCAAGTCACCAAGGAGAACCGTGGGCGTTGCGTTTGATAGGGGTCTGTTGTCTACTGCGGTGGGAATCTGTGCAGTGATTTCACGTACTGTGATGTCACCACTTGAGACGGCAGTTGAATTCGGAGTGTAGTTGTTGGCATCGATTCCAGACAGGGTGATGTTCATCGCAGTCACAGGTTTGTTGCGTCCTAGCTCCATATCGTCAAAGTGCGCGTCACTGGAAATCGTGAAAATGTCTCCGGCTATGCGATCGTCTGTATATGTCACGGTTGCGGAGTCGTTCGCGTCGTAGGTTTTGTTGCTTGCGGCGATGGTGACGGTGAGGGGTTTTGTGGTGATGTTGGCTGTTGTGGTGGCGGTGGTGTTGGGTGTGTAGTTGTTGGCGTCGGTTCCCGTGAGGGTGATTGTTGATGCGGTCACTGTTTTTGTTGTGCCGACATTTTTGTTGGCAAACGTTGCCGTGCCACTCACTGTCAGAACATCGCCGGTGATGCGATTGTCG
>WLGS01000027.1 GCA_009703125.1 Actinomycetota bacterium
GCCATTACTTCAGAAAGCAACTTGAGACCCTGAAAGCGCATTATCTCCACATGGCTAAATGCCCATGCCAAGTCCTGGCGCACAACAGGATCGGTGATCTTGCCATTTGCCTTCAGAATCTCTACAGCTTCCCAGAATTGCTTTGTGTATTCCACGTGTTGAGTTGTTGCATGGCCACCGCGTTCATTGCCCAATGTGGTCATAGTGACACGCCATCCGTTATTCATCCCACCAATGATGTTGTCCACGGGTGCACGACTTTCAGTCATGAAGGTTTCCGTAAAGTGCGAGGCCCCGTGGGGTTGCATGATGGGTCGCAATTCAATCCCATTTGATGACTTGTCATCTTTAAACATCGGAAGCAACACATAAGAAATACCTGCGTGCTTGGAGGCATCCTGATCAGTTCGACACAGACAAAACATCATGTTTGCCTCAGTCGCACCAGAGGTCCACACCTTTTGGCCCGAGATCACGACCTCGTCACCATCAATTTCTCCACGTGTCTTGAGCGATGCCAAGTCAGAACCTGCATCGGGTTCAGAAAATCCCTGGCAGTATCGATCCGAGCCGTCAATGATGCGAGGAAGAAATCTCTTCTTCTGCTCATCTGTACCCCACACAATGATGGACGGCCCCACAAGCCATTCGCCCATACCGCGAGTGAGACGCGGCACATTGGCGCGCGCAAACTCCTCATTCATCACCGCAACTTCTATTCCCGTGAGTCCTCGACCGCCATATTCCTTTGGCCACGACACACACATGTACCCCGCCTCAGTAAGTGCATCAGCCCATTCACGAGCGCCTGCAAATTGACCACGCTGCACCATGTCGGCCGACAGACCCAACAACTCTTTTGGCGCATTGGCGTGCAACCATGTACGCACTTCTTCACGAAACTCCTGAGCAGCTGGTCCCAGATCTAGTTCTAACGGCATACGTCCCCCTCCGTGTATGTGGGCAATTCTTGCAGTTAGGAAAGCTTTTCTAAGAACTGAACAATCGCTGCGTTCACTGGCTCAGGATGCGTCATGTTGGCCGCATGGGGTCCACCTTGAATAGCGACAAGTGAGCTTTCTCCGCCGAGCCCAGATCGCAGAAGCTCTGCTTTCTCCATCGGAATTGCCACGTCATCGGTGCCGTGGATTATCAATGCAGGACACTTGATCTCGGCCAAACGATCAGTGATGTCATCTCGATGCATCAAACAATTGAATGCAAGACTGAATTGCTCGGGCTGCAACACACTCCATTTGGCGTACCACTCATCCCATGAACCCGGACCCAAAATGATGCTTGCAATCACATCTTGAACAGCAACTGCACCGTGCTCCAACCAAGCTGCATGCAATTGGTTATACGGCTCGATGGTCTCTGGGGCCTCGGTGCCGGCCTGAGTGTCTATGAGAATCAACGCCTTCACGCGATCGGGGGCCAACAAGGCGGTGCGCAAGCTCAAGAATCCACCCTGAGACATGCCTCCCACAATCGCGGCGTGAATTCCTAGATGATCCATAAGGCCCAACACATCTCGCGCTGAATCCCAATAGGTGAACTCGCCAGTCGCTTTAGTGCCGCCAAAGCCTCGCTCATCCCATGTGATCACGCGATACTGAGTGCGCAAAGCATCAACTTGTGCGTCGAACATTGAATGATCCATCAAGAATCCATGGCTCAACATGACTACCGGACCTGGTCCTCCGGAATCCTTGTACGCAATTGTGGTGCCGTTGATGTGTGCTGTCTCCATATGGGCACCTTAGTCCCAGTACACAAGGACCATTTCACGATCGATTAGCTGTTGAGAACCGAAAAATCTCGTCTCATTTGAGGGATGACTTCCAGTACGTATTCAGCAAGAAGTTCCATATCCCATGGTGGTCGAATGGCAATGTTGATCAATTGCGCTCCTGCGTCTACAAAGGGGGCTATCTGCTCGACCGCATCACTTGGTCGCCCCAATAACGATCCAGAGATAATCCGTTCTGATGCCGCCCCCCATTGATTCTCCAAAGAAGTTCGCACAACCGATACATCCTCAGTGCTGAGGGCATAAGACAAGTTAATGCTTCGTTCCACTTCTTTTGGGTCGCGACCTGCGTCTATGCACCAGTCATCAAGGATGCCGTTGAGTTCTCGATAGTGCTGCGGGCTTGCATAGGCAGCATTCCATCCGTCTGCATATATTCCAGCCATGCGCAGCGTTTGTTTGGGGCCTAGTCCTCCAAGCCATAACGGCATGGAACCCATCGGTCCGGGCAACATCGCTGCATCTTGGAGTTCCACCGATGGTGACGACTGAGTTACGCGCTCACCACGACGCCATGCATTGATGGCTGCCAGTTGTCCTTCCAGAACAGCAAAGCGTTGACCTTGTGAAGGAAAATCGAAACCAAATGCTCGCGCTTCTTGTTCATGCCAGCCACTTCCCATCCCCATCTCGAAACGTCCTCCGCTGAGATGGTCCACAGAGATTGCACCCTTTGATAAGAGTCCGATATTGCGATACTGCGAACAAAAGACCAAACAACCGATACGCGCATTGCGTGTATCTACCGCAAGTGCACCCAGCATAGAGAATGCTTCAAAGTGCGGTTGCGTACCCCCTGCGGGAGGCGCCTCATAGAGGTGATCCCAAAGAGAAATCCAATCGACACCGTTGTTATCAAGCCATGTCCATAGTTCTCTCAACTCAGACGCAGTCGCGTTCTGGATACCTAGATGAACTCCAAACTGCACTGCCATAGCCCTGTCCCTCTTCCCAATTTCCCACAGCATCAGAATGAACGTTCATACTCAAGTGACGCAGAAAAAATCCCTTACACACAGTATGCGACTTTTGAAGACCGCCAAGAGTTACCCTGCTCACATGAGGACTCTATGAATGTTTTACTGTGCGACAGCACCACCGGATCACTGTCACCGCTGACGCAAATTCTTGACACCACGCCAGAGATTCAGATTGTTGATGTCGTACGCAATGGGCGCGATATGGCGATTGCTCTCAAGAGCAAGGACGTGCACCTGTCTGTCCTGGCACCAGAGGTGCTTGACCTGGATTTAGTGGTCGAGAAAAGTCGTGGTTTTCGACCTCAAGTAAAAAAAGTGGTGGTGGCTTCATCGCCGTCAGTTCCACTGGTCATCAAGGCTCACCAATTTGGAGTCAACGATGTGATTTCGCTTGACACCGATACTGCTTCATTGGTCGAACGTTTCAAGATGACCATTGACGGAAAATCCGAGATCGAAAATCACCCAGTGATTCAGGCACTGCATTTCAAGAATGGACAGTTCAACAAGACTGTTCGACACAACGACGAAGATGACCTCATGATTCTTCAATTGCTGTCGCTCGGGATGACAGACCAAGAGATTGCCTTGGTCAGCCAAATCCCTCTGCAGTTAGTGCGCAACAGGATTGCCGACCTCATTGTGATGAATGACCTCGTGAACCGAACACAACTTGCAGTTCTACAAGCCACCAATTTGGTGATTCCAGACTTTGCCTGAACACCACTAGTCACCATTGTTATGTCCACCTCCCGCACAGTCGTCCTCTCAGAGTCTTTGGAGACAAGTGATTTTGTGGAATATGACGTGTTTACCGACGTCACTAAGGATGGTGAGATTTACACGTCATACAGAATCGTCCGAATGACACACGCAATCATTGATGATCCAGACGGCTGGAATTATGTGGCCAATGTTGTCGGTATTCATGAAGCCGTAATCGGTGTTGCCTATCTGAAGGTAGAAGACCGGATGATTAACGACTCACTGATAACCCTTAGCCCGACATGAGAAAAGCCGCCCCAAAGGGCGGCTTTGGAGCGGATGACGAGATTCGAACTCGCGACCCTCACCTTGGCAAGGTGATGCTCTACCACTGAGCCACATCCGCATGTGGAATCCTTATTGTACCGACCATACTGCTCACTACAACGGCCTACTCTGGGACCTCAAGGCTCACTTTCGGTGTAGTTCCCCGTTGGTTGGCCACTAGAAGCGCAAGCGAGGCCAAGACCACAAAGGCCCCCGCAACCTGCCACGGCGTCAACAATTCCCCTAAAAACACCAAGGCCAGTGCAGTCGACACAACTGGGCTCAGCAGACCAAGCAAAGAGGCAATCGTGACATCGACATGGCTTTGTGACCATGTCATAAGTCCGTGGCCCAGCAATCCTGGCCCCAGTGTCATGCCCGCCGCACAAAGCCAATCCTTAGTAGTCATCTGTCCCAGACTGTTGCTTGTGATCGCACCGAAAGGCAAAACCACAATCGCGAGCCACACAAATATGGCAGCCAAGAAGGACCACGAGTGAACTCCATCCATTCGGTTCTGCTTTGCAAGAACAAAGTACGCCGTCCACAGAACAACATTGGCAACTGCCATCATGTCCCCAGAGATATGTGCACCACTTGACGACGCAGCTGCCATCACCACCATTAATACTCCCGCCAACGACAAGAACGAATACCCCAATTGTCGCGGGGTCAGTCTTTCTCCAAATAAACGCGGAGCAATGAACACAACGAGCACAGGCTGAATGGTCGTAATCAATGTTGCGTTCGCTATTGATGTCATCTTGACAGAAGCAAATCCCGTAATGAATGACAGAGCAAACAACACACCAGGCACAGCCGTGCGTCGCATCAATTCGCGACTCAATCCACCACCTGTGGCATAGGCCACCCAGACCATTAGTGGAGTGCCCAGCAGTGTTCTATAAAAGACAATTGCCGGTGTATCAACGGTCATCACTTTGTTCATGATGGGACCAGTTCCCCACGCAAAAACAGCAATGGCCGCAGCCATAATGTGGATATCTTGCCGTTCGCGCACTGTGCGCGACAGAGAAGAAATCACGAACGAGGTGACTTCAGATCAATTCGCAATGTGAGAACACCATCATCCAAAGTTGCCTCAGCATCGCCGATAATCGCAAAGTCCATAAAGTCGGTCTCAGCTTGTGCAATGAACAACTGACGCTCTTCGCCTGCAACCGGCGGGAGTGGACGCTTGCGTACAGCCGCGGCCCTGTCCTTGTATCGAGCAATCATCTCATTGGGTTCAAATGCAGGCATTAGCGGTCCTTTCGGTTGTTTTGCAGGAGCGGATCAATGACAGGCGGAGCCATAGGCACAATATCCACTGCATCATCGTCGTGAGGAAACGGATCGCGCCATGGACGCACGGGCTCGGACAATGGCTCACGAAATAGAGCAACAGCATCACTAGAGACGTCCACCAATTCAGAATCCTCTGGTCGAGCCGAATTCAAGATCAGCGAGCGCTCCTTCTCACCTGCTCGCGCAAATCTGCGGTCTGCCATTACTTCAAGAGGCGCAAGAACAACAGGATCTTCCACAGCACCGCGCCACAACACAATGGTCGCCACCAGCAACACCAAGCCGAGAACCACAAGCCCCACACCCATCAGATGAAGAGTCATATTTGCTGCAACAAGCGCTGGCACCAACATCGTTCTATTCTCGCACGAGACCAGCCCCTTCTATGGGCTCCCCCAAAATTTCTAGAGAGACCCTAGAAATTCCCGAATACCAGCCCCCACCGCCACGGTCTCAATCAAGAAACCATCATGGCCCTCAATGCTTTCAATTGTCACATGAGCATTTCGCGGGTCCTTGTTCTTCACGCTGTTATGAATCATCTCTTGCTGATAGGCCGGATAGAGAATGTCAGAGTCAATGCTCATCGTCAGAGTTGGCGCCTTGATACGAGCCATCGCTTCGGCTACGCCTCCACGGCTGCGACCTACGTCATGAAGGTCCATGGCCTTGCCGATGTAGAGATAGCTATTTGCATCGAATCGACGCACGAGTTTGTCGCCGTGATGATCCAGATAACCCTCTACTTCAAATTCAGAGAACAACTCGATGCCATCTGAGTTGAAGTTCAGAGTCTTAAATCGTCGTGCAAACTTTTCACTGAATCGAGAGTCGGTGCGGAATGTCACCTGAGCCACCATTCGCGCAGTGGAGAGACCAACCCAGGGGCCTCCATCGGGACCAGCGTCGTAATAGTTGCCATTGTTGTATGCAGGATCTTGAAGAAGAGCTCGCCGACCTATTGATGTCCATGCAATCTGTTGTGCACTTGCTTCGGCACATGTCGCAATCGCCACAAGTGCACCTACGCGGTCCGGCATGATGATTGCCCACTCCAGTGCTTGCATTCCTCCCATTGATCCACCAATAACTGCATGCCAACGCTTGATTCCCAAGGCATCGGTGAGATGTGCCTGTGCGCGTACCATGTCGCGGATAGTCACCACCGGAAAACGGAGCCCATAGGGCTTCCCATCATCAGGATGTGCACTTGCTGGGCCTGTCGAACCTTGACAGCCTCCCAATACGTTTGAACACACCACAAAATATTTGTTTGTGTCGATAGCGCGACCTGGACCGACCACACCATCCCACCATCCCGACGTTGTGTGCCCCACGCCCGTCACTCCTGCAACGTGGCTATCGCCTGTCCATGCATGACAGATCAAGATTGCATTTGACGCATCACTATTAAGTGAACCCCATGTCTCATAGGCCACCGTTACATCACGTAGTGAACCTCCACCTTCTAGCGAGAAAGGGCGATCGGTTGCAAAGGTATGAAATTTTCTGTTTCCCACTGGGTCGCCAGGAAACCATGCACCACTGGCAGGGTACGGAGCAGCGTTATGTCGAAACACGTCTACCATTTTCTTTCCCCTGCACTTCTAGAACTACGTTGTCTGCGTCAGAAGAAAAGAAGGCCCTGTTGCTCCATCTAAGGAACCACATTTCCCATCTTGCGATGAGAAGGCACCGTGCGGCGTTCACCCCGGTTGCCGGACCAAATGGTCTCTCCTAATGCTGTAGACAAGACTATCGCAGGTTGCGGCTAGGAAGCCAGCACTTTTTCTGCGTGTTCCTTCAGTCTCTTGTAATCCACTTTCCCATTAGGTGCGCGTCCAATCGTGGGGATGACAACGAGATGTCGCGGAGCCTTGTACGCAGCCAGTCGTTCACGAACATGTTCACTCAGTTCGGTGAGCGAGGGTTCATGACCTGGTTCGGCCTCGACCACAGCACAGATTGTCTCGCCAAATCGGGTATCTGCAAGACCTACGGCCACTGCATCACGTACAGACACATGTGTCTTGAGCACTTCTTCCACTTCTTCAGGAAAGACCTTTTCGCCACCGGTATTGATACAAACAGAACCGCGTCCCAACAGGTGCAAAGTTCCATCTGAGTTCACTTCTGCCCAGTCGCCAGGAACAGTCCACCGTCGACCTTCAAAAATTCGAAAAGTGGATCGAGTCTTTTCTTCATCTTTGTAGTAGCCCAGCGGTATTGCTCCACCTACAGCAACGAGACCGCGCTCCCCACTCCCTGGTGTCACTCTTTGACCCTCTTCGGTGAACACCACACAATTAGGCCCAAGCATGAACTGTGCAGTTTTAGCGGGCGCACCTTTTGCCGACACTGATGCCCCCATGCCCACTGCTTCTGATGATCCAAAACTGTCGGAGATCAGCATCTGTGGGATGTGATTCAACAAGCCCTCTTTATTCTCCTGACTCCACATCACACCCGACGAGCCCATTTGTACAACGCTGGACAGATTCCATTTTCCTGGATTGTTGTCCAGCGCTTCCAAAAGTGGACCAGCAAATGCTTGCCCGACAATCACTACTGAATTCACACCAAGCTCTTCCACCGTGGACCACAACAATGCAGGATCAAAACTGCGGTTCGGCATTGTCACAATGCATCCGCCCATGGCCAAAGTGATGAAGGAAGAGAACTGACCCGTTCCATGCATTAACGGACACGCCACCAGAGTTCTTTGTCCCACGCCCCCTGGCGTGACGCGCGCGGTCAGTTGATCGAGAGATTCAGCTGCAGGAATTTGAGCAATCGCATTACCTCCTCGACCCAGCACAGTGAGAAGATCCTCTTGTCGCCACATCACTCCTTTGGGCATACCAGTGGTGCCGCCGGTGTAGAGGAAAAGCATGTCGTCAGGACTTGCATTACTTGTATCCACGTCTGCGACACGACGATTTACAACTTCGTCGTAGGAGACAGCCCAGGCTGGAAGTTCATTACCAGACTCATCGGCAACCATGTACCAACGCTTTACCAAAGGAAGTCGATCACGAACTTTTTCAATCAACTCAACAAATGCGGCATGAAACACAACTGCTTCGGCATCTGCATTGGTAAATAGATACACAATCTCATCGGGTCCGTACCGATAATTGGTATTCACAGGAACATAACTGCTGAGGAAAGCAGCAAACATTGTCTCCAAATACTCGGGCCCGTTAAAGAGATACTGCGCCACTTTGGCACCAGGTGAAAGACCAGATGACACGAGGTCCGACGACAGAGCATTCGAACGTTGATAGAAGTCACCCCACGAATAAGTGATTCCGCCAAATATCTGTGCTGGCCTCTCAGGATCAGCCTGCGCTATCCCTTTAAGCAGTAATCCGTAGTTCCACATATGCCCCCCTGCATGTTCCCCCGAACATAAGGAACCGTAGCAATTTTGACAGGCCCATGAGACATAACCTCTTCGATATGGCCCGGCTCACCAAACGACATGTGGAAGACATGATGTCGTCCTACGACACAGACCCCTCACAGGCGCTCCTCACCGCGATACGCATTGTCCTCAACCGCCACGACATCGAGTGGGATAGTGCAGTCGAGATGTTGCCAGACCACTTTCCTGCCGACGCACTGCACAGAAAAGACACTCAGGCTCTGGATCAACTACTTACTCATCTCGCAGAGTGCCGTGATTTACAGAAGTCCTAAAGCATTGTTTTCAAGAGCTTGCAGTAGATGACGAGTGGCCATGACTTCGAACATCTTGTCGCCACGTGTTGTGCGGCCAACAATTTGTGACGCAATCACAGCCATCACTATCCCTGAAATTGCCTCTCGGCGATAATGATCGCGCACCCAATCATGGTCAAGTTTGTGCCCGTATCCTTCGATGCCCGCGATATAGCGGTCGACCAACTCCCATTCATGTAGGCGGCGTGCTTCGGGCAATAAACCTGCGCCAATGAAGTACGCAAGATCCCCAATGCCATTGCCGTGACCTGGGGTTTGCCAATCCACTACGCAGCACTCCACTCCACCGGCAGGAGATGCAAAGAGCAAATTGTCCAAACGAAAATCACCATGTGTCACAGTAAAAGGAGCATCCTTTTTCATGACGTAATCACCAATCTTGGATGCCAAAGCTTCCACACATTCGACCCCTTCTCTCCCTACCTCACCAAGAATCGCCTCGGTATAGATACCGAGGAAGCCCGGCAGGAACATATTGAACAAACCACTCAACCGATCAATGTCTCCGGCTTCGCGGCGCTGCAACCAATCCACCTCACTTAAGGAATCATCCCCCCAACGAGGACCTTGCATCATGATGAGTTGGTCTACTGCCAGGCGCGCTTGCTCCACACCACATCCATCAATCTGGTCACCCTGCTCTGCAGGCGCCATGTCCTCGAGAACTATTGCGATGTCTCCGGTATCAGCATTCCAGTCTGCGAACCAACAACGAGGGGAACGAACATCAATAGTGGTGACCAATTCGTTGTAGAACTTGACCTCACGTTCGTAGTTCCGCAAGGCGATTCCTGTGGCACGACTAGTTTCATCAGGCGAGGCCATTTTGAGTACGACCGACGACGGCACATGGGCTGCGTCACTAGTCAACTGATACCTCAGATTCATCCCCACTTGGCCTTCGCCAATGCGCTTGGGCGCCGAGGCGGAGACTTCCGCACCGAACACCATCCGCCAGAAGTCAGCGTTTATTGCCTCTTGGTTATATGCCTTTTGCCCCACGCGCCTACCGTACACGCCTGAGTCAAGAGCGATAGCGTTGAAACCGTGAGTAACCCCCTTCTCCGACCGCGCTGGATACTCATCCACGTAGGGCTTGCTACCTTGACCGCAACGATGGTGTTCCTAGGTTTTTGGCAATTGAATCGCCTCGAACAAAAACAAGAGACCAACAGAAACGTCATCGCGCGAACCGTGGTTCCACCAGTAGATATTCAAGAACTCTTTTCCAGTTCACCAGCAACAACTTCCTATGACGATCTACAGTGGCGCGTTGTCACAGCACAAGGCCAGTATCTTTCCGAAGGCCAAGTAACCATCATCAATCGTTCTCAAGATGCGACTGCGGGATACAGCCCCGTTGTCCCGTTTCTCTTAGACAATGGTTCGGTGGTGTTTGTCAACAGAGGGTTTGTTCCTCTTGCCCAAGTAGCTCCACCTCCATCGTCAGGGAGAATCACCATCAATGGTTACCTGCGTACCTCACAGAAACGCACCCTATTGGGCGCCGTGGATTCCACTGATCCTTCCACCACAGAATTTCATCGGATTGATCTTTCATTGTTGTCGCAACGCGGTGAACAACCCACACTTCCGATGTATGTGCAATTAAGGGAAGAGATACCCGCACTCAACTCCAACTGGCCTGCACCCACACAGTTGCCAGAACTCACCGAAGGATCACATTTTTCCTACGCGATGCAATGGTGGTTTTTTTCACTCGTGTCATTGACGGGCTGGGTTGTGGTCTCACGACGCGCACTGCGTTCACGCACTAATGCGGACGCTGCTCAAGAGCAAACATCCGCTTGAACTGAGTCACAACATCGGGGCTTTTGTGTGTCCTATCAAGAGACCGATATACCGTGTCCACATTGACAGCTAGTCGCCCAAACTCCCCCCATGACGAAAACCCATTGAGTGCGATGTCGCGCGCGGCATCCCATGCATCCATGCCACTATCGAAACGTTCCGTTGCTTCACTATTGACGAACTGAAGGTAATCCCTGATTGCCACGACACCTGCCTTGTCAGTAAGTGGCCCATGACCAGGAATGATGTGATCGACATCGGATGCGCAAATCAAGTCACATGCCGCAATCCAGTTATCTAATGGGCCTACCCACACCACGGGTGTTCCACCAATAAACAAAATGTCTCCGGTGAATACTGTCTTTGCATCGGGAACAAAGACCAAAGTGTCACCTTGAGTATGTGCAGGTCCGACCTCCACGAGTTCAACTACTCGTCCGCCCACTTCGCACTCAAAGCGGCCGTCAAAGGTACGCGTCGGCAACGCCAGCTCAATACCTTCAAATTCGAATTCACCAAAGAAATGCCGAAACAAATCACCGACTTCACCAGGCGCATTGTTCAGCGCTGCCAACATAGAAGGCGGCACCTCTGACATCTCATGAGCTGTAGCTGTCGATGCAATGATTTCGGCGCCCTTCATGAGTTGATTGCCGTAGCAATGGTCGCCATTTGCATGGGTGTTCACCACCGTGTCAATAGGTGCAGCAGCCACCACAGGGGCCATCGCATCCAACATGTTCTGCGTAAGGCGAAGGTCGAACAAAGTATCGATTAACAATGAAGTTCCATCACCCACTACGAGACCCGCGTTGGACCAGCCCCAACCACCATCTGGCTGTAGATACGCGTGGATTCCCTCTGCAACCTCATGTAGACCCAATGAATAACTCACGACAAACTCCCCTCAACTAGACGTGCAATTCTCCGCGCCTCCATTGTGACAGGTGCAGCAGGAGTACTTGGCGGAACACCTGAAAGCACGGATGCATCAGCAATGAACACCCCACCCACATGTTGTAGCGAACCGTCATCGTTAACTGCTTGATGACATGATGCCGCAACATGCGATACAGGACGCAGATTCATTTTTATCCACTTATCAAGTTCCGTAATTGTCAAGCTGTGCAAAGATTCCACAGACGTTCCTTCATCATCGGCGTAGATGTCCCGCGCAATTGCTCGAAAACTTTCGTGTGACACAGTCTCAATCAGCGACTGCACAGCTTCTCTCATTGCCACAACATCTCGTTCATCATCCAACATGTTGATCTGCACATCACATTCATGGTCTCGCGCTGTGACCCAACCACGACTATGCGGGGTGAGTAGGAGAACAGACACGAGACCTAATTCGGGTTCCGACCATGATGCGCGTTCATAGGCAACTACGAGATACTGCTCCCCCAAAGACGTTGTACCTCTACGGACTACTCCTGCATCGAAAACAGAAGGTATCTCTCGGTGTAGTTCAAGAGCAAAAGTAATTGATGGATGATCTTGAAGACCCAGACCAATCTGAGTATTGCACCTTGAGAAACCGGACTGAAGAAGAATCTTTGGTGTGGCGATTGCACCAGCACACATCACTACCGCATCTGCTTCTATCACGCTCTCTTGAAGTCTCACTCCCGCTGTGGCGCCACTTTGCAACACTTCGAGAACATTGTCCGAGATGATACGAATTCTTTCGTGGTCGATTAAATGCAATAGCGCTCGTCCCGGGTTCCAACGTCCATTATTCCACCACAGTTGTGTGTACTCGCCTCCAGCATCCAGAAGCGCACGACCGACATCTCCCAGCTCATCCTTCTGTGGAAACGAGGTCAGACCTTGAGCTACATCAGGAACCTCCGAAGTAAGCAGCATTCCATTAATCGCACTTCCACCGCCCACACAATGAGCCTGGACATAAGGAACTGTGGGGCCATTGGCCACCAATTGCACCTGGTGCAAACTCTGCAGGCTGGAATCAGCCAGCACATTCATGAACCGAGATTCGCCATCTAAACCCGAATAGACGCCAGACTCCACCACAATGATTTCATGTTCAGATCGTGTCGCAAGAGACATGGACACCACCGAGCCACTTGTGCCCGCACCGACAACCACAATTCGTCGGCGACTCATTGCTCTACGCTTTTTGAGACGAGGAATTGACGAGATGGGCAAGATGGGCTGCGTCGTTATAACGCACTAGACGCCATTTTGAACCCTGCACATGTACCAGTTCCGTTAAAGACGTGTTCAGCGTGCTCAATTCAAACCGACCTGTCTGATGCATTTGCAGGGTGTTGCGCATCACCGCATCAATGACGCCTGCATGGCAACTCACTACAAGTGTTCCACCTTCATGTTCACGAACGGTGCGACGAAGAGTCTCCATAACCCGATCATGAAATTCTGCGATTGTTTCACCACCTGGATACACAACGTCGTGCGGATCACCATCCCATCGCGGTGGACCAAATTGAGAAATGAAGGCGTCATAGGTCATGCCATCGCAATCTGGACCGGGATCGTGTTCACCCCAACCTGGATCGATAGATAAGGGAAGCGACCCTATTGCTGGAGACAAAATGGTTGCAGTCTCGATTGCGCGCGGAAAACCACTGGAAAAGATTGCCGACGCATCAATATTCTTTTCCAACAGCAAACGGCTCTTCAGCGCTTCTGCTTGAGCCCGCCCGTAATCGGTGAGACCAGTACATGATCTGGGACCCCCGACGAAACGTTCTACCGTGGCTCGGGATTCCCCATGACGAACCAGGACCAAGCGAGTCATTGGTTCAGCTACTTAAGCCAGTTTTTCAACAAAGGCTTCCAGCTGACGAAGGTTACGACACTCAAAAACACCATCAGTGTGTGTTCCATATTCGCCAACTATTGAGTCACCTGTGTTCCAATATGAACGTGGCTCAGGGTTCAACCAAAAAACCTTGCGGGCCTTCTGCTTCATTTCCTTGACCACCCATGCCTGAGAAGCGTGATAGTTATTGCGCGCATCTCCCAGCAAAATCACATTCGACTTTGGATTGATTTCCTTGCCCCACTTCTCCCAGAAGACTTCAAAGGCATGCCCGTAGTCGGAGTGTCCATCCACCCAGATCACATCAGCTTCAGTATTAATACGCGCAATTGCCTCAGAGACATCCTCTGTTTTTTTGAAATAGTCCGTCACTTCGTCAATGCCATCAATGAAAACAAAAGCACGCACTTTCGAGAATTGATTAGATAGCGCATACACCAACATCAACGTAAAGCGCGCAAAAGCAGCAACTGATCCCGAGATGTCTGCAACCACAATTAATTCAGGCTTTGATGGACGTGGGTACTTGAACTTAGGTTCAGCCGGTACACCACCATAGGCAAGGCTGTGCCGGACAGTGTTACGGAAATCCAATGGACCTTTACGTCCGTGACGGCGCTTCCTCGCTAGTTTCGTTGCAAGTTTTCTTGTTAGCGGCTGCAGAGCTTTCTTGAGATTTTGCATCTCGTCACGACTTGCATGCATGAACTCGACGTCCTCGGGCAATGGTTTTCTGAGGGTCTTGGCCATTGCTTCGGCTCCGCGGTCCGCTACCAGACGTCGTCGAATCTCTGCTTCAACTTCTTGTTTGAACTGCTCAATACGATGGTTGTATTCATCTCGCTCTAGGCGCTCTTCTAGTTTGGTGAGCTCTCCACCTACTTGTTCGCGACTGGCTTGCATCAACTTCTCTGACATGCCGTCCAGATCAAGGTTCCTCAAGGTGCGATACAGGTAATACGTACCACCTACGGGGCGCCCTGGTTCCATGCCAGCAAAACGCTGCACAGCCTGACGAGCCAATGCACGCATCATGGCTTGATCACCATTCATCAGTGCATTCATCAAGATGTTCATCAACTCCTCTGGAGTGAGTTGATCCATTCCTCCAGCACCGCCGTTGCCTTCGCCTTTCATTTGCGCATCTTGCATCTGGCGCAAGAAGTCGTCGATACTGCCCTCGCCATCACCGTCGATGATGTTGTATTCAGGGCCACGCAAACTGAAGTAGACCTCAAACACAGTTTCAAATGAGCGCCAATGCGCATGATTCTTCACCAATGTGGCACCCAATGCGTATTTGAATGCTTCTCGGTCCTCTAGAGGAATGTGTGAGATTGCCGTCATTGCATCGAGATTTTCCGTCAAACTCACAGGCAACCCTGCGTTGCGAAGTTCGACAATAAATCCAGACAGCAACTCAAGCATGATGATGCGTCTCGTCGTTAATCGACGGAGAGTTCCTTAGCAGCTTTTGCAATATCTGACTGATACTTCAAAAGAATATGGAGCGTCTCTTTGGCTTGTTCAGCATCGATCGTGTCAATGCCCAACAGCACAAGCGTGCGAGCCCAATCGAGTGTCTCACTAACAGAAGGAGACTTCTTTAGATCCAACTGTCGAATGCTGCGGACAATGCGAGCCACTTGGTCAGCCAACATCTCAGTGATGCCTTCAACTTTGGTGAGCACAATTTCCTTTTCGCGATCCATCTGTGGGTAATCCACGTGTAGGAACAAACAACGACGCTTCAAAGCCTCAGACAACTCTCGAGTGTTGTTGGAGGTGAGAAACACCAATGGAATCTGCTTGGCAGTGATGGTGCCAAGTTCTGGAATTGAGACTTGATACTCCGAGAGAATCTCCAAGAGCAGTGCTTCGGTCTCCACTTCTACGCGGTCGACTTCGTCAATCAACAACACCACTGGTTCATCTGCAGTGATGGCCTCAAGCAATGGACGACGGAGAAGAAACTCATCTCCAAAGATGTCGTCGTGAACTTCAGACCAAGAGTCAGAATTCCGATCCGCTTGAATGCGGAGAAGTTGCTTCTTGTAGTTCCACTCATAAAGGGCCTTAGATTCGTCTAGGCCTTCGTAACACTGCAATCGAATTAGTCGAGCACCCGTCATTTCGGCGATGCTCTTGGCGAGTTGGGTCTTTCCCGTGCCAGCAGGGCCTTCCACCAAAATGGGCTTGCCGAGACGATCGGCCAAGAACGCAACTCCTGCAATGCCGTCATCGGCAAGGTAATTGACGGCCTTGAGACCATCGCGAACTTGTTGTACTGAGTCAAAGCGGGGTGCCATAAGGTCTCCAAACTAGTGCCCAAGCCCGTCTGAGGGTGTATCGGCGAGTACCCCTCTAGGACATAACCTCTTTCTTTATGTTCAAAGACACCGTGATTGTGGCCATAGGAACTGCCGCATCACGAGTGACAGGCCTTCTTCGCGTGGTGGTGCTGGGCATCATCTTGGGCCAGACCGCACTGGCGGACGCCTTCGATGGGGCAAATAACTCCCCCAACTCAATTTATGAACTCATTGTGGGTGGTCTGCTCGCAGCAAGCTTGGTTCCTCTTTTCACTCGATACGCAGAAGACCGAGACGATCAAGCCACTTCAGCAATCATTTCGGTGTCTGTCATCTTTTTGGCAGTGACAACTGTGCTCGCAGTGCTGGCCGCTCCATTGATCTTTCGCTTGTTCTCGTTGCAGCCCAGTGCACTCGTAGACGCCGATGAGTACCGCAATGCAGGCACTGCAATGGCGCGCATATTCTTGGTTCAGATTTTCTTCTACGGCCTCACAGCACTCGGCACGGCTTTCCTCAATGCACGTCGCCGTTTCGTAGCCGGAGCCTGGGCTCCCGTATTGGCCAATCTTGTCACTATTGCCATCTTGTTGTTTATCCCTTTGAGCCAAGATGGCACGCCCGGTCTCAACGATGTGGAGAACAACGGCACCTTCTTTATACTCCTCACCCTGTCTGCAACTTCTGGAATTGTGGTCATGGCGCTTGCCCTCTATCCAGCCATTCGCCGCACGGATTTCACGTTTCGCTTTACGCCTTCAATGAAACACCCTGCTGTTCGTTCAATGCTGCAGTTATCCCTTTGGACATTTGGCTATGTCGTCACAAATCAAATTGCACTCATCGTTGTCAAGAACCTCGCCGAACCAGGAAGCGGTAATCAAGACGCCTATGCCAAGGCGTTTATCTTCTTCATGCTTCCTCATTCGCTACTCACGCTTTCCATAGCCACCACGTTTGTCCCTGAGTTGGTGCGCAAAGTCAAGAACGCTGACCCCATTGGTTTTGCACAATGGCTCACAAAAGGATTGCGATGGATTGTGCTGCTCACTGTTCCCGCATCCTTGGGAATCATCATCTTGGGCCAACCAATAGTTTCTGCAATATTGCAGTATGGAAATTTCACTGCTGACGCAGCCGACAACACAGCTCGAGCTCTTCAA
Source organism: Actinomycetota bacterium (assembly GCA_009703125.1). Lineage (GTDB taxonomy): Bacteria > Actinomycetota > Acidimicrobiia > Acidimicrobiales > Ilumatobacteraceae > UBA2093. Next base: position 16,974 of record WLGS01000027.1, read on the forward strand.
GGATTTGGCGTAGGCCTCGCGGGTTTCTCTGTCTATATTTTTTCCCTGCGTGCATTCTTTGCCCACGAAGACACAAGAACACCATTTTTCATCAATGTCGTACAAAACATCATCAATATTGTTCTCGCGCTGATACTTGTGGATCGCCATGGCGTATTCGGGCTCGCTCTTGCTTTCGGCATTTCCTACCTCATCGCAGCCGCCATTGTTGTTGTGGTTATACACGTGCGTTATTCGGCCATTCAGTGGCATCACATGTACACACTTCTTCTACCTATTACCTCGGCAACGTGTGCAATGTCACTTGTTCTGTGGCAAGTGGAAGAATTCGTTAGATGGGATTCGTCGTCTGGCCATATGGGTGAATTAGTCATCGCAATTCCCGCAGGTGCCATGGCATATGTAGCTACTCTCTGGCTCTTCAAGAACGAAGAATGTCGCGCAGTTCAACGCGGTATTGCCAACCGCAGAACACGCAGCAACTAGTTGTTTTCAGAATTGAGAAAAGACCACGAGGTCATCTCGGTGTACCACCTCGACTACACCCAGTTCTGCAACGTCAACAGTTTTCTTGCCGCGAGCTTGTTCCGCTTGTTGTGACGACATCGCGGCCATACCTCTTGCAACAACAGTGCCGTGTACGTCAATTACTTCGATAGTCGAACCCAATTCAAATACGCCGTTTACTTTCACTACACCAGCAGGCAACAGTGATGTCCCCTTTGAGAGCAATGCCTCACGGGCACCATCATCGATGACTACCGCTCCAGATATCTCAGAGGCAAAAGCAATCCACAGCTTTCGTGATGACAAGTGACGATCATGAGGCAAAAATCTTGTTCCAACATCTTCGCCATTCAGCGCTGCCAAAACAGCATCAGTGCGTTGGGCTGATGCAATGACTGCAGTCACTCCCGACCATGATGCAATACGTGCAGCAGCAAGTTTTGATGCCATGCCACCACTACCACGAGAAGTTCCTGCACCACTTGTGGTGACAGACAGTAAGGGATCATCTGCTTGCACTACACGCACAATTGTTGCGTCACTATTGCTTCGGGGATCAGCCGTATAGAGACCCTCTGTGTCAGTCAGAAGAATAAGCACATCAGCTGCCACCAAATGCGACAACAATGCGGAGAGATGATCGTTGTCGCCATAACGAATTTCATCATTGGCTAATGCATCATTTTCATTCACAATAGGAACGCAACCCAGTTCAAGAAGCTTCTCGATGGTGGAACGAGCGTGCAAATATTGCGTGCGATCAACAAAATCAAAGGGGACGAGCAGAACCTGTGCCGGAGTAACTCCATAGGTTGCCAATTCAGTGTGGTAGGCAGCCATCAACAAAGGTTGCCCAACGGCTGAAAGTGCTTGCAATGTGCCCACGTCGCTTGGGCGTTCCGTGAGCGATAATCCTGCAACTCCCGCTGCCACAGCACCAGAGGTCACCACAACGACTTCATGACCCAACTCTCGCGCCTGTGCCACTTGCTCAGCCACTGAGCGAATCATGTGGGTATTAATGCGCCCCGCATCATCGGTGAGTGATGAGGATCCAATCTTGATGACAATGCGCATAGATACAGACTTACATTTCTGGAGTGAATTCGAAACTGAATTCTGCAATCCACACCACATCACCCTCGACAACGCCTGCACGTGTGAGGAGTTTGGGCACTCCAAGCTTAGAAAGACGACCATCGATGTAATTGAGAGCCTCAGGCGTGGTCACATCATTGAGAGCAACGGCTCTCTCTGCTCCGCGTCCATGCACTCGATATTCGTTATCGCCGAGCTTCTCCACCCATGAATGCTCTGGTTCTGGCCTCATAATGATGGTGGCCTCATGTGTGGGTTCTTGTTGACGAGCCTCACTTACAGATTGCGCTAACGCGTTCACCACTTGTCGCACGTTCTGCGTCGTAATTGATGACATCGACATGTGTGGCCACTGCTCCACCACTTCAGATGGCACGCTGTCGGTCTTGGTTCCCACAATCAGCGAAGGACGTGAGAGCAACTCTGGGCTGTAATTTTCTACCTCACGTTGCAAAATCTCGAGCTGTTCATCAGGTTCAATACCATCAAGTGCTACTAGGTCGATGAGATAACACAACACTCTGGCTCTCTCAATATGGCGCAGGAACTGATGTCCAAGTCCCTTGCCCTCGCTAGCTCCTTCAATGAGACCAGGAATGTCCGCCATGACAAATTCTGTTGTGTCATCGACTCGCACCACACCAAGATGTGGTTCGAGCGTGGTGAAAGGATAATTAGCAATCTTGGGCTTGGCCGCCGACACAGTGCTGATGAATGTGCTCTTTCCCGCATTAGGAAATCCCACCAAGGCAACATCGGCCATCAGTTTCAGTTCGAGTTTGAGCCAACGCTCAAAACCTTCTTCACCCTGTTCAGCAAAAGTTGGCGCTCGACGCTTGTTGCTCATGAACTTATGGTTACCGCGTCCACCACGACCACCTGATGCAGCCAGCCAACGATCACCATGATGTACCAAGTCAGCAAGAATCTCACCGGTGTACATGTCACGAGCAATAGTTCCCTCAGGCACTGGCACGATCAAATCTTCTCCGCGACGGCCGTGCAAGTCCTTACCTTTGCCGTGCACACCATTTGCGGCTCGGCGGTGTGGATGATCGCGAAAGGCCAATAGTGAGGCCGCATTGCGATCTGCCACAAGCCACACATCGCCACCCTTGCCGCCATCGCCACCATTGGGTCCACCAAAGGCAACAGGGCCCTCTCGACGAAAACTCACACATCCCGCTCCGCCGTCGCCACCACGGACGTTTAATTGGGCTTCGTCGACAAACACACTCATAGGATTCTCTTAGGCTACTTCGCAAAGTGTGTCCATGGCCTGACACACCAATGA
>WLGS01000028.1 GCA_009703125.1 Actinomycetota bacterium
TCTTACGTGGTGCGCACGTTTGGGTGTCAGATGAATGAGCACGACTCCGAACGAATCGCAGGGCTCTTGGAGTCTGACGGAATGACGCGCGCAGAAAATGATGCTGACGCTGATGTTGTGGTGCTGAACACCTGCTGTATTCGCGAGAATGCCGACAACAAGTTGTACGGAACTCTTGGTCACCTCAAGACATGGAAAGACGCCAAGGTGGGCCGTCGCATCGTTGTGGGTGGCTGTTTGTCTCAGAAGGACAAGGACATTGTCCAGACTCGCGCGCCATGGGTCGATGTTGTCATGGGAACACACAATGTGCATCGCACCACCGAGTTGCTGGCGTGGGCTGCAGAACATGGTCCCATTACCGAAATTCTTGACGAAGCAGTGATGGATGACCATGCGTTATTCCCTAGTGCTTTGCCTGCGCGACGCGAGACCTCTTTTAACGCATGGGTCACAATTCAGATTGGCTGTGACAACACATGTGCTTACTGCATCGTGCCGTCAGTTCGCGGTAAAGAAATCAGTCGACCGTTCACCGACATTGTGAACGAGGTGAAGTCGCTTGCTGCTCAAGGAATCACAGAGGTAACTCTTCTTGGTCAGAACGTCAACAGTTACGGCCGTGACCTTTCGCTCGCTGCACGCCGTGAGGGCGCCGATGTTTCTGCAAGCCCGCAATTTGCCCAGTTGCTGCGCGAAGTTGGAGCAGTTGAAGGCATCCGTCGTGTGCGCTACACCAGCCCACATCCCAAGGACATGCGCGTCGACGTACTTGAAGCCATGGCCCAAACGGAAGCAGTGTGTGAGCAGTTGCATTATCCATTGCAGTCGGGCTCTGATCGTGTGTTGTCTCTCATGCATCGTGGCTATACCGCGGATCGATATCTCGAACGTCTTGCCGAAGCGCGTCGATTGATGCCCGACATTGCTGTAACTAGTGACATCATCGTGGGATTCCCGGGCGAAACCGAAGCCGACTTTGTTCGCACCATGGAAGTAGCGGCCGAAGCTGACTTCGACTCGGTATTTGAGTTCATATTCTCTCCACGTGAAGGAACTGAAGCCGCGTTAATGGTGGAGAAGTTCTGTGACCCGGCCGAAGTGGGGGATCGTTTTGATCGCCTGCGAGTGGTTGTGGAGCGCAGCGCATTGCGAAAGCATCGTGAACGTATTGGCCGCGTGGAAGAAGTTGTTGTCGAGGGTCCCAGCAAGCAAGACCCGCGCATCATGTCAGGTCGTACGCGTCAGTTCAAACTTGTGCACTTCACCGTTCCACAGCCTTTGCGCCCGGGGACCTATTGCAGTGTTGAAATCGAAGATGCGGCTGCGCACTACCTCAAGGGTCATCTTGTTGAGGTCTTGCACGAAGCGACGCACAAAATTCGTATCCCTTTGATGTCGGTGTGACATGACAGCAATGTCGCCGGTAGTGGTGCTTGGCTCTACCGCAAGTGGGAAAAGTGATGTTGCGATGGCGGCTGCGACAACTCTTGGCTGTGTGCACATTGTGGCAGCTGACGCCATGCAGGTGTATCGAAAGATGGACATTGGCACTGCAAAGCCCACACATGAAGATCAACAACGTGTTGTTCATCATGGAATTGATCTCGCTGATCCGCACGAGAGATACACGGTGGCGCGCTACGTAGAAGATCGCGAAATCGCACGCACACACATTGCACATGCCGGTGCTCGTGAGTTAGTTGTCGGAGGCACAGGGCTCTATGTGACCGCTGTGGTGGATGGATTGAACCTTCCTGGTGAATGGCCGCAGGTGCGTGCAGAATTAGAAGCCGAGCCTGACACTGCGGTGTTGTTTCGTCGATTGCAGTCACTAGATGTAGCGGCAACAACCAAGATGGAGCCCACCAACCGGCGTCGCATCATTCGCGCATTGGAAGTGTGTGTGGGAAGTGGGCAACCCTTTAGTTCCTTTGGCGAAGGCGTCACAACATTTCCTGCCACAGACATCGTGCAGGTCGGTATTAGATGGCAGCGAGATGATTTGCGTGCTCGAATTGCACAACGTGTGCATCGAATGGTGGAGGCGGGTCTTTTTGATGAAGTGCGTGCGTTGATGGAACTTGAACCTGCAATCTCTCCCACGGCGCGACAAGCACTTGGCTACAAAGAAGTCATTGAGTGTCTAGAGGGGCGTTGGTCACAGAAAGAAGCCATTGAGGCGACCATTTTGCGCACGCAACAGTTCGCCATACGCCAAGAGCGTTGGTATCGCCGTGACCCGCGTATCCGTTGGGTTGAGGTACGAAAAGACCCGATTGCAGAAGTCACCCCTGTTGTTCTGGCGGCCTTGGGATAGTCTGCGCGCAATGATTGTTCATCTGTCGAAACATCACGGACTCGGGAATGATTTTTTGGTGTACGACCTGGACCAAGGTGACCCAGGACATGCGTGGAATGAGTTGGCACAACGATGGTGCGCACGCACCACTGGAATAGGTGCCGATGGGCTTCTCTTGCTGAGTACTAACAGCTCGCGATTATCAATGCGCCTTTTTAATGCTGATGGAAGCATTGCAGAGATAAGTGGAAACGGAATTCGTTGTCTGGTGCAAGCTGCACATCATAAATTGGGCGGTGCCGATGGCGCCCGATACGAAGTTGAGACTGACGCGGGACTTCGAGATGTAGAAGTGATTGTGGCTACCGATGCACACACGCTGCAGGTTCGTGTGGATATGGGAGTCGTGAGCGACGTAGGTGAACCAGAAGGTTGGGACGCACTGGAATGTGATCCGCTTCGTCCGGTTCGACATGTATCGCTGGGTAATCCACATTCTGTAGTGGGAGTGGACGACGTCAAGATTGTTGATCTTGTACGACTTGGCGCTCTTGTGTCGCAGGTGAATCTCGAAATTATTGAATCGGGTCCGGGAAACAATGCAATCACTATGCGAGTGCATGAACGTGGCGCGGGTATTACGCAAGCCTGTGGCAGCGGAGCGTGTGCTGCAGCAGAGGCAGCGTATGCATGGGGCTTCGTATCACCAGAGACTGATGAAGTAGTGGTGCATATGGATGGCGGAGTTGCTCGAGTTCGCATTACAGATGATCGCCGCGCCATATTGACTGGGCCTACCACCTGGGTGGGCACGGTAACGGTGCACGTGTGAGCAACCCGTATCAGGAGGCTCTTGGCCAAACCCTGATTGAGCGCACCTTTCGGGAGCGCATTGTTTTAGTTGGGGTCACTCTTGGTGGCCATAGTGATGAAGAAACAGAAGAGGGCCTCGACGAGCTTTCATTGTTGATTGATACGGCCGGCGCCGACGAAGCGGCACGACTCACACAACGTCGTGACACTCCTGATTCCACGTGGTACATCGGCAAGGGAAAAGTTGATGAACTACGCGAAGTGTGTCTAGCAATTGATGCGGACACGGTGGTGTTCGATAACGAACTGTCTCCCGCGCAGCAGTACAACCTAGAAAAAGCCCTCGGACGAACTGCACTTGATCGCACGGCCGTCATCTTGGATATCTTTGCCCAAAATGCACACACCCAAGAAGGTAAAGCACAAGTGGAACTGGCCATGTTGCGTTATCGCTTGCCTCGTTTGCGTCGTGGTGCAAAGGCGGGCTTATCTCAGCAAGGTGGCGGTATCGGCACACGAGGCCCTGGTGAAACACGTCTTGAAGTAGATCGTCGTCGCATTATGCGCCGTATTGAAAAACTCGAACGCGATCTCAAGTCTTTGGAGCGTACGCGTCAGACTCAGCGCAAAGGTCGAGGGCGCAGTGGTTTGGCGTCTGTGGTCATTGTGGGATACACCAATGCAGGAAAATCCACATTGCTCAATGCGCTCACACAGGCAGGGGTACTTGCCGAAGATCGTTTGTTCGCCACTCTTGATCCCACCACGCGTCGTTTGTCATTGCCTGGTGGTGAACCTGTGTTGGTGACTGACACCGTGGGATTTATTCGCGCTTTGCCTCACGGTTTGATCGAGTCCTTCAAGAGCACACTTGAAGTTGCTGCAGTGGCTGATTTGTTGGTGCATGTGGTGGATGCAAGCGCAACACATCCCGAACAACAAATAACCGCCGTGCGGGAAGTGCTTGCCGAGATTGGCGCAGATTCAGTTCCTGAGTTCATTGTGTTCAACAAAGCCGATGCCACGCCCGACCATGGTGCATCGTTGGTGGAGGAGTATCAAGGCGCAGTTGCGGTCTCTGCGTTGCATCGCATGGGACTAGATATTTTCTTGCGCCGCCTCGCTGACCGTATGCGTTCCATTTCTCGTGTCACCGAGCTGATGATTCCATTTGAACGTGGAGATGTGATGGCCGCTGTTCATCGCGAGGGTGAAGTGGTTTCCATTGAAGAAGGGGATGCAGGCTTACTGGTGCGCGCCCGATTATCACAGGCCTCTGAGGGGCGATTGCGAGAGTTCGTTGTTGACGACGCCGATGGGCGAAACTTGACGCATCATGAGTAACGCCGCCGACAATCGAGACGCACCAGGATTTGTTCCGCCGCCATACCCCTATGACCGTCTCGATGCATTCCAAAAGATTGCGGCATCCCATGACGGCGGGATTGTGGATCTGTCCATTGGCACTCCCTGTGATCCTCCTCCTGCATCGGTCATTGCTGCGCTAAGTGGTTCAGGATCCGAGCGCGGATATCCGGCCTCAATTGGTTCTGAAGCCTTGCGTCGCTCTATTGCTCGTTGGATGGGGCGACGTTTCGCGATTGATGTTCCCGTCTCACGTATCGCAGCGTGCATTGGCACCAAAGAGTTTGTTGCAACCACTCCGCAATACATGAAACTGCGACGACCTCATCGCGACACCGTGCTCTATCCAGCTGTTGCATACCCCACCTATGAGATGGGCGCCACACTGGCAGGGTTACGCGCAGTGCCCGTAGGTGTGAACTCAGAAGGCAAGTTAGATCTCGCATCTATCAGCGCAGATGATGCATCTCGCGCATTGATGTTGTGGGTGAATAGCCCGAGCAACCCCACAGGCGCTCTTGATGACCTAGGTGCGGCCGCCGCATGGGGAAGAGCACACAACGTGCCGGTGTTCTCCGATGAGTGTTACACCGAGTTCACCTGGGCGACGTCTTCGCAATCAATTCTGCAGCACGGTCTCGACGGTGTGATTGCAGTGCATTCGTTGTCGAAGCGCTCCAACTTGGCTGGTGTGCGGGTGGGCTTTTATGCCGGCGATGCGGAGATTGTTGAATACTTGAAAGAAGTACGCAAGCATGCGGGCTTTATGGTGCCAGGGCCTGCACAAGCTGCCGGTGTTGCAGCATTAGATGACGATGACCATGTGGCGTCCCAACGAGATCGATATCGCTGGCGTTTGGAGTTCATGGCACAGACTTTGACCAAATGGTCAGGCATTGACATCACCATGCCAGATGGTGGCTTTTATCTTTGGTTCGATGCCACAGATGCGTGGGATTTCACAGAACGTCTTGCACACGAAGGCGGCGCGCTCGTGAGTCCCGGTGATTTCTATGGCACTGGTGGATCTCGTCATGTGCGTGTTGCAGTGGTGCAACCCGACGCCATGCTCCACACAGTGGCCCGACGATTGGGTGTATAAAAGACTGTGCCGTTAGAGGCGGCGCATGACGGTGACAAGTTTGCCAAAGACATGCACTTCATCAGATGTAAACACCATTGGCTTCATTGATGCATTCGAAGGAATCAATGTGATGGTGTTGCCTGACTTCTTGAAAGTTTTGATGGTTGCTTCATCGCCAGGAATTCCTGCAACAACAATGTCACCGTTTTCTGCAACGTTTTGTTGACGTGCAACAACAAAGTCTCCGTCAAGAATTCCAGCATCGATCATGGAGTCGCCGCGTACCTTCAACATGAAGAGCTCGCCTTCACCTGTGAAGTCAGTGGGCAAGGGGATGAGATCTTCGACATTTTCCTGAGCGAGTAGACCAGTACCGGCTGCGACCTCGCCAATGAGTGGAACATGGCGCGACGGACGACGTTCCATAGCCACTTCTGAGTTGGTATCGAAGCGCACCTCGAGCGCGCGGGGCTTGGTCGGGTCACGACGCAGGAAGCCCATTTTCTGCAATGAGGAGAGATGGTTGTGGACAGTGGAGGGGGAGTTCAGACCAACTGCCTCGCCGATTTCACGGACACTGGGGGGATAGCCGCGGTCTTGCATGGACTTTTCGATCACGTGGAGGATTTGGCGCTGGCGTTCGGTGAGGGTCTCTGACATGGGGTAGAGCGTACAGGTGTTCGCCGTCTGGGTCAAACACCTGTTCGGAGAACAATTGTTCGTTTAGGGGTTGACAACGAACACATGTTCGGGCAAACTATCGAACACCCGTTCGTTACGGTGAATTTCACAACAGGCCCTACTACCCGCATCACCGCTTCCCGAAAGGAAAACCTCATGTCCACAACTATCGATCCACTGCTCTTTTCGCCCCACATGCCCCGCACAAGCTCCGGACGCGCACAAGCCATCTCTCGCAAAGCGCGCCCCAGCGAGCGCACTTTCCGCCGCCGTCGCCGAGTTCTCGGGGTGGGCGTGGTCTTTATGGTCGCCACCGCAGTAATCGCCAGTGGAGCAGTGGCATCAGATCCTTTACAGGAGAACACATCGGTCCCTCGTACCGTGATCGCCCAACACGGTGACACCTTGTGGGACATCGCCCGCACCATCGTGCCCGAGGGCAGCATCGGCGATCTGGTCACAGATATGGTCCGTTTGAACGGCTCACACATCGAACCCGGTCAAGTGATTCGCATTCCGTAATCATCGGGAATACATGAAGCTCACTTATGTAGTGCCATTTTTCCCTGAAAACTGACAGAAAGTTAACGGGGCGTGCTTTATAGTTCTGTTTCGTGCATTGCCCCGTATGCCGCCACGACGACACCAAGGTGATCGACTCTCGGTCCGCCGATGAAGGAAACGCGATTCGTCGACGTCGCTCATGCCCAGAGTGCAGTTATCGCTTCACCACTTACGAACGTCTCGAAGGTGCGCCACTCATGGTGTTGAAGCGCTCGGGAATTCGCGAACCTTTTGACCGCTCCAAAGTGGTGTTTGGTGTGCAGTCAGCCTGCAAAGGCCGCCCTGTGGAGCCAGACCAGATTGATGCTCTTGCTGAATTGGTAGAAGACGACGTGCGATTGGCACAAGCCTCGGGAATTGTTGTGACGTCATCAACTGTCGGTCATGCAGTGTTGGATCGTCTTCGTTCACTTGACGAAGTTGCGTACATGCGTTTTGCAAGTGTGTACAAAAACTTTGACGGCGTCGCCGACTTCAGTCGCGAACTCGCACTTCTCAAACAGTCGTAGATTTTTTTCTTCGTTCGTATCGAAGAAATACAAATCCATCTACGAGTTCTCTTGCGGCTAACTCAAAATGTTGTGGTGAATGTGGTGCTGCAGTGAGTCCATCACCGCGCGACCCCACAAGATGCGGCGCGATGGTGATATTGAGAGCATCCACTACATCTACATTGCACAGTGCTGCGTTCAACATGGGGCCGCCCTCTACGTGAATCACTCCCTCGGGGAGCTGTTCAATAATGCGAGCAAAGTCAATGGTGTCAGTTCCGGCGCGCACACTGTCCACGGGGACGGCGGGAGCCTCGTGAGTTGTGACGATGAATCCCGAGCCACTGGCAAACAGGGGAGATGTGAAGTCAAGATCACATGATGTGGTCACCACGCCAATGCGTAAATCTTTGCGCGACGGGGCTCCGTAGTTTTCTGCCCGAACCGTTCCTGCTCCAACGAGGACCACGCTTGCCTGGCGGCGCAACTGGGCGAGTCGTTGTTGATCTGCAGGCCCACCCAGGGGGCCTGAGCGCCCGTTGATGTCGATTGCGCCATCAACGGTGGTGATCATGCATATCTCCACGCTGCGGGCCATAGGACAAGTGTAGGAACGCTGCGAGCCAGACGTTGCAGACATGGCAGAGTAAGGGCATGGAAACGACCCAGAATCGCACCGCATTTCGTACTTGTCCTTTGTGTGAGGCGGGTTGTGGACTTGAGATCTCGGTGTCGCCCCAGGAACAGATTGTGCGTATTCGTGGCGATCAGCAAGATGTCTTTAGCCACGGCTATATCTGCCCGAAGGGCAGCACACTGAAACAACTGCACGAAGATCCCGATCGCTTGCGTCGCCCGTTGGTGAAACGCAATGGCGTGCACGTGGAAGTTTCTTGGGAAGAAGCATGGCAAGAAGTTGAACGCGGATTAACGGGTGTGATCGAACGACATGGTCGAGGAGCGCTTGGTGCCTATTTAGGGAATCCCAATGCACACAATCTTGGTCCACAGCTCTACAGCTCGATGATGCTCAAGTCGATGGGGACGCGCAACATTTTTTCTGCATCCACGGTGGATCAAGTACCCAAACATGTTGCCGGTGGTTTCATGTTTGGCACTGCGCAAAGCATTCCTGTACCCGACATTGATCACACTGATTATTTGTTGATGTTGGGAGCAAACCCGTATGCATCAAATGGCAGTTTGTGTACAGCGCCGGATTATCCAGGTCGCTTGCAAGCAATTCGTGCACGTGGTGGAAAAGTTGTGGTGGTTGACCCGCGTCGCACAAAGACTGCACAAGAGTCTGATGAATGGATTGCTATTCGTCCCGGCACCGATGGATTGTTTCTTGCAGCACTTATCCATGTGTTGTTTACAGAAAATCTTGTCTCTGTGGAGCCACGCATTATGTCGCTGCTTAATGGTCTCGACGAGATGCGCGAGGCAGTGCGTCCATTTGCGCCGGCGCGCGTTGCTCCTGTCACAGGGATTGCAGTGGAGACTATTGAGCGCATTGCACGCGAATTGGCTGGGGCACCGACAGCTGCTGTGTATGGCCGCATCGGTGTTAACACGGTGGAATTTGGTACAACGAATGCGTGGCTGATTGACGCAATCAACGTATTAACAGGAAACATTGACGCACGCGGTGGTGCAATGTTCACAACTCCTGCAACAGGAAGTGCAACAACCCGGGGCACTGGCGGTTCAGGCAAAGGTTTCCAAATGGGGCGCGGGCACAGTCGCGTGAGTGGTGTGGCAGAGGTCTTGGGCGAATACCCCGTGGCAGTCATGGCAGAAGAGATTTCTACACCTGGTGAGAATCAGATTCGCGCGATGATCACTGTTGCAGGGAACCCTGTGGTGTCGACGCCACATTCTGCACAGTTAGACGCTGCTCTTGCAGATCTTGAATTCATGGTGTCTCTTGATATCTATCTCAACGAAACAACGCGTCATGCCGATGTCATCTTGCCGGCACCAAGTGCATTAGAAAAAGATCACTACGACATTGGGTTGTTGATCTATGCAGTGCGCAACATTGCCAACTACAGCGAACCAGTTCTTGCTCGTGATGCAGAGATGCCCGAGGAGTGGGAAACACTTGTACGACTCGGTGCAATCTTGCAAGGTCTTGGTACCGATGTTGATCCGTCAGTCATGGATGAACAGATTGTGACGGCAATGGTGACGTCTGCGGTTACACAATCATCATCGCCCGTATTTGGTCGCGATGTTGATGAAATCATCACGGCACTGTCACGCGGTGGTCGTCGTGGTACGGCGCGCATGTTGGACTTCTTGTTGCAGACAGGTCCATATGGTGCAGCCTTTGGTGCACAACCCGATGGCATCTCACTTGATTATTTGCTTGCTCACCCACATGGCGTAGATCTAGGTGCACTTGAACCACGTATTCCCGAGATGTTGCGTACACCGAGTGGTCGCATTGAATTATCACCACCGCAATTCATTGGCGATCTTGTGCGCCTTGAAAAATCCATTGCCACGCACGACGCATCGCAGATGTTGTTGGTCGGCCGACGAGAACTGAAATCAAACAACTCGTGGATGCACAACATTGCAGTGTTGACAAAGGGTTCGTTGGCATGCACAGCGCAACTGCATCCCGACGATGCACAGCGCATTGGTGCCGCAACAGGTGATGAGGTGCGCATCACCAGTCGAGTGGGCCAGATTGAGATTTCCGTTGAGGTGACCGATTCTGTGACCCAAGGTGTGGTCAGCGTGCCCCATGGATGGGGTCATGACATGGCAGGCACCCGTATGGAGGTGGCCCGCCGCAAGGCCGGTGTGAACTCAAACATTTTGAGTGACGACAAGGCCATGGATCCCTTGTCGGGCAATTCGGTACTCAGTGCAATCCCTGTGACTGTGGAGCTGGTCTAATCCGGCGGGGTTTTCCCCAGAAGGGGCGAGGTTATGCACATCTCGCCCACAGCGTCATCCACTGAAAAACATGGGGTTTCCCCAGAAAAAACCCAAAATCCACACCGCTGTCCACTTCCAATCCACAGCCCTATAGCCCTACATTCAAGGGGTAGTCGGTACGTGGTTGCGGGCGATCGGATGGGGGGAGATGTGCGCATCGAACTCGGAACTTTGCCGTTCCAGGACCTGGTCGCTCGCTCCACGTCCGTGCTGCATAAGGTTTTTCTCGAGGGTCGTTGACAAGGGTGTAGTTACAGTGCTGTAATCTCACAACCCCTTGTGGGTAATTCATAAAAGGGGGAGCAAGACCACAACATATTGTGGTTGCGGTCTCGCTACTTACATACAACGGCCCACAGGTCACTTAGCTCGCAAAATTTAGGAGAAACACAATGTCACTCGCACCAGACCGCCTAGCCATCGGCATCGGCCGATTCTTTACAACACCAGGAGTTCATCCCTACGACGAGGTGGCATGGGAAAAGCGTGATTCGCGTATCACTAACTGGCGCGACGGAACTGTGGCATTTGAGCAACTCGACGTTGAGTTCCCCGTGTCATGGTCGTTGAACGCAACCAACATCGTGACCCAAAAATATTTCCGCGGAAACCTCGGAACACCTGAGCGTGAGCACAGCATGCGTCAAGTCATTGACCGTGTTGCAGACACCATCACCACATGGGGCATTGAGGGTGGCTACTTCGTAGATAACGAAGAAGCAGAAGCATTCCGTGCAGAGTTGAAATACATCTTGGTGACGCAGCGAGCAGCGTTTAACAGCCCCGTATGGTTCAACATTGGTGTCAAGGGTGTTCCACAGCAGGCGAGTGCGTGTTTCATCTTGAGCGTGGAAGACAAGATGTCTGCAATCTTGAACTGGTACCGCGAAGAAGGAGTGATCTTCAAAGGTGGATCAGGTTCAGGTATCAACTTGTCCAAGATTCGTTCCAGTTTTGAAACTCTCGAAGGCGGGGGAACAGCTTCTGGTCCTGTGTCGTTTATGCGCGGTGCAGACGCGTCTGCTGGAACCATCAAGTCCGGTGGCAAGACACGTCGCGCCGCAAAGATGGTCATTTTGAATGCGGACCACCCCGACGTTGAAGAGTTCATTTGGTGCAAGGTGAAAGAAGAGCGCAAGGCTCGCGTTCTCCGTGATGCCGGCTTTGACATGGATCTCGATGGTGCAGATTCATTCAGCGTGCAGTACCAAAACGCAAACAACTCAGTACGCGTGACCGATGAGTTCATGAAGGCAGTGGAAGAAGACCGCGATTGGAATCTCAACGGAGTTACCGATGGCACCCCAGTGCGCACCATTCGTGCACGCGACCTGTGGCGTCAAATCGCCGAGGCTGCATGGGAATGCGCAGACCCAGGTTTGCAATTCGACACCACCATCAACAAGTGGCACACAGCGCATGCAACTGGCCGTATCAATGGCTCGAACCCATGTTCTGAATACATGCACATCGACAACTCCGCATGCAACTTGTCCTCGTTGAACTTGTTGAAGTTCCTTGATGACAATGATCGTTTCGACGTTGAGGCATACCGCCACGCCATCGAAGTGATGTTCACTGCGCAGGAAATCTTGGTGGGTCGCGCTGACTACCCAACCGAGCCCATCGCAGAGAACAGCCGCAAGTTCCGCCAGCTCGGATTGGGTTATGCAAACTTGGGCGCATTGTTGATGGCACTTGGTTATGCATATGACTCCGACGAGGGTCGTGCATGGGCAGCAGCACTCACATCGTTGATGACAGGCCATGCATATGCAACAAGTGCACGCACAGCAAGCCGCATGGGGCCATTCTCTGGTTTTGCCGAGAACGAAAAGTACATGTTGAACGTGTTGCGCATGCATCGCGATGCTCATGGCGAAATTGTGGACACCGATGTGGTGCAGCGTGATCTCGTGATGGCTGGTCAAGAGTCTTGGGCAGCAGCTGTGCGTGACGGCGAAGAATACGGCGTGCGCAACGCGCAAGCCACAGTTCTCGCACCCACCGGCACCATTGGTTTGATGATGGACTGTGACACCACCGGTGTTGAGCCAGACCTTGGTTTGGTCAAGTTCAAAAAGATGGTGGGCGGCGGCTCAATGAGCATCGTGAACCAGACAATCCCACGTGCCTTGCGTCGTCTTGGTTACTCCCCTCAGCAAGTAGACGACATCGTTGCCTACATCGATGAGAACAAGTCAATCCTTGGTGCACCACACATGGAATCAAATCACGTGTCAGTGTTTGCCTGCTCAATGGGTGACAACACCATCCATTACGAAGGCCACGTACGCATGATGGGTGCTGTGCAGCCATTCTTGTCAGGCGCAATCTCCAAGACCGTCAACATGCCAGAAGATGCATCAGTGGAAGACATTGAAGCTCTCCACATGTTGTCCTGGAAGTTGGGCATCAAGGCTGTGGCGATCTATCGCGACAACTGCAAAGTTGGCCAACCACTGAGCGCAACCAAGAAAGACGACGACACCAAAGATGGTGACGCCACAACAACCGCAGATGCTGCAACACAAGTCATCGAGCGCGTGGTGGAAAAAATCGTCACACAGCCAGTACGTCAGAAGTTGCCACGTTCACGTCGTGGACGCACCTTTGAATTCCGCGTTGCAGATTGCAAAGGTTTTGCAAACATCGGTGAATACGAAGATGGTCGCCCAGGCGAAATGTTCTTGACGGTCTCCAAGCAAGGATCCACCTTGTCGGGAATCATGGATGCATTCGCTAAGTCGATCTCGTATGGTCTGCAGTACGGCGTGCCCTTGCGTGCCTTCGTGGAAGCATTCACCAACATGCGCTTCGAGCCAGCAGGCATGACAGACGATCCAGACATCCGTATGGCGTCGTCCATCATGGACTACCTGTTCCGTCGCCTTGCCTTGGAATACATGACATACGACGAGCGTGCAGAGTTGGGAATCTTTAGCCGCGATGAGCGCATTCAGCCCACCTTGCCAGGTGTGGAAGAAAGCGTCATTGAGACAAAGAACGGCACAGAGATTGCAACCGATCCAAAGTCGGTGGAATCAGTGTCAGAGTTCATCACAAAGGTTGAATTGGGACTTGCACCAACAGCTCCCATCTCTGATCACTCAGCACCAGAGGGCATCAAGCGCCCACACAGTGATGCACCAATGTGCATGATGTGTGGTGTGCAGATGCAGCGTGCAGGCTCATGCCATGCATGCCCATCATGTGGCTCCACCAGCGGCTGTAGCTGATTCGAATTAGTCACAAATTTCGGCGAATGCAGTCACAAGTTTGTGATGTGAGAGTCGAAACGAGCCAATGAAATCAACGCAAAGAGCCCCGGGAGTAAATCCTGGGGCTCTTTCGTGTTTCTGCCATCGATGTTTGCTGGGCTTGCGCAGACCCACCTGTGAAAATTACCGACCCGTGCTGTGAAATTCTGACCGCAGCCCTCCGCTACGCCTTGCTGACGTGGACCGGGGAAACTTGTGAGCGCCACGACCATCCTCGATACATGTGTCGCTCACTGAACCACACGAACCGGTGTTCCGAAAGGGACATCAGTTCGTTCTTTTCCCGGAGGCAGTTCGTTACGTTGATCACGTGGTGACAGCATCCTTCTCCTCCGTTTCCCATGCAGACCGACTCGCCAAGTGGTCGCTGATTGCGTTGGCGGGTGTACCCATCGGGATTGTGTTCCTGACTTTCTGGGCGGTGCGGGTTGACACGAGTCCTACGTTGAGCGATGAAGAGCGCATTCGCGGATGGGAGACAGTTGTTCTTGAACTTCCAGCGACATTGTTCCTGATTGGTGTGGTGTTAGTGGGAATGGCTCTGGCGGTGCGCGCGGGCCGCCATGGCGCCATCGGCGCTGCGCAAAGGGCCATCTGGTTACATGGAGTTGCGCTCTACATGGTTCTGGCCATCGTCACGGGCGGGAGTACTGAGAACATCATGGAGACGCGTTCATCAACAGTGAAATGGCTCTTGTTTCCGGCGCAGGTTGCCGTCACTGCTCTCGTTGTGTTCGTGGCACGGAAAATGGTTTTGAGTCGTCACAAAATCTGAACGAGGCGGTGCCTCGTGTGGGTGTCTGCAAGTCAGGTGACTTAGTACCCCGGAATGGCTAGGTCGGGGGAAGAAGCACGAACGGCGCTGCTTGATGTAGAAGAGCGACTCATCGCACTGCAACGAGTCGAGACCGCGCCTTTGCTGGGCTTACGCCGAACCTATGTAAAAATGGCGCTGTGCATCTGTGCATGGGGCCATTTTGCGTACGAGACAGACCATCACTTTGTGGGGTTGTAGGTTGGCGTTACTTTCACAGAATGAGGCAATCAATATGACACGCAGTTTCGATGTCACCGACGTCAACGTGGTCACCACTCCGGGGGGCCAGCGGGTTCATTCTGGTCATGCGGCGCAAAGCGATGTGATTCGTAGCGACTTTCATGAAGTACGAAACGGTGTGTGGTGCTTTATCGGCAATGGTTTATCTAATCAGAGCTTCATAGAAGCCCCTGAGGGCATTATTGCAATTGATACCGGGGAGTCCATCGAGGAGATGCGTGAGGCATTGCGTCGTTTACGCGAAATGACATCTGCACCCATTGCGGCCGTGATCTATACGCACTTTCATTACGTGGAAGGCACCAAGGCAATTTTTGAAGAAGGCAATCACCTCACTCCATTGCCTATCTATGCTCACGAGAAAGTTAAGGGCAACAAAGCACGCACGCTTGGTGAAATCGCACCGGCATATGCACGTGGCCTTGTCGAGCAGTTCGCCATCGTGATGCCATTGGAAGGCCCTGATGCAACAGTGAACGTGGGTCTTGGATTCTTCTACAAGAATCCTGCACATGCTCCGTACACGCCGGGATATGTCGATGCAACGCATTTGTTGGGTGCACGTGATTCGCTGACCATTGCGGGCTTGAAAGTAGAAGCGGTGCATTCACCCAGCGACTCGGACGATTCCATCAACTTCTATTTCCCCGAAATCGGCACATGCATTCATAACTCGGTATGGCCAGTGTTATTCAATGTCTTTGCTATCCGTGGTGAGGAATATCGAGACCCGCGGGTACTCATCCCAGGTATTGACAACATCATTAAGTGGGCGCCTGAATATTTAGTGGCAACACATGGTCCTGCATTGAAGGGCAAGGACAATATCCGTGAGAAGGCGACGCGTTATCGGGACTCCATTCAATTTATGTGGGACCAAACGGTGCGCGGCATCAATAAGGGGTGGACTACAGACGAGATTGCATCGCGCATCACTTTGCCTTCGCTTTACGACGAGGACTACCTCACCTCTGAGCGCTATGGCGTGACCGAACATCACCTGCGACAGATCTTTATGGGACTCCGTGGATGGTTCGACGGAGATGAATCAAAACTCTTCCCTGAAGAGCCATCCGAGCGGTATTCAAAATTAATTGCTGGTTTTGGCGGCAGGAAAGAAGTTGCGGCGCAATGCGAAAAGGCATTGGCGGACAATGACATTCGTTGGGCCACAGAACTTGCCACCTGGCTAGTGCGTTCTGAAGGTGTAGCCGATGATGAGAAGAAGTTGCTGGCGAGATGCCTGCGTCTGATTGCAGAGCGCACGCCAGCGGCCAACATTCGTAACTGGTGTATCACGCGTGCCCGTCATCTTGACGGCTCTTTCCCGATGGATCGATTTATGGTGCATAACTTCAATCCCAAGTTCCTGGCAGAGTCCGCAGCGACCGGCATAGTGCACACACTGCGCGTTATTGTCGACCCCGACAAGATTGAGGGCATGAATCATCACATCGCTTTCACCGTGGGTGATGAAACATGTGGCTTGCATATTCGCAATTGTGTTGCGGTGCCCACCGATGGTTGGGGAGCGCAAAGCTTGGTCACCATGGCGCGCGACACCTTCATGGGTGTTGTCTCGGGTCGTCGTCTGTGGAGTGAAGCACTCACGGCCGGGGACATCACAGTCTCCGGTGATGCAACAGCGGTAAATCGGTTCCGTGTATCTCTTGACAACAAGGGTTTCGCAGGCTGATCATGAGTGCCTCACTTCCACAACCCACGCCAGAGTTCACTGGCGTGCAAGGACTCATCGTGGCTGAATCCACTCCTGCAGAAATGAAGATGCCCAAAGCACCAAAGGGTGCTCCGAACATTGTGCTGATTTTGTTGGACGATGTGGGCTTTGGCACGTGCAGCACTTTTGGGGGTCCTGTTCCCACACCAGCACTTGATCGCGTGGCAGCAAATGGTGTGCGCTTCAATCAGTTCCATACCACGGCCCTGTGTTCGCCTACTCGTGCAGCCATGCTCACGGGTCGCAATCATCACACTGTGCACATGGGCGGCATTCCAGAAGGTGCGAACGTGTTCCCTGGATACGACAGCGTGATTCCGAAAGAAGCGGCAAGCGTTGCAGAAATTTTGAAGCAATCGGGATACTCCACGGCTGCATTTGGTAAGTGGCACCTCGCACCGTTGTGGGAACAAACTCTTGCTGGCCCATTTGATCGTTGGCCAACAGGTCTTGGCTTTGAACGTTTCTATGGAATCTTGAATGCCGAGGCATCGCAGTGGGAGCCACCGATGTTCGATCAGACAACCCCGGTGATGCCATACGAGGGCCGTGATGACTATCACATGACGGAAGACATCGCAGATAAAGCAATCTCGTGGATGCGCGTCCAGAAGGCATCACAACCCGACAAGCCGTTCTTTTCCTACATCGCAACAGGTGCGATGCATTGTCCGCACCATGTGGCACCCGAATGGATTGAAAAGTTCAAGGGACAGTTCGACCAGGGATGGGATGCACTGCGTTGCGAGATCTACGAACGCCAGTTAGCGATGGGAGTAATTCCGCAGGGGACAGCACTGACCCCACGCCCAGATGAAGTGCCCTCATGGGAGGAATATCCCGATCGCTATAAACCAGTGGCATCTCGACTGATGGAAGTGTTTGCGGGATTTATGGCCCACACCGATGCACAAATTGGTCGTGTGTTGGATGCGCTTGAGGAGATGGGGGAGAGCGACAACACCTTGTTTATGTACATCACAGGTGACAATGGCGCATCGGCTGAAGGAACTCTTCACGGTGCATGGAGTGCGCCGTCGTTCCAAAATGGCATTCCCGAAGACCCCGAATGGTTGCTCGATCACATGGATGATTTCGGAACCGCTCGGTGTGAGAATCACTACAACCTTGCATGGGCGTGGGCGCTCGACTCTCCCTTTCAGTGGATGAAACAAGTGGCATCGCATTTTGGTGGCACACGAAATGCAATGGCAGTGCAATGGCCTGCGCGCATTGCCGATGCCGGCGGTTTGCGCACGCAGTTCCATCATGTCGTCGATGTGATGCCCACACTTCTCGCCGCTGCTGGTGTGCAGATTCCTGAAACAGTGAATGGTTTACAACAGCTGCCTGTCGACGGTGTGTCCATGTTGTACGCAATGGAGGGCGCGGATGGCGCCAGCACGCGCACTACGCAGTACTTCGAGATGTTTGGTAACCGCGCGATTTATCATGATGGTTGGATTGCCAGTTGTTTCCATGGTCGCGTGCCCTGGAACCGCTTCGGTATGCAGCCGTTCTTTGGTGAACAAGAAAAGTGGGAGCTCTACAACATTGCAGAAGACTTCTCCCAAGGTGTGAATCTTGCAGAGAAGCACCCGGACAAGCTGGCCGAACTATTGGAGCTATTTGACTCTGAAGCCAAGCGCAACAACGTGTATCCGTTACGTGAACCTGGCTCAACGATTGGAATGACAGTCGCACCGCCTAGCAACTTGGGCTCACTCAAGAAGATGACATACACCGCAGAGCACATTCGTATGCCCGAAGGATCTGTAGTGAATCTCAAAAACTGCTCTTTTCGTATTACTGCAGATATTGATGTTCCAGAGTCAGGTTGTCATGGAGTCATTGCATGCCAAGGTGGCAACATGGCTGGATGGTCGTTGTATGTCGATGACAACAATTGCCCCGTGTATCACTACAACTGGATGGGGCATGAACATTACGTGGCAACGTCACACAAAATTCTTGCTCCTGGTCGCCATGCTGTGACCGTGGAATACGTTTATGACGGTGGCTTTGGTGCAGGAGGTGATGCAGTGTTGTTCATGGATGGCGAACCTGTCGGACACGCTCGTATCGACAAGTCTGTTCCCATTGTGTTCTCCATGAGTGGGGAGTCATTTGACGTGGGTATGGATACCGGTGCCCCTGTGGGTGAATATCCGCACGTGTATCGCTTCAGCGGTCAGATTCATGGAGTCACCCTCGAGCGTCTCAGTGAACCATCACCAGAAGTTGCAGCAAAGATTGCTGATGGCGAATTCCTCGCCAGCCTTGCCACTCAATAAAGCGACAAGGCTGGCGGAATTCTGCGTCTTGATTATGCGTAGGCCGCAGTGATGATCTTCATGATTGCATCGGTAAGTGAACCAATGTCTGGATCAATCGCGATCAAGTTTGCAGATACTGCAACGGTGACATCAAGGTCGGGTGCAAACAGTGCTTCTGAGCGGAATCCTGGAACACCGCCACCATGTGAGTACACCTTCTGTCCTGCTTTGTCGCCAATAGATACACCGAGTGCATAACTGGAGTGAGCAGATGGTGTGAGGAACTCGGTGAGTTCATCGCCAGTGACTGCTGTGGTGAACAAAGAACGGAAGATGCGTGCAATGTCATCTGCTTGGGCTTCGATACCGCCACCTGTCCATCCCGCTGAGCGCGGTACGTCTTGTGGTGCCACAGTGACATCGTAGAAGTCGCCAACGGCAGCCTTCTCGCGATACTGGGCATAGCTAGGTAAAAGATCGAAGGCAGCCTTTAGCTCACCCTGCACATAGCCAGCCACATTGTCTTGTGGTGCCAGCTTTGTGGGTGCAAGGTATGCGTCATCTGCATCAACGGGATCAAACAAGCGTGTGCGCAATACCTCTTCTGCGGTTTTGCCTGTCACTTTTTCAATCACGAGACCCGCAATCACATGTCCAACTGTGTTGTAGAGGTAATCCTCGCCTGGCACATATTGAGGTCCACGCTTTACGCCCCAGGCCACAACTTCTTCTGGCTCATACGGTGTGGTCATGCGTGCACTGGCCTCTACATAGAACCCTGGGTCAAAAGCAAACTCTGCAAAACCATCTGTGTGATTCAGAATTTGACGGATGGTGACAAGGTCGCCGTAGTCAACTCCATTGAGTGTGTATCCCTTTGCCCATCCAGTGCCCAAGTAAGTAGACACTGGTGCATCGAGTTCAACAAGTCCTTCTTCCACCAACTGCAGCACCACAGCAGATGTCATTGTTTTTGTTATAGACCCAAAACGGAAATGATCTTCTGGAGAAGTCTTTTGATTCAAGGTGATGTTGCTGAACCCACTTGTGATGGTGCGTTCAATCACGCCGCCTTTTCCATCAGGAAACAAAATTGCCATCGTCACCCCTGGTGTCCCA
>WLGS01000029.1 GCA_009703125.1 Actinomycetota bacterium
CTTCGCCCGACCCTGAGCAACAGTTCGCAGCATTGGAAAAATACGGACAAGATCTCACCGCACGTGCACGCGAAGGAAAGATTGACCCTGTGATCGGTCGAGACGAAGAAATTCGCCGCGTGATTCAAGTTCTCTCGCGCCGCACAAAGAACAACCCTGTTCTCATTGGAGAACCCGGTGTGGGAAAGACCGCCATCGTGGAAGGTCTTGCGCGTCGCATAGCCGATGGAGATGTTCCAGAAGGTTTGAAGAACAAGCGACTGATTTCTTTAGATATGGCCTCGATGGTGGCGGGTGCTAAGTATCGCGGTGAGTTTGAAGAGCGCCTACAAGCAGTGCTGAAAGAAATCAATGATGCCGCAGGCGATGTCATCACCTTTGTTGATGAGATGCACACACTTGTGGGTGCAGGTGGATCAGAAGGCGCGATGGATGCGAGCAACATGATTAAGCCGATGCTTGCACGCGGAGAGCTGCGAATGATTGGCGCCACTACCTTGGATGAATTCCGTAAGTATGTGGAAAAAGATCCTGCATTAGAGCGTCGATTCCAGCAGGTATATGTAGGTGAACCCACAGTTCCGGACACGATTGCAATCTTGCGCGGCTTGAAAGAACGCTACGAAGTGCATCATGGTGTGCGCATTCAAGACACAGCGCTTGTGAGTGCGGCAGTTCTTTCCAATAGATATCTCACTAATCGGTTCCTTCCCGACAAGGCGATTGACCTCGTGGATGAAGCTGCAAGCAAACTGCGCATTGAGATTGACTCGCTCCCCACAGAAATTGACGTAGTACAACGACGCATGTTGCAATTGGAAATTGAACAAGTGGCGCTGGAGAAGGAAACCGACTCAGCCTCTCGCGAACGACTTGCATCACTTCAAGAAGAATTGGACGAGCTTCGTGCACAAGTTGATGTGATGAAGACACATTGGGAGGCAGAACGCGAAGCCATTTCTGCAATTCGTACTTTGAAAGAGGAACTCGAAACACTCCGTCTTGCTGTAGAACGAGAAACTGACCTTGAAAAGGCTGCAGAAATGCGTTACGGCAGAATTCCAGAAGTGGAACGACGCATTGATGAAGCCACTCAGCATCTCGATGTTCTGCAACATGATCAACGCATGTTGAAAGAAGAAGTTGATGCTGAAGACATTGCTGAAGTGGTGTCGAAATGGACGGGAGTCCCCATCAGTAAATTGCTGGAAGGCGAGATGCAGAAACTTGTACATCTTGAAGCTTTGTTGCACCGTCGCGTGATTGGTCAGCACGATGCCGTGACTGCAGTTGCGAATGCAATTCGTCGCTCCCGTGCGGGTTTGTCGGATCCGAATCGACCTATTGGTTCCTTTATGTTCTTGGGTCCAACGGGCGTAGGTAAGACAGAACTCGCACGTGCATTAGCTGAGTATTTGTTTGATGACGAAAAAGCCATGGTGCGCATTGATATGGCTGAGTACATGGAAAAGTACGCGGTGAGCAGGCTCATTGGTGCACCTCCTGGATATGTGGGATACGACGAAGGTGGTCAATTGACCGAAGCAGTTCGGCGTCGTCCCTACAGCGTGGTGCTCTTAGACGAAGTTGAAAAAGCACACCCCGATGTTTTCAATGTGTTGCTGCAACTACTTGACGACGGTCGACTCACTGATGGGCAAGGCCGCACTGTTGATTTCACCAATGTGGTGTTGATTATGACAAGTAATCTGCCGGGCGAGCCGATTGATTATTTCCGACCAGAGTTCGTGAATCGCATTGATGAAATCGTGCGCTTCCAATCACTGACCGAAGAAGATCTCACTGCAATTGTGGAAATTCAGTTGGAGCATCTCATTGAACGTCTCGCAGATCGACGCATCACATTGCAGGTCACGCCCTTGGCGCGTGTGATGTTGGGCGCGCGTGGATTTGATCCGGACTTTGGTGCACGTCCATTGAAGCGATTGATTCAACGAGAGATTGCCGATAAGGCGGCCATCATTCTTTTAGAGGGCAACGTGGGCGACGGCGGAACCATTCGTGTTGATGTGGTGAACGACGAACTTGTGGTGACTGGACACCCAGGGGCGAACTAGCCGAAGCGGCGTCGTATGGCGTTGCCGTGTGCAGAAAAACCTTCGTGATCTGACAAGGCGGTAATGGTGTTTGCCATGCGGCGGAGAGCAGGCTCATTTGCTTTAGCGATTGCCGTGCGCTTCAAGAAAGTATCCACCGTGATACCCGATGAGACATGAGCAAAACCACTTGTGGGTAATGAGGCGGGACAACCAATCACAAAGTTGCCTGCACAAAAAGGTGTGTGCTGGCCAATAAGAATTTCGCCGGCATTCACCAACAAGTCGAGCAGTTGCTCTTCATGTTGTGGGTCAACAGCAATCTGTAGATGCTCTGGCGCATAGAGATTTGCTACTTCGGCGGCTTCAGTGAGATTGCGTACAACTACTGCGCCACCATTTGGCCCAAGTGAGGATCGCACCGCAGTTGCGCGCACTTCGGGTAAATCATCTATCTGGATAGCCAATTCGTCATCGAGTGCGTCGAGTAATTCAGCAGATGTGGTGACAAGCACCACCGAAGAGTCGGTGCCGTGTTCGGCTTCAATCAACAGGTCTGCAGCAAGACGACCAATGTGTGCAGTGTGATCTGCAATCACAAGACTCTCGGTGGGACCAAGCAGCATCATTGTGGCAAGGCCATGTCGTTGCATCTCCACTTGAGCCAACGTGACGGCGGGGCTTCCTGGCCCCACGACTTTGCGCACGCGTGGAATAGATGCAGTACCAAAACCCAATGCAGCGATACCTGCGGGGCCGTTCACACGAAAGACATTTGTGATGCCCAACAATCGGCATACCACCAAGACCGCGGGGTCGACTTCTCCGTTCCCGCCCGGGATAGGTGGTACCACGAGGGAGATTTCAGGAACACCTGCAACAACGGCGGGAACTCCCAATTGATAGGCCACCGAGGGATAACTGGCTTTGCCGCTTGGCACGAATAGCCCCACGCTGGAAATTGGTGTGATCTTTTCTCCTGCGATGAGACCGTTCTCAATCTCCATCGTCCAATCACTGGCTCGCTCCAACAGATGGTCATTGAATGCGCGCAGGTGAGAGATGGCGTCGATGATTGCATTTTCCAACGCAGGGTCTACTTGGGCTGTAGCTATCTCTTCGGCAGATACCCGAAGATTCTCTGGTGCCACACGAATTCCATCAAAACGAGCAAGGGCATCACAGACGGCTTCATCGCCGCGAATCCGGACATCTTCGATCAGTTCCCCAATAGATGTGCGTAAACGGGCATCGAAAATGTCGTCGAGGCCTCGGCGGCAGAGTGCATCGCGCTCGGTAGCGGTCATGGAGGACCAAAGTTGACGTCGAAGAACTGCGCTCACCCCTAAAAACCTACCTGTATTGAGCGATTCAGAGAGGTTGGATTACCTGGAGCAAGTACAGTTACTTTACGTTCCGAAAGGGGAGCGTTCATGGCCGTCACTGTTGTAGTTGGCACCCAGTGGGGTGACGAAGGAAAGGCCAAGGTCATTGACCTCCTCGCCGCCTCGCATGCAATTGTTGCTCGATATCAAGGTGGCCATAACGCTGGCCACACAGTGGTGATTGGTGATCAAAAGTACGCCTTGCAGTTAACGCCCAGTGGTGTTTTCTATGACACCGTAACTCCAGTAATTGGTAACGGAGTTGTCGTTGATCTCCCTACGTTGTTTGCCGAGATTGATTCTTTGGAGTCACGTGGTATCTCCACCGATCGCTTGAAAGTATCGAGTCTTGCGCATTTGATTTTCCCTTGGCACCAGGCAATTGATGCAGCACTTGAGGCGGGACGAGGTGAAGCAAAAATTGGTACGACATTAAAAGGAATTGGTCCTGCATATGTCGACAAAGTGCGTCGTTCAGGAATTCGTGTCGGCGAAGTAATGCACCTAGGTGCGTTTGAGGAAAAACTTCGTGCACGTGCCATTGCAGCCAACATTGAACTCGCCGACATGGGCGCAACTCCTGTTGATGTCGATGCAGTGGTTAAAAATTTTGTGCAACTTGCGCAACGTCTTGCGCCTTATGTTGCTGACACGGTCAACTTGTTGCACGATGCACGCGAACGCGGCGAAGCAATTTTGTTGGAAGGCGCACAAGCAACATTTTTAGATGTTGATCACGGCACATACCCCTATGTCACTTCTTCGAACCCTGTATCGGGTGGAGCCGCTGTGGGCTCTGGTCTTGGACCGCGCCACATTGATCGCGTGGTGGGTATTGCAAAGGCCTACACCACACGCGTAGGAATGGGCCCGTTCCCTAGCGAGTTAACGAATGAACTCGGTGATGCCTTGGTAGAGATTGGTCGCGAATTTGGCACTGTTACTGGTCGCCGTCGTCGTACCGGATGGCTAGACACGGTGATGTTGCGTCATGCCACACGTGTGAACTCACTCACCGACATTGCACTCACCAAACTTGATGTTCTCGATACTTTCGATGAAGTAAAGGTATGTGTTGCGTACCGCATCAACGGCGAAGTGGTGCGTCAATATCCCGACACTGTTGAGCGTCTCGCTGAAGTTGAACCCGTGTACGAGACCTTGCCCGGTTGGAAGTCCAGCACTGAGGGGATTACATCTTTTGATGCTCTGCCCGAGAGCGCGCGTGCACTAGTTGCCATTGTGGAACGTGAAACAGGAATTCCCGTGTCCATGGTGGGCACTGGGCCATCGCGAGACGCAATGGTGGTACGTTCATGATTTCTAGGTATTCAACTCCACAAACAGACGAGCTGTTTTCAGAACGCGCAAAGATGGCGCGTTGGTTAGAGATTGAATTGTGTGTAGTTGAAGCGCTTGCAGATGCGGGAGTTGTTCCTAAAGAAGCTGCCGCTGCGTGTCGTAAAAATGCACCAGTTATTGATGATGCGTTTGTGCAACGAGTACAGGAACGTGAAGAAATTACTCAACACGATGTTGCTGCGTTTGTGGATGTTGTACAGGATGCAATTGGTGCCCCACACGGCACGTGGATTCATTACGGCCTGACCAGCACCGATGTAGTGGATACGGGTCTGTGTTGGGCAATGCGCGATGCATCAGGTCTTATTGTGCGGGCGTTGACCGAAGTGATCTATGTGCTTGTAAAGACTGCACATCAGTATCAAGACACTCCAATGATTGGTCGCACCCATGGCGTGCACGCCGAACCCACCACCTTTGGTGCCAAGGTTGCATTGTTCGGTTTGCAACTCGCTCGTGACCGCGAGCGCATGTTGCGCGCAACAGAATCAATTGCGGTGTGCAAACTGTCCGGCGCTGTGGGTACGTATTCCAATATCTCGCCAGAGGTTGAAGAGGCGGTGGCTCAACGGTTGGGTCTCGAATCTGTGCCCGCAACCCAAGTCATCGCCCGTGATCGGCATGCAGAGTATCTGTATGTATGTGCCTCCATCGGTTCCACATTGGAATCACTTGCTGTGGAGCTACGTCATCTGCAACGCACAGAAGTGAACGAAGTGCGTGAAGGTTTTGCCGATGGACAAAAGGGTTCCAGCGCAATGCCGCACAAACGCAATCCGATTTCATCGGAAACCATCACAGGCCTCTCGCGCGTGTTGCGCGCCAATGCACAAGTAGCCCTGCAAAATATTCCGTTATGGCATGAACGTGACATTTCACATTCATCTGCAGAACGCATTGTTATTCCAGATTCGGTATCGCTTGTGGTGTACATGTTGCGTCGCATGGCACGTATCATTACGCATCTCGAAGTAGATAGAAATCAGATGCTCAAGAACCTCAATGCATTACACGGAGTTGTGTTTTCGCAATCTGTGCTTTTGGCAATGGTGGAAAATGGAATGGAACGTGATGCGGCCTATCGCATTGTGCAAACAGCCGCACGCACTGCACTAGAGACAAGCACTCCCTTACGTGAAGTTCTAGAGAAGCAAGTGGAAGTGAAACTGAACTCGCAGCAACTGGACGATGCTTTTAATCTTGATCGCGTGTTACAGCACGCGCACAGAGCGCATGATGCGCTTCAAAGGGAAATTTCGCATTACCCGTCAATGTAGGAGAGGACTTAATCCTTTTCGATACCGGCTTTTTTCAGCACGGTTGGAGTGACACCAAATTCGCGCCAGGCGTCGTATGTGATGTCATTGCGCTTACTAAACGAACGAGCAACTTTCACGAATTGTAATTCGGCGGTAGCGATTTCTGTTTTGGATTTCATGCCTGATAGTTCACGACGAAGGTTCAGGCGTTCTTGAATGAGGCGAACTTTGGTGACTGCATCGGCAGTCTTGAGTTCGTTATTGATGACTGCAAGACGTCGCGCGATTGATTCAGGTGTACGACGACGTCCCCGTTTGGGCTTAGTTGCTTCAACGATCTCTAAGTACTCGCGAATGATGCGGCCTTCATTACGACCGTTGGCGAGGGCCTTCTTGTGAGCGGTGCTCATCGCGGAGCTTTTTGGGGAAGTTTTCTTAGAGGACATATGTACCTGTCCCTACCTTACAGAGAGAGTTTTACTGAGCCACTATCAATTGGCTCAACAGAAAAACGGTATGGAATTCACTACATGAAGTCCAGTCACATAGATATCGGCAACTAAGGTCAACCAAGTGACCCAAACGTACCCATTCACGCCAGCGGGACTTCCAGAACTGCCTCCCGCCTTGGCGATTTTGCGTGACAACGTGTTCCAACATGCGCTGAAGACTGGATCTTTCACATTGAAATCTGGCCGACAAAGTTCATGGTTTCTCGATACGAAACAGACCATGTGCCGCCCCGACGGAATGCTTGCAGTTGCAAATGCGGCGCTTGAGATTTTGCCCAAAGAAGCCCAAGCCATTGGTGGTTTGACCATGGGTGCAGACCCAGTTGCCTACGGCATTGCAGCGATTGCGGCTACACGCGGGTCACAGTTACGCAGCTTTAGTGTGCGCAAAGAAGCCAAAGATCACGGCATCACGGGGCGCATTGCCGGCGCTCTGCAACCGGGCGACAAGGTGGTGATTACTGAAGACACGGTGACGCGAGGCACAAGTATTTTTGAAGCGGTGGATGCCGTGCGTGCCTTTGGCGCAGATCCAGTGTTCATCACAGTGATTGTTGACCGTGGAGGAACCTGTGCCGACATGGCTGCAGCTGCAGGCATTGAATACCGACCATTGTTGACCGCCCCAGATTTAGGCTACGAATTCGGTTCGTAATACAGCGCCGAGGTAGTAGCGCTGTTTCTTGAAAGAATGAAACCATGAAAAAAGTTTTAGGTGCATGTGCTGTGCTCATGATGATTGTGTCGGGATGTGCTTCGTCTGATTCGACCACCAGCACCACCACAACAGTGGCGACCACAACAACAGTTGCAGTTGAACCACTTGAGATTGACGTCACCGTGGGAGAAAACTCGGGCAACGACCGCATTGAAGTGGTGGCACTTGGTGATGAGGTGCGCATTACGTTGGTGAATCCCACGCAAGAAGACGAGTATCACCTCCATGGATACGACATCGTGTCGAAGAAGATGGCCCCAGGTGCACCTGCAACGTTGTCGTTTACCGCAAATGTCGCGGGAACTTTTGAACTTGAAAGCCATGTCTCCAACGAGGTGCTTGTTGTGTTGGAGATCTCATGAGTCTTGAAAAACTTTTCGAACTCACGCCACATGGCATTGATGTAGTGGCAGGCGAGGGCTTTCCGTATCCATGGGGCGGACTTTACGGTGGCCACATCGTGGCCCAATCATTACGTGCTGCATCGTCCACAGTTGAAGAAGGTTTCCTTCCGCATTCTGTCCGTGCATATTTCATTCGTCGTGGAGATAACTCCGAAACAGTGCGCTACGAAGTAGATCGCATACGTAATGGAAGAAGTTTTTGTACACGCCGTGTTGTCGCGCGGCAATCCAATGGCGCAATTTTGAATCTTGAAGCGAGTTATCAATTGCCAGAGGGTTCGCCGGAAATTTCATCGGTTGCGATGGCTTCAAATATTCCACAACCTGATGACTTAGCGCCTACTGATACATGGTCGCCTCATATTGAACAACGTGAGATTCCTTTTGAATTTGTTCCTGCAGAAAAGCGAGACGGATCAGGGCAGTTGATGTCGTGGTATCGCGTGAAGGAAAACTTTGGCGATGACCAACTCATGCATCGATGTGCGTTGGCGTACCTGTCAGACGACCTTCCCACAGGTGCAGTTATTCGTGGCGTTCCTGAATTACGCGAACGCTGGAATCAAGAAAATGCGTTTTTCTCCGCAAGCCTTGATCACACCATCTGGTTTCACCGCGACATTGATTCAAGTCAATGGCATCTTTATGAAATGAATTGCCATGCCTACATCAATGGTCGTGGGTTGGCATTCGGATACGTGTTCTCACAAGACGGAACACATGTGGCAACCGTTGCGCAAGAAACTCTGGTTCGATTGCGCGAGCAATAGATATCTCTGGTGGTCGAGACCGGCGTCGATCCGGTGACCCCACGCTTTTCAGGCGTGTGCTCTGCCAACTGAGCTACTCGACCGTGATGCCTCTCAGATTTCTCTGAGAAACACAACGACAATGACGATCCGCCATTGATGGCGGTCCCGACGGGACTCGAACCCGCGACCTCCGGCTTGACAGGCCGGCGTGAACTCCAACTTCACCACGGGACCATGTGGAAACCACTGGTCTCTTGCACCCCCAACGGGATTCGAACCCGTGCCGCCACCTTGAAAGGGTGGTGTCCTAGGCCGCTAGACGATGGGGGCTAGAACGACTCCGGTTGAGAGCAATATGACGCTATCAGCCGAAGGGGCAAATGCCTTCTCTCGAATCTAGGGAACTTATGACGGTTTTACTCCCCTGTCATTGCAGACACTGTCCATTCAAGGAGCCAACCGAGATATCCGTAGAGCTGCGCCTGGCCAAATAAAGGGTCTGACTCATCAATGTCATCTGTATCGGCGGATTCATCCACATCGAGAAGAGTGCCCAGCACGAGGCGAAGATTATTGATGATCATCATGAATCCGTGGAGCTGGGCCTCGGTGAGAGGTTCATCATGCGCGAGAACTTCGCGCACCATGGCGATGGAGTTCAAGCGAGATTGCTGAAGTTCATCATGCATGTAGTTCTGGTACTCGGCATCTCGATCGGGATCGTCGTGATAGGCCACAGGAAAAAGCCGTCGCACACGAGGGTCTTGAGTATCTGCATGCAATAACTGTTCAAGTTGATCAACAAATCCCGACAAAGTGAGGCGATCTTGTTCAGGCAAGTTAATGAGAAAAGTGCCATTGCCTATTGCCTCAATGGGGCCAGAGGGGCGTCGTCGTCTCATGAGTCTTGTTGCATGGTTGCCCATAAACCATGTTCATGAAGACGAAAAACATCGAGTTCGGCATGTTCACGTGGCCCAGTGGACACCACGGCACGACCTTTTTCATGCACATCCAGCATCAGGGCATCGGCTTTTTCTTTTGAGTAGCCAAAAAGTTTTTGAAACACGAACGAGACATACGACATCAAGTTGATGGGGTCATTCCACACCAGCACAATCCAGGGCTTGTCGACTTCGGTGGTCTCGGTGGTGTCCACATCGGGGTCGGCAATCTGGGTGTCTTGGGAGGACACCGGGATGCTCAATGGTGGGGGTGATGTGGTCAATGACACGGAAACATTCTGCTTGCGATTGGTTGAGATTGCCTACCACCCATACGATGAGTACCCGTGCCCCTCAATGTTCGCCCCGTAGTCCCCTCGCGATTGAAGCGTCGAGGACATGAGTCAAATCGCGCACCTCAATCGGTTGTTGCGGGGTACATCGCTCTAACTAAGCCTCGAATCATTGAGTTATTGCTCATTACCACTGTTCCTACGATGGTGGTGGCCGAAGGCGGTTGGCCCTCGTTGTGGCTCATTCTGATCACCTTGGTAGGCGGATCTTTGGCTGCCGGCGGTGCGAACGCCATCAATATGTACATCGATAGGGACATTGATGCCTTGATGGAGCGGACCAAAAATCGTCCTTTGGTGACCGGACTGATCTCCCCAAGAAACGCTCTGATTTTTGCCATTTCGCTGGAAGTGGTGGCATTTGGCATCTTGTGGGCGGGTGCAAATTTCTTGGCGGCCTGTCTGGCTCTTTCGGCC
The DNA here is from genome assembly GCA_009703125.1 of Actinomycetota bacterium. GTDB lineage: Bacteria > Actinomycetota > Acidimicrobiia > Acidimicrobiales > Ilumatobacteraceae > UBA2093. The sequence goes on from WLGS01000029.1 coordinate 10,164, forward strand.
ACGCTGTTCTACGTCTTCGTGTATTCGCTGTGGTTGAAGCGAAATAGCACTCAAAACATTGTGATTGGCGGCGCTGCCGGAGCAGTACCCGTGCTGGTGGGCTGGGCAGCGGTGACGAATTCACTGAGCTGGACCCCTTGGCTGCTCTTTTTGCTGATTTTCCTGTGGACCCCGCCCCATTTCTGGGCTTTGGCGATTCGCCACAAAGATGATTACTCCGCAGCAGGAGTGCCGATGCTGCCTTCAGTGGCAACGCCCGAGAAGGTCATCGCATCGATGATCCGTTACACAATTGCACTAGTGGCCGCCAGTTTGGTGGTGATCCCCGTTGCGGAGATGAAATGGGTCTACGGAGTCTCGGCAGTGGTTCTGGGGGGCGTTTTCCTGTGGGGCACAATTGCACTAGGTCGCCGACAGACTCCCGGTGCTGCGATGAAGCTCTTTTCGTTCTCGATTTCCTACATTTCGCTTCTTTTCGTGGCCCTCACCGTGGACGTCTTCATCCGCTAAATATGCGCAATTGCACGAAGTGCAGACCGCACGAGGATTTCCCTTTGAGCGGTGAGTGGTGGGTAGTGTTGAGTCGTTACAACTAGGCGCAATCACCCCCGCGTTCTGCAGAGAGCAAAAGGGTGACTCTGGGAGACCATCGGAAAATGACCACCATCGACACTCACGTCGGCGTATCGACACACACCACGGGTTCGTCCTTCGTCGCATCCGTAGGCCAATGGGTGACAAGCAGCGATCACAAAAAGATTGGCCGCTTGTTCATCGGTTTGTCGCTTCTTTACGCAATTGCCGTCGCCGTGATCGGCGCGCTTATTGGCTTTGAACGCATCAATCCAGATGGCGCACAGTTCTTCGATGCAGACGCTGCATTGCAACTCACGCAACTTCATCGTCACGCACTTGTTTTCGGACTTCTTGCGCCACTGTTTATTGGTCTTGCTATCGCTGTTGTGCCTATGCAAGTGGGCGCTCGCGCGATCGCATTACCACGCCTTGCACAGTTGGGTTTTTGGGGTTGGGCACTTGGTACTGACCTTGTGCTCATTTCATTTATCGCAAACGGTGGACCTGGCGGTGGTAGCTCCGACATGGTCGATTTGTATCTCTTAGGTCTTGGCTTGTCTCTCGCAGGACTTTTGGCTGGCGCAGTATCTGTCGCAACCACTGTGTTGACATCGCGTGCACCTGGCATGGGTCTGATGGATGTGCCGGCTTTTTCTTGGTCAGCATTAATGGGCTCGGTTGCCTCTGTGTTGAGCTTGCCGGTTGCTATTGGCACCGTTGCGTATCTCTACGTAGATCACACTTATAGCCAGACAGCTTTTGGCGACAACAAGGTCATCAACACTTGGCTGGGCTGGGTGTACGCACAGCCACAAACATTTGTCTTAATCGTTATGGCATTGGGTGTCTTGGCTGAAATTGCACCAGTCACGGCTCGCACGCGTCAACCACTGCGCCCAGTACTGCTTGCAGGTATTGCCTTGATTACCACTGCAACTCTTGGTGCAGTCACACAAACTGCTCACGTGCTTGATTTGTCCGGTACCACTGGCGACAAACTGTCCAGCACAATTTTGTTCTTGTTCTTCAATGGCCTGCCATTGTTGGGTGCATTGGTGACAGTTGCGGTTGCAATGTTGTCCTTTAAAGAAGGTCGCCCCGGCGTCAACGCATCTTTTGCTTTTGCACTGTTGGGAGCATTGATGCTTCTTGCTGGTGTGGCGGGAAGTTTTGTGCAACACATTGGCGATGCTGCACTTGTGGGCACATCATTTGGAGAAGGCGTGACTGCATACGTGGTCTACGGAGGACTCCTCGCAGCACTTGGCGGCATCACATATTGGGCACCAAAGTTGTGGGGCGTTGTTCTTGACGACAAGAAAGTTCTTGGCCTTGCCGGATTGGGATTCATTGGTGTGGTTCTTGCGTCGTTGCCGCTCTATGTCGCTGGCTTCGCAGACCAGCCCGTAGACGCAGTGAATGATTTCGATTACTCAGGCCCACTTGGTCTGTGGAATGTTCTCGCGGGCGCAGGTTCAGCAGTCATCGCACTTGTTGTTCTTGCCTATGTGGGATTGCTTTTTGCTGCAGTGCGCAAAGGTGCTGGCGCAAGCGATGATCCATGGGATGCACACACTCTTGAGTGGTCAATTCCATCTCCTGCACCAGCTGACAACTTCGCTGCCCTTGCAACAGTGTCCTCAAGTGAGCCGCTGTTAGACGTCAAACCATCACAAGAGGTACCCGCATGACATTGGCATTACCTTCCGCTCCTGCACCGGCACCTCGGCGCCAACTTGTTGTGGCAACCGCATTGGTTGTTTCAGCTGCAGTAATGTTGATTGCAGGAATGCTCGGCATGTGGATGAGATTCCGCGCTGGTGCTCCAGTGCGCACATCTGCTGACGGACTTGAGCAAATCAAAGATTGGCTACCCGCCTCTATCAAGATTCCAGAAGTTGCAGCTAACACCATGGCAGCAACTTTTCCTTTTGCAGCTCTTATGGCGCAGTGGGCCGTATACGCCTCAAAGAATCGTGATGGTCAACACCGTTCACTCGCTCTCATCATCACTGGTGTGCTTGGAGTTGCAATCGTGAATGCCCAACTTGCTGTGTATGCCCAGATGGGTGTGGGCATCTCTGATGGTGCATACCAGTCGATGTTCTACGCAATTACAGGAACAATGTTGTTGCTTGTAAGCGGTGGAATTGTTTTTAGTGCAGTTGCATTCTTCCGCTCTGTAGGCGGTCGCAACGATGACAGTCATGTCATCACTGCACACGCGTTGTATTGGTACTTCCTCACGGCGGCATTCACTGCTGTGTGGTTTTTCGTGTACGTACAGAAGTAGGTCCAAATGTTTACAACAGGTTCCAAATACTTCATCGGGCTCACAGCGCTGTCTGTTGTAGCAACCGTTCTCTATCTCTTCCTTGTCAACCCTTCAGACTTAGGCGCCTTAGCGTTGGTGGGACTCATCACTAGCGCTGCAACTTTGTCGGGCGTTTCAATCTTCACCCGTGACAGCGACACAGAAACCGTGGAGCAAGCAGTTGATGCAAGTGCTGGTCCTGCGTCGGCATCGTTTTGGCCAATAGTTGTGGCATTGGGTGCAGCAATGGTGTTGCTGGGTCTTGCCACTGAGCCAGTTGTGTTCGTCTTGGGCATCGCCGTGCTTGTCGGCGGTGGCGTGGAATGGATGGTGCAAGGTTGGTCTGATCGCGCATCTGCAAATGCTGCGTATAACAGTGAAGTGCGCGCCAAAGTGTTGGGCGGGATTGAGTATCCAGGCTTGTCGGCAGTGTTGACCATCATCGTGGCGTTCTTGTTCTCACGAATCTTCTTGGCCGTGTCAAAAGATGCAGCAACCATATTCTTCATGCTGGTTGCAGCCGTCATCTTTGCTCTTGGTTTTGTATTCGCAGCCCGTACAGATCTGCGCAAGAAGGCACTCAGTGTTGTCTTGCCTGTATCCATCGCGTTGCTGGCCATTGCTGGTGTAGTGAGTGCACTCAGTGGCGAACGTAAGCAATTGGTGGATGCAGCACGCGAAGATCATTTTGCTATCGAACATCGTGAATGTGGCGAAGAAGCGTCGAAGTACTACGACAAGCACGCCAACAACAGAGTTCCTTTGCGCAAGGCAGTGATTGCCACCATCACCGTGGAGAACAACGAAGTGTCGGCCAAGATGATCGGTCTTGACCGCAAAGTGGACACCATCACCATTCCTCGTATGAACTCGACCACCGTGTTGTTCCGCAACTTGGATGACTCCGAGCGTCGCCTCGTGGTGAACTTGGGTTCGGCAAAGGTGGGTGACACTGACGTGGTGGAGCCACTCGGTACCTGTACTCAGTTGACCGGCAAAGGCCAGGAACAAGTTCTGACCCTGACCATTCCGAAACCCGCCACCGCAGAAGAGCCTTTCTCGTTCACCGTGCCTGGCGCTAACGGAGAGATCAAGTTGGTGGTGCCGTGAGCCACATCAACGAACCCATCACAACGGAGAAGTCAATGGATACCGTAAGTCGCGTGAAGTCATCGCGTCGTCGCATTCTGGGAACCCTTGTTGGTATTGCCGCTAGCGCCACTTTGGCGGGCTGTGCGCAAAATGCTCCACAAGACACATGGGAGCCCAAAGGCCCCAATGCCGAGATGATCCATGATTTGGACAACTTGGTCTTCCCCATTGCCTATGTAGTGGGAATCATTGTGTTGGGCTTGGCTCTGTACATCTTTTGGAAGTTCAAAGATCGCGGCCAGGAAATTCCTGTGCAAGGTCACGGCAAGCCATACATGGAAATCACACTTACCGTGGTTCCCGCACTCATCTTGAGTGTTGTGGGCGTGTTCACCTTCCGCACCATTTTTGATCTCGCAGAAACACAAGACACTGAAATTGTCATCAACGTCACTGGTCAACAGTGGTGGTGGGAATATGACTACCCCGTCCAACCAGAACATGGCATCAATCAGCCCATCGTGACATCGGGGCAATTGGTCTTCCCTGCAGGAACGAAAGTTCTTCTTCGCGAAACAAGCCGCGACGTTATTCACTCGTACTGGATTCCCGCATTGAACGGAAAGAAAGACGCAGTTCCTGGTCGAGTCCACTTGCTGCGACTTGAAGCTAATGAGCCTGGTTTGTATGCAGGTCAGTGCGCAGAGTTCTGTGGTCTCTCACATGCCAACATGCGCATGGAAGCAATTGCATTGTCGAAAGAGGATTTCGCCAAGTGGGTTGCCAACCAACAAAAGGCGTATGTCCCACCCGCGGCCGGAACTGTTGAAGCAGAGGGTGAAGCTGTCTACATCGCACAGTGTGCACGTTGCCACCAAGTCAACGGATTGAAAGACGCACAAGGCAAGCCCATCATCTCTGCACCCGATGAGTATGTGTACTCAGGTGCTGCTCCTAACCTCACTGCATTGATGACACGCAATACCTTTGCGGGCGCAATGTTTGACTTGGTGAACGAGAAGTGCCGCGCAGATGTGTGGGGTGCCCCAAGCGAGAAGTTTGGTGAGGCCTACCTCAAGGGCGTTACCGAGGATTGTTTGAATCAAAAAGATTTGCGCGCATGGTTGCGCAATGCACCGGAAATGAAACCGATGTATGCAGAACCCAATCTGCTTGGACCCAGCGATGGAAAGTATCGCGGCATGCCTTATCTGGCATTGACCGAGGATGACATCGACAAACTCGTTGCCTACCTACTCACCTTGAAGTAAATCGGAGATCACCATGGCAATCATCGAAAGACCCGACACCGCAACTGTTCCGGCAGTAGTGACTCCGTCACAGGCGTTTGGTGTCATTAAGCGTCCGGTGGCTTCCTCCGGGTGGCGCGAGTGGCTCTTTACTGTCGATCACAAAAAGATCGGCATCATGTACGGAGCCGTTGCATTGTTCTTCTTCATCGTGGGTGGTGTGGAAGCGCTCCTCATTCGATTGCAGCTAGCTGCTCCAGATGGTCGAATTCTTAGTGCTGACCAGTACAACCAGATGTTCACCATGCACGGCACCACCATGGTGTTCCTTTTTGGTATGCCTATGGCTGCTGCTTTCGCAAACTATTTCTTGCCTCTCCAAATTGGTGCGCGCGACGTGGCATTCCCACGTTTGAATGCGCTCTCGTTGTGGCTGCTTGTAGTGGGCGGATTAATTCTGAACGCTTCATGGTTCTTGGGTGGGGCAGCCGATGGTGGTTGGTTTATGTACGCACCAAACTCGGGTCCTGTGTTCTCACCTAGCAACGGTGTGGATTACTGGGTGCTGGGTCTCCAGGTTGCTGGTCTTGCATCGCTAATTGGCTCTATCAACTTGATCGTCACCGTGTTGAACATGCGTGCGCCAGGTATGACCTTGATGAAGATGCCCATCTTCACCTGGATGATTTTGGTTGTGCAGTTCCTGCTCGTGTTCTCACTTCCTGTGATTACCGTGGCACTTGTTCTTCTGATGTTCCAGCGTTCGTATGGTGCAACGTTCTTCGATGTGTCTCAAGGCGCCGACCCGTTGCTGTGGCAACACTTGTTCTGGATCTTTGGACACCCAGAGGTCTATGTGTTGATTCTGCCGGCATTCGGAATTATCTCTGAAGTATTGCCCACGTTCTCACGTAAGCCCCTGTTCGGTTATCCGTTCGTGGTGTTCTCCGGTGCAGCAATTGGGCTCGTGGGATTCGGCGTGTGGGCTCACCACATGTTCGCCTCAGGTCTTGGGCCCGTATCGGTAGCAGTGTTCTCTATTGCCACCATGGCAATTGCAATTCCTACTGGTGTGAAGGTGTTCAACTGGTTGCTCACAATGTGGGGCGGCAAGATTTGGTACACCACCGCAATGAAGTTCGCAATTGGCTTGGTCACCTTGTTCACCATCGGTGGTTTGTCAGGCGTAACACACTCTGTTGCACCTTCAGATACACAACAAACAGATACGTACTACATCGTTGCTCACTTCCACTACGTGTTGTTTGGTGGAATGGTGTTTGGTCTCTTCTCAGGTTTCTACTACTGGTGGCCAAAAGTATTCGGCAAGATGCTGAACGAAAAACTTGGTTCATGGAACTTCTGGCTGATGGTCATTGGTATGAACATGACCTTTGGTCCGATGCACATTCTCGGTCTGCAAGGCCAGCCTCGCCGTATGTACGTATGGACCGAAGCTCGTGCTGGTGAAGGATTCTTCAACCTCGGATTCTGGAACTTGATTGCGTCAATCGGTTCGTTCATCTTGGCCGCCGGTGTGTTGTTCTTCTTGATCAACATCGTGCACACTGCAAAGAAGGGCAAAGTTGCACCTGCAGATCCCTGGGATGCACGCACCTTGGAGTGGATCACCACAAACCCACCCAAGCCTCACAACTTCGATCGCATTCCTGTTGTGCACCACCTCGATGAGTTCTTCCATCGCAAGTATGCAGAAGACACAGCGACGCACACTATGAAGCGTTATGCCACAGCGGAAGAAGTTATCAAGGCAGAAGAAGATGCAGCCGATGCGCATATTCACTTGCCTTCGCCTTCGTACTGGCCGTTGGTATTGGCACTTGGCATTGGTGTGCTGTGTATGGGCGTCGTCTACGGCGTGCCCGTCATGGTCGTGGGTGCAGCCATCCTGGTCTTCTCTGTCTTTGGCTGGGTATTAGAGCCCTCCACCGCAGACGATTCAGAAATCGATCCGCCATCTGTAGATGGCAGCACGAAGGAGATTGCTCCAATTGGCTGAGACCGCAACACACTCCGCTGATCACGCAGCTGATCACGGACATTCATCGACAGGTATCTCAAATAACAAGTTGGCCATGTGGCTCTTCTTGGGTTCTGAGTGCTTGTTGTTCGGTGGATTGATTTCCACTTACATGCTCTATCGCGGCCGTGTTTCCGATGGCCCACATCCTGAGCAGATCTTTGACATCCCATTTACCTCGGTGTCGAGCTTTGTGTTGTTGATGTCGTCATTGAGCATGGTGCTCGCTGTGACATCAGCACAACGCAAGGACTATTCGCGCACCAATTTATGGTTGCTTGTGACTGCAATCTTGGGCGCAACTTTTGTGGGCGGCCAGATTTATGAATTCACAGCGTTCTACCGTGAAGGCCTTGGATTTTCCACGAGCCTTTTCTCTTCAAGCTTCTACACCTTGACGGGTTTCCACGGAGTGCACGTGACAGTGGGTGTGATTATGTTGCTGTCCACCGTGGGCATTCTGAAGAAGAATCGTGCCACTGGTGACAAAGCAGAGTCAGTGGAAATTGTGGGCTTGTATTGGCACTTCGTGGACGTGGTGTGGATCATCATCTTCACGCTCGTTTATCTGATTCCGGCCTGATCGAAAAGGGGAGAACATGAGCACAGCTACTGAGTCACACGAAGACACCCATGAACACGGCATGTCCGATGCGGGCTACATCAAAATCGCACTCATTCTTGCTGCTATCACAGCGTTAGAAGTGTCCACGTACTACGTGGATTTTGGCCCACTGTTCCTTCCATCGCTCATCGCGATGATGTTTGTGAAGTTCTTCATGGTGGTGTCCTACTTCATGCACCTCAAGTTTGATAACAAGCTCTTTAGTCTCATGTTCTATATCGGGCTTGGTCTGGCCATCTTCGTATATGTTGCGGCGTTGGCTACCTTCAAGTTCTTCATGTAGGTAAAGGAAGTCTTGCCGTGTCCCCCCTCGGCATCATTGCAGAAGTCAATACGAATCCCTGGAGATTCCAAGCACACCCCGAGGTGTGGCTGTTAGTTGGTGGACTCGTTGCTGCGTTTATCTATGCCATCAAAGTGGTGGGACCCAAAGTAGCCCCAGAGGGCCAGGTGATCTCCAAGTTCCAGATGCGCATGTTTATCTTGATGATTGCGTTGTTGTGGTTCGCAAGCGATTGGCCAATGCACGATATTGCGGAGGAGTATTTGTACTCGGTGCACATGGTGCAACACATGATCCTGACCTACATGGTGCCGCCTCTTGCACTATTGGCAACGCCGGAGTGGCTCTTTCGTATCCTCATCGGAAATGGCAAGACATACCGTGTAGTTCGCGCACTCACGCTGCCAGTGGTGGGCGTCGTGGTGTACAACTTGACGTTGTTGCTCACACACACTCCAGCATTGGTGAATGCGAGTGCTGATGGCGGACCACTTCACTATTCATTGCATGTGTTAGTTGTCTTCACGTCTCTGATGTTCTGGACTCCTGTATGTGGACCCATTCGAGAATGGCGCATGAGTGATGGAGCCAAGATGATTTATCTGTTTGGCACATCTTTGATTCCCACCATTCCTGCAGGTTGGCTGACCTTTGCTGAAGGCTCCGTGTACGACCATTACGACCACGGTGTGCGCGTGTGGGGCGTGAGCATGCTGAGCGATCAACAGGCCGCCGGTGGAATCATGAAACTGGGTGGATCCATATTCATGTGGATCATCATCATCGGCATCTATTTCCGTCGATTTATCGGAAACTTCTATGCCGAACAGTCCTATGACAAGTCGCGCGAGATGCCCGATGAAGAAA
>WLGS01000003.1 GCA_009703125.1 Actinomycetota bacterium
CATTGTCCCCCCATTGGATAAATTCTCTGGTGCGTAAATCACCAAATGTTTCGTAACACTACACACAAACACTGCTCGTGTTTTCGGTCGTAGAAGCTAGCGCTACAACCAATCTCAACGCGAAACCATTGGGAACCCCTACCCTGAGCGGTTGTGGAGCCTCGACCAAGCCATGGATCTCGCCAAATGAATCGCCGCGAGCGCATGGCCGCGATCTTGGAGCGCGATGGTCCTTATTGCGTCTGGTGCTCTGCCCCACTAGATGCCACCTTGAACACCCCCACCACCGAACACCTTGTGCCGCGTATTAAAGGCGGCCCTAGTTGGATAGAAAACGAACTAGCTGCCTGCAAGAGATGCAACAACTCACGCGGTCATCAAAGCCCGGCTGGGTGGTTACAAGATTGCATCGGCATGGGTCGCACCCCACGCACAGACACAGTCATCGCATCTCTTGAACGATTACAGACAGCAATTATTGAACGCGGCGGGCAACGTCGTGCACGGCCCTACATACACAGTCAACTGCGCAGATTGCGCAAGATGTAACTACAGCTCTTCGGCGAAGCGTCGCGACAAGCGTGTAAACAGCGACCAGCCGAGCACCATCGACACAACTGCGACAATTGCACACGCGGCCAAGTTGTCCCACCCAGGGAAAGCGCTGTCATACATAGAGCGACGGAAACCTTGTGCAAACACTGCCATGGGGTTGTAATCCAACATTGCCTCTACCCAACCAGGCACGCGACCTTCAATGAGATCTGGCGTGTACACAATGGGCGTTGCGAAAAACCACACTTGGCTAAAGATTTGCCACAAGTAGCCAAGGTCTCGGAAATACACATTTGCTGCAGCAAGACCCAACGCCAAGCCAGATGCAAACAGCAACAACAACACCATCTGCACAAGCACTACGGGAATCCATGGCAAAAAGATGCTGCCCGCAATCAATAAGGCAACAGTGAGAAGCCCCATCTCAATGCTGAACTGCACAATGCCATGTAATGAATTGGCAAACACCAACACCTCGCGTGGGAAGGCCACTTTGCGCACCAATGCTGCATTGGCAAGAAGTGAGTTCATTCCGGTGTTGGTCACCAACATAAAGAAGTTCCATGGCAACAACCCACATAACAAATACAACGCAAACACTTGTAGATCACTGTTGATACCAAGGGGGGCTTGTGCTTTAAACAGATGCCCGAACACAAAGGTGTAGATGGCAACAGTTGCCAAGGGGTTCATCATGGACCAACCCCACCCCAGAACACTTCGGCGATACTTGGTGCGCAATTCGCGCAACGTCAAGTTCCACAACAATTCATGTGATGCGGCCACGCGCTTCACTGGGGCAAGAGGTGAACTCACTAGTGCGTGCCTTTTTCTAACTCGGCAATGCGCTTTTCCAATTCGGCAACACGTTGTTCCAACAAGTTTTGTTGATCTGTAATTTGTGCAGCGCCGGCAACAAAGGTCTTGCCCAATTCAATGGTGGCCTGGCGCTCAGATTCGAGAACATCGCGTACGCGCCAATCAATTGCCATGCCCACACGACTTACGATTTTGCGGAGTGGATTATTTGCCATCAATGGACTCCCATACTTCTTCCAAACGCACTTTCATCCGGGCGCCCGTGCGCTCTGGTGTAAAGCGTGTCTCTAAATCTTTCTTTCCGCGCAACGCAACTTCGCGTGCATTGTCGGGGTTTTCATATACGTGTCTCATGAGTTGGGCTGCGACATCGAGGTCAGGTTCGGCCCATGTCGCATCTGCATCATAGGCTTCGGCGTTTTCGCCTACCTTCACCCTCGTCCATGGCACCATAAATGAAGTCTCTTCTCCCATGAAGTCCAGATTTCCTGAATAACCCGTAGCGATCACAGGCTTACCCAACAACATGGCCTCGGCAATGGTGAGTCCTAATCCTTCTGATCGGTGCAGTGATACATAGCAGTCACACACGTTCATTAATGCAGCAGATAAATGGGAATCGAGATACTTGTTCATCACGATGATGTCGTCACGACCCTCACAGGAGGCCATCAATTCTGCAAAGCCTTCCGGGCGAGTCTCTCCATTAATGCATTTCAACACCAGCATCGGACCCTCACCAGGAGCGAATGCTTTCTTGAAAGCCTCAACTAAGCCAAGAGGATTCTTCCGCTTCATCACACTCATGAAGTCAAAGGTGAAAAGAAACATGAAACGGTTATCAAGATCTAAATCTGCACGAGTTGCATCTTCAATAACGCGTGGCTTGCGTAATGGCAAAGGCATATGGCGCACATGCACACGTGAGGGTGCCTCGCGTCGCAACATCTCTTCAATGAACTTAGTGGGAGCCCACAGTTCATCTACATATTGATATGCATCGGCATACCAAGTGGGTGCAACTTCAAGCTCCCAAAACCATTGACCAATCACATAGGTGTCACGGAAGAAATGAGCGCCAAATAAATCCCGCATTGGTTTGTTCAACTCAGCGTTAATTGCTGCAATCACTGTGCGATACGTGCCCACTTCATCAGTATCGAAGACATAATTCTGGCGGCTCTCTGTGTTGCGGTATCCCACTGTGGAGACAGCAACATCGGCTGCGCGCATCGCTTCCACTAAAAGTCGTGATGCCTCGCCAATGCCATGTTCTGCATTGAAAAAACCAATGGCATCAGTGCCACCATTAACACGGCCGCCGTCTCGCAAAATCCGACGCACGTGAACCTCATGACCAAAGAGACGAAATGTAGGTGCTTCAAATCGACCAGCAACATGTGCCCACCATGCAAACCGAGTGAGTTCTCCAGATTTCACTTCGGGATAATGCGCTTGCAAATCATTGCGTTCGTTATACACAGCCTGCATATACCTGGGAAGTCCCGACACGGAACGCGCAGGCACTTCGGCAAGCCACGCCACAAAACTGCTGAGCCCACCAGGTGCACGCGGATCAATCACCGTGTCGGACTGTGCATTGTGTTCTTCAAGTAACTCCGTGATTCCTATAGAGAAAGGAATACCTGGCAGAACTTCATCTCCCTGGGACTGACGCGCATCGGGCGCTGGCAACAATGGCCGACGCTTTCGCATCATCGGCCCACACCTCGATACACAAATCCATGGTCCTGCCACAATTCACGATCAAGGTGATTACGTGCATCAATTACGCGCGGATGCTTCATTGCCTGTGCAATCACCAAGGGGTCAACATGGGTGAACTCAGACCACTCAGTCAACACTGCGAGAACGCTTGCCCCTTCACATGCACTTAGGGGTGTCTCGCATACTTCAATCCATGGGTAATGGTCATATTGCTTTTTCGCAGTGGGGTCATACGCGCGAATCACTGCGCCTGCGTTATGCAGCATCGTCAAGATCTTGATTGCAGGAGAATCGCGTAAGTCATCAGTATTTGCTTTGAAGGTGAGGCCCCATGCTGCCACAACAACGCCTTCTACAGAATCACCACATTCTTCGAGAACACGTTGTGCAATGCGTGCGTAGTGCTGATCGTTAGTTTCAATCACGCCGCGTAGGAGTGCAAAGTCGTATCCGTTGTTGGCTGCAATATTGACAAGGGCTCGTGTGTCCTTAGGGAAACAGCTACCACCCCATCCGGGTCCGGCTCGCAACATGTCTGCACCAATACGTGGATCAAGACCAATGCCTGTAGAAACATCAAAAATGTCTGCGCCCACTGCCTCACAAATATCTGCCATGGCATTAATGAATGTGAGCTTCGTGGCAAGAAAAGCATTTGCTGCATATTTCAATGCTTCGGCTGATGCGGTCTTCATTTTCAAGATCGGTGCATCAACGCCCTCGTACAACTCGGCAACTTTGCCCACTGCAGCCTCATTGTCGCCACCAATCACCACACGAGTGGGGTGAAGAAAATCTTGCACTGCAGTTCCTTGACGCAAGAACTCTGGGTTCGACACCACTTCCACGTCATCACGATTGAGAACTTTGCGCACAACATCTGCTGTTCCTACAGGAACTGTTGATTTGTTCACCACCACAGCACCAGACTTCAAAAGTTCGCGTACCTGTTCAGCAGCTGCCAGCACATAGGAAAGGTCTGCGCTGCCGTCATCTCCTTGTGGTGTGGGGAGACACAAAAACACCACGTCAGCATTAGCAAGCGCAGTCGCAGCGTCAGTAGTGAAGCTCAAACGTCCAATACTCAAGCCCTCAGAGACAAGTTCATCAAGACCTGCTTCCACAATGGGCACCATGCCTTTTTGCAGCATTGCCACCTTTGCAGCATCCACATCAAGACATGCCACTGTGTGACCAAGGTGGGCCAGACATGCGCCGGTCGACAGACCTACATATCCCGTTCCCACAATGGCGATTTGACTCATAATCTCAAGTGTATGACCTCATGCTGGGCAACTTCTAGGATGTGGTTGCCCTTCAGCGACTAGGTTTTTGTGATTAAACGTATTTTTGCTCCCGTATTTAAGCGCCTCGCCAAGAGTCTTGGAATTCCTGGCGTTCAACAACGTCTTGATGCGCTGGAGCAAGCATCATTTCTACATTCAATATCGGATGAAACTTACGAAGCTTTGGAACAGAGATTCCGTGGCTCTTCTGAACTCATTACTGATCGACAAAAACAGTATTTGCCAATTGTGAAGGAGGTTCACCGTAATGACGCTCCACTTCTCGATCTTGGTTTTGGGCGTGCGGAATGGATGAAACTCCTGAAAGAACATGGAATAAGTAGTCACGGAGTGGACTCAAATGATGTCTTTGTACGAAACGCGCTCAAAGATGGACTTGATGTTACAAAGGAAGATCTGCTTACTTTTCTCAGCCAACAACCTCAGAATTCATTCAGCGCAGTAACGATGCTTCAGGTCGCAGAGCACTTACCCTTGCGGGTCCTCGAGAGCGTTTTGTCCCAGATTCATCGTGTACTCATTCCTAGCGGAGTAGTCATTATTGAGATACCCAATATTGAGACACTTCGTGTCGGTGCGGGAACGTTTTGGATTGACCCCACGCATGTACGACCACTCTTCCCTGAATTTCTCTCATTTCTCACCGAAAGAGCAGGATTTAGTTCAATTCAAGCCAAGGCTTCATCACCTCTCGATGATTCGTTGGCCATTGAAGAAATTGACGTGCAAACCAAAATGATTCAGCAAATGTGGCAACGCATCAACGGCCCTGGGGACTTTGCGATTATCGCTAAAAAGTAACTATTCAGATTGGTTTCTCAGTGAATACTTTTTCTGAGCGATTGCAATAGCTTTCTCCATTGCATCTAAGACCTGGTTCCAGTTATACATCTGACGCACATAACGAGATCCGCTTTCCCCAAGCTCGTGTGCAATATCTGGGCGATCAAGCAGCAACGACACACATGCTTCAAACTCTGCAAAGCCCGTATATGGCAGGCCTCCCTCGCTACGTAACACCTGACCCGACAGCACAGGGCTATAACCCTGTACAAGAACAGGTCGTTTTTGCAGCCATGCCTCACACACCACAATGGAAAAACTCTCAAACGGTGAGGGTTGCACTAACGCAACTGCTCCAGCAATAGCTTCGCGTTTCTCTTCCTCGCTCAAGAAACCCACATGCACAAATCCTTCATATGCGGGAATCTCCATAGAGGCATCACCTGCAAGAACAAGTTTCAATGACCCTGGATGATGCCCTTTGTATTCCACAAAAAATCGGAATAGCTCGGCGACACCTTTCATGGTGTCGATGCGCCCCACGTACAACAGATACGGATCATCGCCCAACGAGAAACGAGATCGGAAAATATCCGCTGATGCAATGGGCTCATCGATGGGCATCCCAATTCCACTCATCACTCCATCGGGCTCATCCCCAAGAACTCCTCGCACCACATCTCGTTCCTCGGGAGTAAGAAACACAAAAGCATCTGCCATTTTGAACAATGACTTGTAATAGGGCAAATGAATAGGTGGCTCATCATGGGCTGTGGGTTGCAATACCACCGGCAAAAGGTCTCGCACTACCGGTACTCCATAGGCAGTAGTCGGATAGAGATACGTCATGAAAATGGCGACGTCATATTCATGTGCATGTGATTGCAGCCATGCATCTTGGCCTTGCAGTAAAGGCCCCATTGCATCAAGCCATTCAAGTTGCATTGCCAGAGTCGCATGTGATGGATCATGCAAAATCTTTTCATGAAGTGCAGCGAATGCAACGGGGTCTCGAGGCGCGGTCACTGGTAGCCGATGTACTACCACGCCATTTACTTCACTGCGACCTGGAGAAAACACATTTTCCCAGGTCACGAAACTTTGCGCACACGAGGTCAATACATCCACATTGTGGCCACGCATCACCAATTGTTCGGCAAACATTCGGCATGCCGCCTCGGCGCCTCCCACAATCTCTGATCCATATCTATGAACCACGTAAAGAATTCTCATTGAGGGTGATTATTTCTGATTCTGAATCTGTGCCTGCAACTCACTGACTTGTTTTTCAAGTCCGCGCACCACCACAACCAAACCATCTATAAGTTGGGTACGTTCCGACACCGCTTGTAATTCCGAAGAAAGAATCGCACTACCACGTGAATGGCTCTTAGCAACTTCCTCAACTAACGACACCAGAATTTCTGTGATGATGTGGTTGATCTGTACGAGTTCATTATTCATGCGACGTAGTTGATGGCGCGACATCGCCACTTCGCGAATAAATCGCACAGCCTTGTTGCGCGAGGCGTCATGCTCAATGGGTGCCATAGAACTCACTAAGCCTTGCAGTGTGTGCACCAGTGCAATCTGTGCCTCAAATGATGTTCCGATTTCTGATCTCACACCAAGCACATCCAAGTGCTCGTTCTCAACGGAGGCTTCATACCCTTCGGGAAATACGCCTCGTGTGCGCCGCTCATCGATGTTGTGACGAATCTCTTTCAGCAGCATTTCCACTCGGTTGTTCATAATCCACTCGTCTGACTCATCCTGGCGACTCCGACAGGTACTATTTGCTAGTCATTCACACTAGAAGTCGGAGACAGAAATGGCTGACAATGCCATCTCAGTAGAGGGTCTATGGAAACGTTTCCGCCTCTATCACGAGAAAAATCAATATCTGAAGTCCGCTGTGATGAAGGGCCGACGGGCCAAATATGAAGACTTCTGGGCACTTAAGGATGTCTCATTTGAAGTGCCTCACGGTCAAGTCTTTGGAATCATTGGCTCAAATGGTTCCGGCAAAAGCACTCTGCTGAAATGCCTCACCGGAATCTTGGCCCCCGACCAAGGCTCCATCCATGCCGACGGACGGGTAGCTGCCCTTTTGGAACTCGGTGCAGGATTTCACCCAGATCTCTCAGGTCGGGAGAACATCGGCCTCAACGGCGCAATTTTGGGCATGTCTAAGAAAGATCTCGAGAACAAATTCGATGACATCGTGCAGTTCGCTGGTCTAGAGAAATTCATTGATACTCCTGTCAAGAACTACTCCTCGGGAATGACTGTGCGCTTA
This sequence comes from Actinomycetota bacterium, assembly GCA_009703125.1. GTDB lineage: Bacteria > Actinomycetota > Acidimicrobiia > Acidimicrobiales > Ilumatobacteraceae > UBA2093. The sequence goes on from WLGS01000003.1 coordinate 7,492, forward strand.
GGGTTTGCAGTGGCTATCAATGTGGAGCCAGAGATTCTCATTATCGATGAAGTACTTGCTGTCGGCGATGAAGAATTCCAACAGCGATGCTTTCAAAAGATTGAACAATTTCGCCGAGAAGGTCGCACCATCATTTTTGTCAGCCACGGGCTGAGTCAAGTCTCACAATTCTGTAACGACGCCTTGTGGTTAGAAAAAGGTGAAGTGCAAAAAATTGGTCCCGCTTACGAGGTGGTCTCTGAATACACCGGCACTGCCCACAACGTGGAGCATGCACAGAATGATTCACTTTCAGATGAACCAGTGGATAGATGGGGTACAGGTGAAGTACGCATTACTGGCGTCACTATGTCATCTACGGATGGCACCGAGACCCAAACGTTCGACAGCGGTGCACCATTTCGTGTACGTGTGAACTACGAAATTCTTCAACCCATTACAGAGTTGATCGTGGGCATTCGCATCACTCATCTCCATGGTTTCAATGTGTTTGGTTCCAATACAAAACGTCGTGGTGTGCCATTGCCAACAGATACAAAAACTGGTTCGGTGGAATTCTTCGTGGATTCTCTCCCAATTCTTGAGGGAACATTCGACCTCACGGTTGATATCTCCGACAATACTGAAGTGAATCCTTGCGATCACCTAGAAAAGGCGATCCGTTTCAACGTGATTCAACGGGGAACATTCGATGAGGGCGTGACGCGCGTCGGTGGTAACTGGTCTGTCTAAGACGGACCGTTAGTCAATACAAAGGACTTCAATCCCACACAGGGAATAGGCCCATCCAATGTGTCATCTTTCAAGACTTGTTCATCAGTGCGTTCACACTCAATGGAAACTTCGAATTGTTGACGTGCCTCGGTATCGCCTAGTGCAACATCCACAATAAGTTCGCCACTTCGAGGCATCGAGAAAGTATTGCTCACCTCGCCATTCACTCGCAGAGTCACTCCAATTCCTCTTCCGTACACCATGTGAGTCTCAAACTTCACTCGAAGCACTGCATTGGGTGTTGCCTCACGCGTACGTACGCCAAATACAGATTGATATCCCCCCGCCCAGACTCCCCAATCTTCCATAGGGAGAAAACCACGAAGGATATGTCCGGCCCCAATCGCCCCATCTGTGACAAAGCGTTCGTTACCCACTGTGAGAGATGGAAAAGACGGCTTGAGCTTCTCCATAATGCGATCTTCTTCGATGTAGATCGCATTGGCATTGCACCCCGAGTTCACAAGGGCCGAATAGCCATGGGTTGACGTGTAGACAACTGTTGCATCATTCTCATTGATGAATCTGCAGGCAAGGTAAGTGTTATTCGAAAGTGCCACGTTGATGGGCATCACTAAGTTCGATGTTGCACGAAGGGCAAGATTGCTCACATGACTTCCCAGTTGATCTGCCCACGAAAATGCAACTGCACGGTACTCTTCGTCTGGCACATCAAGCATCATTCCTTTTGCAAACCAATCAACATTGTATTTTCGTGTTGCATTGACAGGTTCTCGTCCTTGCACAAGCGGCGTCAATAGAAGTGTGACAGCCAGAATTGCGACAAATCCGCGACGCTTCTCAGCCGGCCAACGATGTTCAACCTTCTCCAGCCATGTGCAGCCCACAGACAGTGCGACAGGTAGAGAAACGAACAGCAACACCCACAGCATTTTTTGTGTGTAGTACGGCTGATTCAGAAGACCAAAATCTCCTGCCCACATCGCAGTCAGAATCACACCGAGAACAAGACCGAGATGTACCAGCAAGAATTTCAGCTGTACAACATCAATTCCAGGTACGTCATCTGTGCGTGTTAACAACCAATGACCCGCTATCGACAAGAAGGCCCATAGCAACACAGTGTAGAAATATGGCTTGTACGAGTCTCCGTCCAATAGAAGTGACACCACTGCGGGACTTTCACTTCCCAACAGACCAATCAACACAATAAAAATGCCACATGCCACAGCAAGTAACAACACCATGGGGCGTTCGAGAACTACAGATACGGGCGACAGTAAGCGTGATAATTCTTTAGGTGTAGAGATGAGCCGAATTAAGAGAAGACCAGCAATGGCAACAAAAATCACCGCGTAAGGCTGATACACAAACCAACTTGCATATGCAAAAAATCCAAGAGCTACAAATCCTGACCACGATTGACGAAGCGAATCTTTGAAGTGCATACGATCAGACACTGCAAGAAACGCCAGCAAAATCCATGTGATTCCCAATGATGTTGTAAATCCAGACCACAAAAGATGCATGACGAAGCTGTCCATTGAGGCAAACACAAACATCAAAGGTGGAAGAAAAAGCGCACGACGCAGTCCGCTCCCACGTGCTCCTTTCATGAACACCACGATGGAAAGCTGACAGAAGGCTGCAAACTGCACCCATTCAACCCATGCACCCATTACATATTCTTGTGCTAACAAAGGAAGTGTTGAAGTGGATTGAGTAAATGCAATCAAGTTCGCAATCATGAAATGAATAGCTTGCGGATATGCATACAACTGCAAGGGTTTTTCGTAAAAAACATTTTCCGATGCCTTCAATAAACGATGCACGATCTCGTTATGGGCACCATGATCTCCACCACCAAGATGCGCAGAGATGAGACGACCGGGTTCATCTCCCCATCTCATTGTCACCAAATAAATAAGCACTATGGGCAATGCCGCCATAATCGCGACGGTGAGACTTCGAGTGGCGTGCGGAAGAACGACAACATCGCGATGCCACACCACTCGTAACGCAGCAACAACCAGAAATAAAACCGTGAGAATGACAAAAAGTGTCCGTGCACTATCGGAGTCAACACCCACTGGGTTACTGAACCATTGCCACCAATACCCACCAAACATCGCAGTCATCACGGCGAGAAGACCAATAGGCCAATACAACAACAAGTTTGCACGTCGCATTACAGCAAGGGTGGCAAGGCAGGAAAGTGACACCATCAACAGCCAGTGCGAGGATTCATTAATGGCATAAAAGGCCATTGATCCCAATAGAACAACACCTAATAGGCGCAGAGTAAGCGAGAGTGGTAGCGGAAGAGTCATTCTTTGGTGGGCTGTGTTGCAGGTATCTCCACTACTTTGCCATAGGGATCCAGCTTGCGAACAACACTCCAGTTAACGGAGCTCAACCAGCCATTGGGTTCACTTTTGGTTGCTTCTTGACATCCTGCGAAAGATGATGTTCGTGTTCCATCAAAAAGAATTACGGTTAAGTCTTCTAGTTCAGATGTAGGCCACTCAAGTGCCGTTTGTTCCTCTGACACAGTGCAAATATTGCCCGCGGTCCACACACGATGGCGGGCATCATCAAACCCACCTAACCCGAAAGCCATTCGGCTACAGAGATAGCCGATGTAGTTCTGAGAAGTATCAGATTTCAGCGTATTGAGGCAACCAACGGGACGAGTAGGAGACTCGCGAAGCTCCCTCACAACAGGTGCAACCCAGGTGTATCCACCCCCGTCCACTTGGTCAACCCACCGGATGTTGTTCCATGGTGGGGAATACAGAGCAAAGAGCAGAACTACCGCAACGGGCATTACCCGGGTTAACGCAGGGCTGGCATTGCTTGGCAACAATACGCCAGCGACAAGAACCGCCAATGGTGCAACCACCGCAGCACCCATGTACAAATACTTCCATGCGCCATATTGAGGGGAAAACGGCGCAAGGAAATACGACCACGTAAACAGTCCCACAATGGGGAAAATCAACGCGATGATAAGCGAGTTATTCGCAATGGCGTCTGCATGAGAGTGGGTGAAAGTCCACCACAGCACTACACCAAAACTCAACATCACAAGCCATGGGTTGACGTTCGAATATCCACCAGGAAGTGTCAAGTTGTAAGTGATGTAATCAATACTCGTGACATTCTGGAAGAAACTTGGGAACAACCGCGTATACGACAGATACGCAAATACAACAAGAACTGAAGTTGCCCACGCGGCAATCCGCAATTGATTTTTGGTGGGTCGTTTCTGCAGGAATGGTCGCAACAGGAAAAAAACAACGAGACCGGCGAATACAAATGCAATGCCCGTTAATGGAAACCACGATTGACCCGCAGCAATCAGCGATACGAATACCAGCCCACGCGAGAGCCACAATGCTCGAGGGTCCGAGGTTGGCATCATCACTGCGAAATACACAGCCGCAGAGAGAAATAGCACTGCTACCACAGCGGAGTAATGCCCCACAGCGGCAAGCCCCATTGAAAAGACATAACTCACTACGCCTGCAACTAGACCAAAAAGTGTTTGCGTAAGTAGATCTCGATGCTGCAACATCTTGAAGGCGACTAGAAACCACATCACCGCAAGAACCACTGCAATAAACACATACGAACGAACAAGCACCAAACCGTTGTCTGCGCTAGATACCAATTGTGTTTCACCAACGCTGCTCATTAGCTGCCGCACATAATTGATGAGTACACCGGTTCCGGGGCCACCTGAAGTTCCACTAGCCACAGATAGTCGAGTTTCGCCATTCACCACCGAGCGTGCAAGTGCTACAAGCCATGCTGCATTGTCCTCTCCAGTGTTCACTAGTGCACCAAAGGCATTTTCAGATGTCCAGCCGCGTCCCGGGATTGTGAGATACACAAAAATTGCAACCAACGAAAACAATGGGAAGGTAATTCTGTATTCGTTGTCTATTCGAAGATACGGCCTTAACAAGACAGCAAAGAACACGGTCATAACAAGAGCTGATATCAACACCACTTGTCCACTGATGGAATACGCGGGGACCAGCACTTTAGAAACGACTGCAACCAAGATCCATGTGATTAAGGAAAGAAGAAATCCAGATACAAGTGAAACAACACTGCGTATCCACCAGCCCAACACACCGGCAATTAGCGTTACAACGCACAACAGATCAATAGGTGCATCGACCACAAAACATGCCAAGGAAACTATGACTGCAGTGGAGACTGCGGAGGATGCATCTTCTCTGTAGCGAAAAAACGTTTCCTTGAAATGCACCTATGCACCTTACAAACTCGGTGTACGTCACAGTCTCACCCTTAGAACAACTAACCTCTCAAGTATGAGTTCGTTCGTTCATGCCACTGCAGATGTCGGAGACAACGTCACGCTTGGTGAAAATGCAAAGATCTGGCATTACGCCCAAGTGCGTGAAGGTGTATTAATAGGTAAGAGTTGCATTATTGGACGCGGCGCATATGTCGGTACAAATGTCCATGTGGGTGATAACTGCAAAATTCAGAACTATGCCCTGGTGTACGAGCCAGCTCATTTAGAAAACGGTGTGTTCATTGGGCCAGCTGCTGTCCTCACAAATGACCAATTCCCCCGCGCCATAACACCCAATTCCGAGCTCAAAAGCGCCTCAGATTGGGATCCTGTAGGGGTCACCATTCGCGAGGGTGCGTCTATTGGGGCTCGGGCAGTATGTGTCGCCCCCATAACCATTGGTCGTTGGGCCACGGTGGGAGCCGGGGCAGTTGTCACAAAAAACGTTCCCGATTTTGCCCTCGTGGTGGGCGTTCCGGCTCGCCAAGTGGGTTGGGTGGGTAAACACGGAAAACCGCTACTAGATATTGGTGGCGGTAAGTTTGAGTGTCCAGTTGATGGCTCTCAATATCTTTTGGACTCACCCGACACTCTCAAGGAAATCTGATCAACATGATTCCAGCAGCTCAGCCCATAATCGGAGATGACGAACGTGCTGCGGTAGACCGTGTGCTGCTGTCGGGAATGTTGGCGCAAGGCCCTGAGGTAAAGGCCTTTGAAGATGAATTCTCGCCTTACGTAGACAACCGACACTGCATTGCCGTGAACTCAGGTACATCTGCGTTGCATATGGCATTCGTTGCAGCAGGCATACGTGCGGGCGACGAAGTGATTGTGCCTTCATTCAGTTTTGCGGCTACAGCAAATGCTGTGCGTCTCACTGGCGCCACACCAGTATTTGCAGATATAGAAACAGACCATTTCAATCTTGATCCTGCAGCAGTTGAAGCAGCAATTTCGCCCCGCACTCGTGCAATCATGCCCGTGCATCTTTATGGTCACCCCGCTGCAATGACCGAACTGCAAGCTATTTGTCAACGCCAAAACTTGTTGTTGTTCGAAGATGCCGCGCAAGCACACCTTGCTTCGCTTCACGGAACAAAGGTGGGCGCTTTTGGTGTGGCAGGCTCTTTTTCTTTTTACCCCACCAAGAACATGACATCTGGCGAAGGCGGCATGGTGACCACTGGCTGCGATCACATCGCTCGTCAAGTACGGCTTTTGCGCAACCAAGGTATGGAGCGTCGTTACGAAAACGAAGTCATCGGTTTCAACACCCGCATGACAGATCTGCACGCAGCAATTGGCCGTGTGCAACTGCAGAAATTAACTAAGTGGACAGAGCAACGTCAGGCCAATGCTGCCTTTCTCTCCTCGCACCTCTCAGGAGTTGTTACTCCGCCGGTCGCCGCAGGTGCGGTGCATGTGTATCACCAATACACCGTGCGCGTGGTTGACCACAACAGAGATGCTTTCGCAGAACAGTTGACAAAGAAGGGTGTGGGCTCAGGCGTGTACTACCCCACGCCTATTCATCGCCTTCCATCCTTTGGCCTCTCGTTGGATCTTCCCGTTACAGAACAAGTAGCCACACAATGTCTGTCGCTTCCTGTGCATCCAAGTCTGAGTCAAGGTGACCTTGAAACAATTGTGGAAGCGGTCAACTCTGTTGCACGCGCAGGTTCATAACGTGCTGCGCGCAGGTCTAGTCGGCGTCGGCATGATGGGTCGCCATCACATGCGACTTCTTGATCAAATCGATGATGTCCATTTTGTAGGAGTCTTCGACCCGGCACTCGTGGGCCAAGACAACATCAACGGCCATGCGCTTTTCAACTCACTTGACGACCTCATCGCTACCGGCATGGACTATTGCGTTGTTGCCGCACCTACTGCATTTCACCTCGAACTGGGCCTTCAGTTAGCTAAGGCCGGCGTACATGCACTCATTGAAAAGCCTGTTGCACCTACACACACGGAGGCATTGCAACTGGTTGAAGCCTTTTCATCGGCGAACCTCATTGGTGGTGTAGGCCATATTGAGCGTTTCAACCCAGCCCTTCGCGCCATGCGCCAAAAACTAGAAGAAGGTCTTTTGGGAGAGATTTACCAAATCAGCACCCGCCGCCAAGGCCCTTTTCCCGCACGTATTGCCGATGTCGGCGTAGTGAAAGACCTCGCCACGCACGATATTGACCTCACTGCGTGGGTCGCCCAAAGCCCCTACAAAACGGTGTCTGCAAAAACCACACACAAAAGTGGAAGAGACCATGAAGACATGGTGGTGGCTGTGGGAGAACTAGAAAACGGCGTGATTGTGAACCACATTGTGAACTGGTTGTCTCCCTTTAAGGAACGCAACACCACAGTCATTGGAGACAAAGGTGCTCTCGTAGCAGACACTCTCACCGCAGATCTCACATTTTATGAAAACGCCAAGTTCCAAAACACCTGGGACAGTGTGTCATCATTCCGAGGCGTGTCAGAGGGTGATGTAATTCGTTTTGCGCTCAACAAAGTGGAACCACTTCTTGCTGAGCACCTTGCATTTCGTGATGCAGTAAAAAACAAGAACAACGAGGGAATTGTCACTTTGGCAGATGGATTGGCAGCTGTGCAGATTGCCGACCAAATGATTCTGCCATGAGAGAAATTTGGCGCATTTTCGGTGAAGGGCGCGCCATGCTTTCTTCTTCGGGAAAACGTGTGCTCTATCTTTACGGGCTAGGTCTAATTCTTCTTGCAGGGCTCGATGGAGTAGCCCTTTACTTTGTATCTCGGGTTTTTAGCACCTCAGCAAATGGCGAGTCCATTGAGATTTCCTCCGGTGGCCCGATTCTACTTCTGGTAGTTGTTCTCTTCACCTTGCGCACTGTGTTTTCCACACTCATCTCTTGGGCTTCAGTAAAAAGATTTGCTCTTGAAGAGGTGCGAATTGGATCTACCAATTTCGAGACTTTGATGAATACATCATGGAACGAGCGTGTGGATGCATCAGTCACAGATCTCTACAACGGCGTGGACCGTGGCCCCACCAATATGGTTCAGGGTTTGCTCATCAACGTGGTCACCATTGTTGCTGAGGCTGCAACAGCGATTCTCATTCTTGGGGCATTGCTACTTCTGCAACCCACCACAGCACTCATTGCTGCCGTCTACTTCGGAGTCGTTGCAGTCGTGCAACACAAGTTGCTCTCACAATCCTCTAGTCGTGCGGGAGAAACGGTAGTTACGCACACCAACCATGTCTATGAAACGTTGTCAGATTCTTTTTCTCTCAGCAAACTTCTTAGCGTCAGCCCATCTCATTCGCTCACATCTCACTTAACAGATCACAGGCGCTCACTTGCTCTTGCCCGCGGTCGTGTCATTTTTCTTGGCATGCTGCCTCGTTATTTCATGGAACTCATCTTGGCAATGGGTTTAGCAATCATCGCAGGTGGTACGTATGCGCTAGCTGGTACCGAAGCCGCTGTTTCTGCTGTCACTGTCTTTGCTGCCGCAGGTTTTCGTCTTCTGCCAATTGTGAATCGAATTCAGGGACTCATTCTTCAGCTTTTCTCCACGGCTCCAGGGGCTCGCCTTGCAATGCTCCCTCACGAAGAGATCTCACGCACTTCTGATGCTGTGGCAATCAATGATTCCCATGCACTCGTCCTTGAGAATGTCTCCTTTCAATACCCCACAAGCGCCCACAAGGTTCTTTCCAATATCAATCTCACCCTTACTACTGGCATGCAATATGCGGTTGTGGGGCCATCAGGTGCAGGCAAAACAACATTGGTAGATATTTGCCTCGGCCTCCTCACACCACAAGAAGGCACTGTCTCGTCTACATCAACACCCATTGCCTATGTTCCACAAGAGACACATATTGCCCGTCTCTCGTTGGAACAAAACATTGCGCTGGAATGGAGTCCAGAAGCCGTAGACGAGACTGCGGTCAACAAGGCAATCTCTACCGCCCAGTTATTGAACGTTCTCGATGGCCGCTCGGGCACAGAAAGTCTCTCGGAACAGGCTCTTTCGGGTGGCCAAAAACAACGCATCGGCCTGGCGAGAGCCATCTATAGAAACCCCTCACTGCTCTTTCTCGATGAAGTCACCAGCGCGTTGGATGCCGAAACTGAACACGCCGTAATGTCCTCTATTGAGAGCCTTCGGGGCACCATCACAGTGGTTATCGTTGCGCATCGACTCTCTACAGTGCAGCACGCAGATCAAGTCATCTATGTAGATAAAGGACAAATTCTCGGAGTGGGCACCTTTGATGAACTGCGGAAATCTATTCCACAGCTACAACGGCAAATCGAACTTGGCACTCTCGATCTTCTCGATTAGAGAGATGACACTTCTCTCATTTTTTCTTCGTGCTTAGCTATACATTGGCTGATCACATCACGATTATCTCTGGTCCATTGCACTGTTTGCTCAATTCCCTCAGTTATTGAGACTTGTGCTTGGAATCCCAGTTCTCGCATGGATTTTTCCGTTGAACCGAAACGTCGACCAGACTTATCCCAATCTCGTGCGGGGCGAATATCTAATGGAGCAGAGTTCCCTGTCGTTGTCTTAATTGTCTCGGCGAGTTCACGAATAGTGGTCTCCACACCAGAGGCGATGTTGTAGGCCTCACCAGGCTTTCCACCAATTGCACACGCAATCAACCCTCGGCAAATATCATCCACAAAAATGAAATCGCGGCTTACTTCTCCGCCGTTATCAAGTGGAAGTGACTCACCATTCAATGATTTCCAAATGAATGTAGGGGTCACATTGCGCCACACAGTGGCATAGGTGCCGCGCCATTGACCAGCACCGAGTATTTCTCGTGGCCCATACACATTCTGAAAACGTGCCTTTACAAAAGGCATGCCACTTCGAGTGAAGAAGTAGTTGCCATACATCTCACCTACCAGCTTTGAAATGGAATATGGGCTGTCATGAAAAAGTGACACAGGTGCATCTTCAAGCGTTGCAGTTGGCTCGCCATAGGTCTTCTCTGCAACTGCACATCCAGCCGCCGAATACACCACTTTGGTCAAGTTATTTCGATGACTCAAGTGCTCAAACAATTTCAGTGATGTCACATTGTTATTGGCGTGATCCGCAAGAGGATCAAAAATGGAGGACTGATTACCGTGGTAACAAGCGAGGTGCCACACGTAGTCAATATTTTGAGGAATCTGTCTCAACACAAAATCGTCGGCAATAGATCCTGGAATCAAATGAGTCCGTGAATCCGTGGGAACATTCACATGTTCAGAAGACATGAAGTTATCCACAATTGTCAACGACTTCACATCGCTTTGTAGAAGCATGTGCGAGAGGTTGCTTCCGACAAAGCCTGCTCCACCCACAACAAGAACACGCTTACCAGAAAACTCGGGATACATCATTTCTTCTCCTGAAGATGACTAAATACATCGGTAATGCCATACGCGTCATACCAATGCAGCATTTTGTTGATGGTCTCTTCAAAAGAGACCATTGCGCTCCAGCCAAATACTTGGGTGGTTGCAGTGGGGTCAAGAACTACTTCTGCAACGTCATCAGCACCGGGAGGGTTAATTGCCACGGGCTGTGCATCGGGCATCCCCAAGTGATCTGCCACGAGGCGGAAGATCTCAGAAATGGTGTGTCCTTCCCCGGTTGATACGTTGAAGATTCCTATAGGCGCATCTGACTTCAACGCAAGTTTCAACATTGAAATAAAATCGGTCATGTCAATGAAATCTCGTACCGTTGTGGAGACAGAACAGCCCTCGCCTGCTTTCAACCGTTTGTAGAAAGCTGGAATCGGCCCAATCGCCAAGCGGGGTCCTGTCACATTGGCCAACCGAAGAGACACGGATGGAACTTGGCTGTTCAGCACGAACGCCTCACCTGCGGTCTTGCTAATTCCATAACTCGTGAATGGCTGCAGAGCATGGGTGACTGGTATGGGAACCTGTGTCGGCCTGCCATAACACAGTGCGGTCTGAAAGTTCACTAAACGTGTCACCGCATGTGCCTCTGCCGCACGCACCACGTTGATCGAGCCAATCACATTGGTCTGACTATCTTCTACCCAGTTATTGGGGTCCTTATAGGAAGCAGCGCTGTGAATCACATGTGTGGGTTGCAATGAAGAGAACACTTTGTTAACAAGATCAGCATCTACAACAGAGCCTTCAACGATCTCCACGTTGTTGCGAGGAGGTAATGATTCTCTCTTGCCGGTTGCAAAATTATCCAGAACAACTATTGCTTCATACTCATCGCCAATATTCTCAATAATGTTCGAACCGAGCGAACCTGCACCGCCAGTAATCAGGAGACGCATTAGTCGTTGCTCTTTAGATGTGTGTAGCCACCAGTGACACCAAATTCTTGGTAGTACTTCACTGCATTCCACACGGTCACATTGAGTGGCGTGAATTCGATATCGCCGAAATCGGCAAACGTGCGAGACGGATCAAGAAGAATAGATGGCGCATCATCGGGCGAAAGTTCACGGCGCTCAGGCTCAGGATAATCACTTATGCCCATGGCTTTGACCACTTCGTCATACAACTCAATAATCGCGACATCGCCACCGCTAGAGAAATGATAGGCGCCGTGACCGGTGCCTTGGCTCGCCATCATCACTGCCTTTACTAAGTCCCCGACGTACACAAAGTCTCTGCGAGCGGGCGTAACGAAACATTTCTTTCCTTCGGAAAGACGTTGATAAAAAATAGGAAGAGGTCCTGACACATTACGTGGCCCCACAACATTTGCTAATCGGAATGTGACATAATCCAATCCAGAGAGAACCAAGTAATCCTCTGCAGCTCCCTTTGAGATGGAATAGCTCGAGTTATCTACACGGCGCGGATGCTGTAGCGAGACAGGATTTTCTTCTGGCTTCACTCCGTAAATGAGTGCGGTTTGAAAATACACAAAACGACCTACAGAATTTGCCTTTGCCGCGTCTACCAAGTTCACCATTCCACGAATGTTGGTATCCACATCTGTGAGCCAATCATCGGGGTCTTTGTAGGCAGCAGCTGTGTGCACCAACACGTCAGGCTTGAAATCACTGATGAGTTGTTGCACCAGTTCAGTATTGGAGATGGAACCTTCTACAAAGTTGTACTGAGAAGATCCTGCTACATGTACATCACGTCCGGTGGCAAAGTTGTCGATTCCCACAACTTCATCTCCCCTCGCAATTGCACTATCAACAACATGGGACCCAACTTGGCCAGCAGCACCTGTTACAAAAATTTTCACGACAGAAGTCTAATTCAGAAGCTGTCGATACTCGCTTGACTTGTCGTGGAACTCTTGTTGCCACAGTTCCAGGCTCAATAGCGCCCAGGTCTTACGAGAGAACTGACCGCTCGTGCCAAAATTTTTCAGAACCGCATCAGTATTCACAAACTCCCGATTTTTTGCCTTCATATTGGCGACGATATCGAGCACAAAATCATTCAATTCTTTGGCAAACCATTCCTTGAGAGGAACAGGGAAACCCATCTTGTCCCGGCGATTAAGGATCTCCGGAGGCAATTCTGCCCCAAAGGCTGATTTCAACAAGTGCTTCAACTGGCCGCCATCAAACTTGATATCTGCGGGGACTGTGGCTGCAAATTCAATCAAAGGATGGTCAAGTAGAGGTACTCGACTCTCAAGACCATGAGCCATACTCATTCGATCTTCTACTTGCAAAAGCGCGGGAAGCAGTGTCTTGAATTCAAAGTGAGTCATACTGTCGAAATAGGCTTCCTTAGCCACATTTGATCGGTTGTTGAAAATGTCATAGAAGCGGCCGTAGACACCTTGGATATCCAAGTCTTGCCAAGCAATCTCTTCTTTCATGTCTGTTGATCGGTCAATGAGACGCAAAAAGCGCTGATCTAGTGGTCCGAATAATCCGTCTTTCCAGAACTCTTTAATGAGGGGTGTGTACTCACGAAGTATCCCAAGATTAGGAATGATGGATTCAATAGTGACGACATAGTTGCCGTTTTTGTAGGTTCCATCAATCGCGGCTTTTATGCACTGCTCAAAGTACGCCACGAGATAACGGGCATAGCCCCCGAAGATTTCGTCTCCGCCTTGACCCCCAAGAACAACCTTAAGGTGATCACCTGCAAGTTTTGACACCATGTACTGCGGAAATGATCCAGGTCCTGCAACAGGAAAATCTAGGTGATAAATAACTTTTCGGATGTTGTCTCGAAAATCAGAAGATGTGATATCAGAAATATGCAAGTCACCCTTGAATGAGTCCGAAGCAATTTTCGCATACGCACTCTCGTCATAGCCTGGATAATCGGTAAATCTCCCGTGAAAACCTTTACCGCCGAATTTCGTCTTACCCGCAGCCAGAATTGCCATAAGGGAAGAATCGATTCCCCCCGATAGATACGTTCCTACTTCAACGTCGCTATGCAAATGAACATCCACAGAATCAGTCAAGAGTTCGCGCAATCGTGCTTCTGCTGATGCAGGAGTCCATGAATAGTCCACTTCATACTGAACATCCCAGTATTTTTCAACGTGAATTGCACCGTTCTCAATGATCAGCGAATGGCCAGGCATCACTTGTTGAATTCCATCAAACAAAGTCTTGTCACTTATGGAATATTGAAATGTCAAATACTCAGCTAGAGCATCCGAGTTGGTGCTGATAGATGGCAAAAAAGGAAGAAGGGCTTTTGCTTCAGAAGCAAAGACAAAAAGATTGTCAACTATGGTGTAGTAGAGAGGCTTTATTCCGAACCGATCTCGAGAAAGAACTAATCGATTTTTTCTCTCATCCCACAATGCATATGCAAACATTCCTCGCAAATGACAAGCTGCTTCAACGCCGTACTGAGCGTATGAAGAAAGAATTGTTTCAGTATCTGAATGGGTTGCGAAACTAATGCTCTTGGCTTCAGCCTCTTTCCGTAATTCCTTGTAGTTATAGATCTCGCCGTTGTAGGTAATCGTCAATTCGCCGTGCCCAGTCATGGGTTGCGCTGCCTGTTCAGAAAGATCAATAATCGCCAGACGCCGGTGTACCAAACCCACATTCTCAGCTCTATTCACCCAGGTTCCATAACCATCTGGGCCTCGATGCGAGATTAAGTCGCCAAGAACCTGTAGAAATCGAGCAGACTTTTCAATCTCGTTTCCATTAAGCGAAATAAATCCCGCAATTCCACACACTTCGGTAATCCTAGTTTTATTTGGCAATAAGGCTGGACATTGTCCGCCAAGGAATCAGGAAAGACTCAAGAAGCAACTCGTCATTTTGGAAGGCCTTGAGCCAGCGAATCACACTCTCGCTTTGCGCTTGAGCATGTTGGCCCCAAGCAACATCTTGTTTATGAAGCACCAAGAATTCCTTTTTTTCTAGGGCTGAAATCGCAGGTCCTATCTTTCGTTTAAGATATGCACGCAGTACATAGTCTTGTACCCAAGCAAGTGCATCAGTTTTCCGAATAACAATGTCATCAAAGTCTTCTGAGCTATCACTGAAGCTATGGCTGCCCTCGACATTGGCCTCAATACCCGTTATGTCGCGAAATTTTTGGACAAATGCTGAATAAGTAAAGTCGCCGCTTTCCAGTAACAGCTGCTGTGAAGACTTCACTATTTCTTCACAACGATCGATATCTCTCATCGCATCAAAAACTTTATTGATATTGGAGAAGTCACTTTCAAGCGGTATGTAATGAATCCAGGGCTCAAAACCGTCGACATATTCATCAGGCTCAAGGATTTGACAGACTCCCAACGCGGCTGCTTCAAACAACCTTGGACTAATTGCGGAGAAATCTCCTTCACGTCCTCCCTTTAGAGTTACGCGATTGCTCAGTTCTTCCATGGTTACTTCTGGATGCCTAAGTAAATAGCGACGTACTTTGTCTGCGAGACGTCCGGTCGGATCAGCCAAGGACGCTCCACCGCGTCGACTGATCGTAAATCTGGTATTTCCAAGAAATTGCCACCATGCATCCCCTACAAATGCATCTTCTTCCCTTGTTGACACATCACAAGAGAAACCGACCTTCGAAGCCTCCCGCCCAAATTGGACTGCTAACTTACCTTTGCGCGCCGCCGACTCGCCCAACTGTGGGGGCAAATAACGCACACGCTGTCCAAGATCTACTGATCTCTCACTAAATGGTTTCGAAAATTTCTGAAGGTTAAACCAATCTGAATTTTCAAAGTAACCAGTAAACGCTTCTTCAAATTTGATTCCACGTTTTACAGATTTTGGATAAATCTGTTCCAGGTCGCGGGTTAAGGGTGTAAAAACATAATCAAAATCATGGTTAACAGTGAACTCATCAAGTGGATCAGATATCGAGTAATCGTCTTGTGGCATCAGAATTCTCAAACTGGAATTCTTCAGCAATGGTTCCATACGACGAACAAGTTCCTTCCAAATTGGCAAATGCCTCAATGAAGCCAATTCATAAGTCACAATGACAACCTCGGATTGAAGGTGAGCCGGCATTAATCCAAAGATGTTTATGTATTCAACTTCATAGTCATTGATGTATCGACCGAAACAAGCTGCATGATTAATGGTTGTCGCTCTTGAATCGCTTCTCAGAGCATGTAACACAACTATGCGTTTGCCACTCATTTTCGACTCGCTCTGACTCTGATACTTCTTCTCAGAAGAATACTCCCAAAGAAAAGAGGTCGATTTTTGCGAAATAGACGATACCCACTAAATAACAAACGGTCCGATGGAATAGACATCAGCCAATGGGTCGTTTTGGCCACTCTTTTACTCATGATGCCTCCACAACATTATGTTAATTCACTTGGGCTATTGTGTGATGTATGTCTGAAGATATAACAAGTTCACTAAATGCCGAATTTTGGAACGAACTTTGCGGTACCAACATTGCGACAGAACTCGGACTAACAGACGGATCTGAACGTTCCATTAAATTGTTTGATGATTGGTTTTTTAACTTCTATCCATACTTGAAACCATTTTTGAACCGCTCTCTTGTTGGAAAGGACAAAGTTCTTGAAGTAGGACTAGGTTTTGGGTCCGTCTCGACCTATTTGGCTTCCGGTAAAAAATCCTATACCGGGTTGGACATAGCACAAACTCCGGTGGCAATGTGCTCATCTCGTCTATCTGGTCTCCCTGGAGAGCATGTGGCCATCCAAGGCAATGCTCTCAATGCGCCTTTTTCAGATTCTACTTTTGACGCAGTTGTCGCAATCGGCTCACTCCATCACACTGGGAACTTTGACCGAGCAATCTCGGAGATGGTGCGCGTGACAAAGTCTGGAGGTGTTGTTTGCGGCATGGTTTATTCGCTGTTCTCTCTTCGAAATATTCGATCGCAACCTAAAGAAACCACAAAACGTATCGTTGAGAATTTACGGGGAGCCGCACGAATACAGGCGGGACCCAAAATGAGGTGGCAGTCTGATCACAATCAGAAGGGCGAGCCTGCGCCTAGCACTGAATACTTTTCCAGAAAAGCCTTAAGAAGAATCTTACAAGAGTTTGGAGAAGTTCAAATTGTTGCTCGCAATCTAGACAGTCCACCTATTCCGTTTGGTATTGGACTTAAGATTCGCAAATTATTGATTCGTACAAAACTAGCTAAATGGTTCGGCTTAGACCTGTACTTTGTCGTCACGATAAAGAAGGCTTAGTTCTTTCAGCCAATTGGCGTGCATCAAGAAGTGGCCGTATAAGGGCATCATGCAAACTTAAGACATTCGCTGAGTTTTTGTTCAACAGACATCAAACACTTTCATCCACCGAAGCAACGCGAACATGCGCCAGCCAGCCAAGTAGTTGGAGTTCTCACCTGAAAGCGCACTCTGGATAAATTCTCTCGTAGAGGATGTCATTAAGCCATCTGCTCTGTCGCTCAACAGGTCAAATTCACTCAGTATTTCGCCTACATTGCTCGCCAGCCAACTTCTTTCCGCGGTCTGAAATCCAATCTTGTCCCGACGTTGCGCAATGGTTGTAGGCAAACAATCGACAACCGAATCTCGTAACACAGACTTGGTGTTACCGTCTCGTAACAGGTACCCCTCAGGGAGTGTGAGGGCAAATTCCATCAATTCATGGTCGACAAAAGGAACTCTTGCTTCTATTCCAAAAGCCATTGAATTTCGATCTTCGAAACGAAGAAGCATTGGAAGGTTGATGCGATCAACCATGTCACGCGAAAGCTCACTAACAGATTGTGGATATTTACCAGAAGGTGTAAAGGGATCTTCAACACCTAGTCCATCCATGAGATGTGGATTGAGCCAATTTCCTCCGTTTTGAGAAGGGATCTTGGCAAATCTTCCCGCAGCACTACGGAGAGTTTTTGGCAAATGCGTATAGGCCATGGCAGAAAGAATTGAATTCGTAGTCACTCGTCCGGAATTTTTGAAATTTCTAAAACTGTGTTGGGCGCTAATCAATCGCCCCTTCATTATTTGATTAACAATGTGAAGTGATACGAAACTGTTGTATCCACCCAGTTGTTCATCTGCGCCCTGGCCATCTAACGCAACTTTGATTCCCTGATCAGCCATTGCACTGAAGACACACCACTGCGCAAAAATGCTGGTGGAGCCAAAAGGCTCATCCTGATGCCAAATGATTTGGTCCAGTTCCTTCCATAATCTCTCGGATGTAGGTAACAGCTCATGACCGGTTGATCCAGAAAATTCATTCACAGCTCGTGCGTACTGAGATTCATCCAGATTGCGGTCATCACTGGTAGCGGTGAACGTGTGATGTGAAATTCGATTGTTATCGAACCATCTAGAGGTCGCACCCACAATCGCAGAACTGTCCAACCCACCGGATAGGCACGAGGCAATGGGCACATCGGACCTCAAATGAATGTCGAGAGACTGTCGAAAGAGATATTGATACTTCTCACACGCATCTTCATATGAGCCCTCAAATGAAGTTCTTTGTGGATTCCACCACTTTTCCACTCGAAGCTCATCATTCGTGTTTCGATTCAGTGTTGCCACTGAGCCAGGAAGTATGTGTTCAACATCTTGAAATAATGTTGATGCGGAATAGTCTGAGACCCCATATAAGAGAAACTCAAGAGCTGCTTTCTGATTCAGGCGTGCTTTCCATTTGGGATGGCCTAAGAATTGCTTTACCTCACTTGCGAAATGAAAATTTTGTCCCTCTCTCCAGAGATAGAGAGGCTTTATCCCATAACGATCACGGGCAGCAATGACTGACTCAGCCTTTAAGTCAACAAATACAAAAGAAAACATTCCCCGCAGGCGAGGAAGAACCCCGACGCCCCATTCAATAAGTCCCTGCAATAAGACTTCAGAGTCTCCGCGAGACGTGAATGTCCGGCCGAGACCAACAAGCTCACTTCGCAATTCAAGGTAATTGTAAATTTCGCCATTAAAAACGAGGGCAAAACGCCCACATTGAGAGATGATGGGCTGCGCTGAGGCATCCGAGAGATCAATAATTGACAGACGCACATGGCCTAGACCAATCCATGCAGAATCTGTTTCCTTGTTTTCCCAACTATTTCCATCTGAGAATAGAGTTCCAAATCCATCTGGACCACGATGCTGTGCATTCTGCAACATTCGCGTCAGATCCGCAGACCGCAACCCTCTATGGGGACACACCGATGCAACTAGTCCGCACACACTTAAAGACTAGTCAAAATGTCTTAATTGATGTTGATAGTTAAGGTCTTATTCATCTAATTCTTCATATCAATTAAGCCCTCCCGCTCGTTGTGTTGACATAAGAAAACTCTCTAGGTGTGCTTCCCAAAACAACGTTCAAGCTCAAGGTCAGTTGGATAGTTAATGAGGACTGCTCGTTCTGCGTCATGAAATACGAACGCACTTCCAGAAGCCACTGCGCTTGCACCACTAACTACTGCTTCAGCCATGTGATCTATCGACCCCGCGCCTCCCAAGGCAACAACTGGGACCCTTGCGGATTCACATATTTGCGTGATCAACTCGATATCCATTCCGGTCATCATTCCGTCGAAATCAACATTCTGGAGAATTATCTCGCCACTACCTGAATTCTGAATCCGTTGTACCACAACAGCAGCATCCGACCGGAGCTCTATGTGCTTGCCATCTTTCTTGTTTTTTTTGACAACTTTTGTGGCCGATGAAACATCCACACAGACCGAAATCGCCTGCACTCCAAATACGTGAGCAATTTCATTCATGAGTTCTAAGGTCTCGTCACCTGCCCAACCAAGAATTACCTTTTCAATTCCAATTTCAAATAGACGTTGGGCATCGTTAAATGTTCTAATCCCGCCACCATATGAGAAGGGCATAAAGGCTTCCTCAGCAATTCGGGATATGAAAGACACATCGAGAGGCTCTCTTTTTTGCGTAGCTGCGATATCAAGAACGATGAGTTCGTCAACTCCCTTTTCGGAGAAGATTCTGGTCGTATTCACCGGGTCACCAATGTAAGTGGGGTTCTTGAATTGTTGAGTTTTCACTGCTTGTCTTTGTTCAATGAGCATCACTGGGATGAACCTTGGTCGTATCATGGTGCCCAACTCCCGAACCACTCGAAGAGTCTGCGACCAAATCGATGACTTTTCTCAGGGTGAAACTGCACTGCGACAATGTTGTCTTTCAAAAGGATTGCATCCAAGGTTTCTTCATATTCAAAAGTGCCGAAGCGCTCATTCTCATTGGTCGCCTTGATGACATAGCTATGCGAGAAATAAAAACGTGGCTTTCCCTGATGCTCAGAGTGAAAATGTTGTGGTTGAAGAATCTCAATTTCCTTCCAACCCATGTGGGGTACGGGCTGTGTGAGGGGCCTCAGACGGACAGTGCGATGACTCATCAGACCAAGACCTGATTCATCTCCCTCTTCGCTTGATGTACCCAAAAGATGTGCCCCTACACAGATCCCCAGCAGTGGTGTAGATCTTTGTTGTAATTGCTCAATAAGGGCAGTGTCTAGGCCTTTTCCCCTCAGGGCCTGAGCACACCTGTCAAAACTGCCCACGCCAGGCAGCACAAACCGTGAAGAAACCTTCATGTCTTCTGGGCGCGAGACAATCTGTGCCTCGAGACCCGAGGTTTCGCACATTCGCAAGATTGACCTGGGATTACCAATTCCGTAATCGAGAATTCCAATCACACCTAGACTCTATTAGGTATGTCCTTTGGCGGTAAAAGTTCTCACTCTTCGGACTCAAATCGCCCTAAGGCACTCTTTATCAACCTCTCTGAGCGCATGGTGGAAAGCCCTCGGCAGAACCGTCAGATGAATGCACTGGCAGATGAATACGACATCTACACCGTAGGAATTGGCCCACCCCCCACAAAGTCCATCTGCCATGTAGATGTTTCCTATTCACCCCGTTTCACAATAAGAAATATCGATGTGTGTGCCTTTCCCCGCGTTGTTTTCTTCATGTTTCTGTGTGTCATTGGGTGCTTTTCTCTCGCACATCGTCTTCAACCAACTGCAGGGAACACCCTCTCCCCGCGTCGAATTATCAAACTCATTCCAACGACTCAATTCGAAATCGTATGTGGCCGAGATCTTCAGAGTTTCTGGGCTTGTCAACAGGTGCCTTCGGTAGAACTTGTTTGGATTGATCTGCCCGACTTCACACCTTTACAACAAGAACACGACAACATCTGGCGTAAGACATGGGGAAGATACTTCCAACATGCAGCCCAGCTTCTTGCAAAGAGTAAGGCGCTTACAACGACAGTAACTGAAGGGCTCTCAAAAAGATTTCAAGAGGACTTTCAGATCACACCACATCTTTTATTGAATGTGCCGCCCTATAGAGAACGTGTTGCAAGAGAACAGTTGAATGGGGGTGCACCGTTACGTCTTGTGCACTCAGGAGCCGCAATACGTTCTCGAGGCCTTCATCTCATGATTGAAGCTGTGTGCAGAACTGAGAATGTCACATTGGACATGGTCTTATTGCCCACAGATCAGAATTACCTTGAGGAACTAAAACAACTCTCCCGTGGAAAAGATTTCATCAATTTCAGATCTCCAGTTGAACTCAATCACATAATCACAGATCTACGTAATTATGACTCGGCCCTCATCGTCATTGCACCTCAGAACTTCAACTATGCAAATTGTTTACCGAATAAGTTTTTTGAGGCCATACAAGCAAGAATTCCCATCATCAGTGGACCAACTCCCGACATGAAGAGGATCATCGAAGAGTACGACATAGGTACTGTGGCAACTGATTTTTCTGTTGATGCCATTTCCCAAGCCATTTACGAGATGAAGAGAGCCCATGTTGGGGACCATTGGAAACAATTTGAGATAGGTCTTGATGAATGTGCCAAGCTTTTCTGCGCTTCTGAGGAAGACGCCAAGCTCGCAGACCTAATCTCAAGGTCTCTTGCAAATCTCAGGATCTGACAATTCTCCGAAACACTTTGGAAAAATCACTATTTGCGAGTTGCAGCAGATACTCATGATTAGGAAATTTACGATGGCTCACGGCCTCCATATGCATGTAACTCTCTAATTCATCAACTGAGATATCAAGTTTTCTTGCCACATAAGCAATCATGTTGCGTTCTTCGGTTTCCGTTACTGGCTTCTTCGCAAGTTCTTGCAACGCGTCAGATCTTGTAACTTGTCCTGAAACAATAAGGCTCGAAAGGTATGCGCGGCGCTTATCAATTCCAAATCTCCTTGGAAGGTAAACGGATTGATAGAAGCTAGTGAAAGATGATTCACCGTGTTTACCTTCATAGTGTTTCCATGCAATTAGCTCATTGAGTTTCTTCTGTGCTTCACCTTTTGAATAGTCCACTTGAGTTAATGGCTTGTGCACCTGTAATCGACGTAAGAGAAAATCTGCCACATACAGTCTTGGGATTGTGAGGAATGGAAACGACGAAAAAGACCCTCCGTCAAATTTCCGAGCTATTGCCCTCACTTGTCGGCCATCCATGGCCCCATATTCCCAAGCCCTAGGCAGAATTGATTCTGTTGTGACGTTCTCCCCGGTGATGACGTCGTTGAGTTGCTGTTGAGCAGAAAAACGATACAGACTCGCAAAGAAGGCGTGATCTTGTGGAACATCTTGATTCATCAGACCACTCTTCAAATAGGCAATCTGCAATCGTCTCATTTCATCCCAATTGACAACTACCGTCTTTAGCTTCAAGTCGTAATGTTCTACCAAAGCACGAATATTGGAGCTGGAGATGTCACTATTCCATCCGGCATCCACATGTACAACCAGCGGTCGTAAACCATGCTCCACTGCCAGTGTTAACACATAAGCACTGTCGAGACCGCCACTCAAACCGATAATGCCATCGTGTTTGTTTTTGATATTTCTTGTCTTAATACTGTCAAAAGTTTCTTCAAGATGGGACGACAAGTAGTTCTCACGATTCTTGGCGAGCAACGCTTCCGCTTTGCGGCAATGCGAACAATTCCCACCAGAATCAAATTCAATTTCAGGGTCGCTAATGTCCATCACACAACGGACGCATTCGATCTTTTCAGAATTTTGCATCCGCATCTCTCTTAATCCTGTTCAGGCTTAGATTGAAGAGATTCCTTATGCCGGGATGCTCGCATGGCATCCTGAATGACAGAGAGAAGCTTTTGACATTCTGTCTGAGCGTTCACTGTTTCTGCGGCCCGATTCAAATTCTCTCTCAGTTTCAAGAGTTCCTTCTTATCAAGGCTTGCGACCAACGCTCGAACATCTTCTACATCGTAAGAATCAGCAACATAACCAATACCAAACTTCTGGACGAACCCCGATAGGTCTGGAGCTGGACCTACCACCACAGGTCTGCGTGCCTGAATACAATCAAAAAGCTTGTTGGGCAAAGAATGTTTGAGGCTGAAATTTGAAGGATGGATATAAAGAAATCCCGCATCGTAATTAGAGATGGTGGTTGGAAGTTCAGAAGAAGGAACTGGGGTTTCAATTACACAATTGTCATACGAGGCGCACACTTTACGTAAACCCTTGAGAGTTCTTTTCTGACGTGGTGCCTCAACCAAGTAAAGACTCAATGAGACGCCTGGGAGATTACCGACTGCTCTGATCATCTTGTCAAGATGGCGCCCGCGTGCAGCAAGTCCTGTGTGCACGAGGCGCAGAACATCGTCCTTAGACGGTTCAGAATCTATGTCCACATAATCACGAGCATTTCTCACAACCTCTACATGAATATCAAAATCCTGTGAATATCTTTGAGCTAGTCCACCGGATACCGTGACCACGGCATCGGCCTTCCTTAGATATTTGTCACACAAATACGTGTAATAGCGCTGCAAAAGAATTCTGAAGCGCCAATCATCTTCCATCTCTAAGGGCGCATATTCATGCATATCGATAACCGTGACTGAATCTGAATCCAATGAATCAATCAAAGGCAGACATTGAACATCGTTGATCAAGACAATTTTGGGTTTCAAAGCTGACAATTGTGAAGAAACGTACTCAACTGCCTGTGACTTGAGTGTCGTCGATCCCCTCAAGTTCAAGAGCAATTGAACAATTCCGACAAGGGATAGAGGCAGATACTTCGTTGAGGTAGGAATTTCAATGTGGCGAGTTACGTTGGTAGGTCGTGGACCGTAACCAATTGAAGTGATGTCAAATTCATCAGATAGATATCGGATGTGCCTACTTATCCGAACATCACTGGCAATTTGTGTAAATGAGATGACGGTTAATGCAGCCTTCTCACCTTTATTCGACATTTTCTCAGATTACATTCTGTGTGCTTTGATTTTTTGTATCCAATTGAAGAAATTTCAGTCTGTTTCTATCACTTCTAGATTCGAAGTTGTCCAAGGGAACAAAAGCACACTATTTGAGTCAATTAGCTTCAGAATCACTGCCGATAACTTCATTGATATCAAACACTTCTATCGAGGTCCAACGGTGCACCGCTTCAATTTGGTGCCATGATCCATTTCGGGCAGATTTTGAATGTCGGCGGATGACTTTAAGTCGGTTTGATCGAGACTTCAGCGAGGCAATCTTTTCGTAAAGATCTCGCTCCACAAAGGGAATCTTTACTTCTGCTGGTTCATCTAATGCAGTAAAGCCTTTGGACACTGCGACATCTTCAATCCACTTTTCGCGTCGCCATTTTGGGTTGCCAAAAAGTTCCATGTGGCAACGCTCTGCCATGCCAACTGCTTCCGAGGATTTAATGAATTTTGCAACGGACTCACAGTCTGACAAATCAGAACTGATTGGAACAAAATGATTCCACTCTTCTATGCCGTAGGGAACTGTACTTTTTTCAAGAACTTGAAGAACTTGCAAAGAGGCTGCCTCGAAAACTCTTGGCGAAGGAGCAAGAAAGGACTTCTCGCGCTGTCTATCGCCGATATATCTAGCTAATTGTCGCTCAAACTCTTCATTCTTGAAGACATCCTGAATCACAAGGGCTCTGGCTTGATCCAAAGGTGAATTACTCACTAGAGAGGCCCCACTATGTCGGCCAATTGTGGCACGACAGTTGGCCAAGAACTCGAACCATTCAAAACCAGAAAATCGATCTCTCTCATCTATAGAAACATCGCAACTCAGGCCTAATTCAGTCATTCTCTTCGAGAACCCAGCTGCCAAGTCAGCTTTTCGCCGCCCTTCACTTCCAAACTCAAGCGAGAGTTCAAAAACTCTCTGTCCTACATCAATGGTTCGCATATCCCACTCAATCCGGAGAGATGAGAGCAATTGATCCATTTTTTTATCAGCAAAACCAATCAGCCATGGCTTTGCAGTGATTCCATATTCAGCATAAATACTGTCAACGTCAGCAAAGACAGAGTAAATCTCGATATCCATTTCTTTGGCGAAGCGAACCGTCTGGTCGATCCGGTGATAGTCGTCTTGCAAGAACAGAATTCGATGAGATGCACTTAGTAAGACCTTTGAACTGCGGCGCAAAAGTGTGGGCCAATACGGTGAAGATCGCATAATCATGAAACTGTTAGACACAATTACCAAATCAAAATTCCTGTCATCAACTTCATCTAACCCTGGTCCCAGCACATTGATAAAGGTGACCTCAGCAAACTTTGAGAGCAGTGCCAAGGAATACAAATCTCGCGCATTTGTATGGGGTTCATCTCTATCAATTTGACAATGCAGAACACAAATTGACTTGTTCAAACTTCGTCCCATTTATCTACCTTATTGATAACAAGAAATATCAGCTTTGAGCGCATCGCTAAACCAACTGCACTTCGGTAGATAATGACTCGGGCGTAAGACCGCGAAATCTTTACCAAATACTGAAATAGCGGATAGTTAATCATGATTTGCAATAGTTGATTACCACGTAATGGTTGTTTCGCATCTTAATCAAGCAACCGAAAAATCCTGAGATGGAATGCTCAGAGAGCTCGCCAAATCCAAGGTGCTCGCATACCAATTGGGTCGGAAGCAGAAGCGGCCTGTATTGATTGAAACCATTCGCTCAATGAGAGTCTGTTCAAGATTCGATTGACATGGGCATGTTCTGCGGTGGTACTGGAGGTGAGGTCGTAACCGCTTTGCAGCGCATGCATCACAGCGTCGTGCAACTCAGGCGCTAGTTCTTGGGCTGAACGTGAGAACCGAAGGAATTCAGCAAAATCATTCCATTGGGCACAATCCCCTCCTTGTGTGGGCAGCAGTCCCCCACATGCCGTCTCTACAAGTTGTGAATAGTCAAACATCTGTGAATCAACGAGTGCAATCCGAGCATTAGCCACTATTTCCTGACATCGCTCAGTGTCTCTCATTGCGTTCAAAACTTCGTCCATATTGGAAAAGTCTCGATTGAGTGGAACGTAATCGCGCCAAGGTTCCAACACGCCAAGGTAATCATCTCGTTCCAAAATCTGACATGTGCCTGCCATTGAGGCTTCGAACAATCTCGGGCTAATGGCCGTGAATTGATGTTTCATGTCTTTGCCCTTGAAACACTTTTGCTCAATCTCATCAAAAGATGCCTCTGGATGACGAGCAAGATATGCCTGAACCTTCGTATGTGTAAGACCATAGGGATCGTGCAAGCTCGCGCCACCTTTCATTCCCACGGTGAACTTGCAGGATGAAAGAAACTCGAACCACGCAGCACCAATGAATGAGTCTTCTACTCGGGTGGAGACATCTACATTGAGGCCGGCATTCTTGGCGGCACTTGCCATTGTGACCGCTTGACGAGCTTTTGCCTGAGCGAGTCTGCCGAGGTGCGGAGGCATGTCCCGCACGCGTTGACCTAGATCAATCGAACGATCACGCAATAAAGAGGTACGGGGAACGGGTCCAGACTTCACATACCCCGTCAGTGCGGTACGAAACTCTTTATGTTTAATGCTCCGTGGATAGAGAACATCGAGATCATTATCAATCGGTGTCAAGATGCGATCAACGTTCCAATCCATACACCAGTTATCAAGGTGTTTGTTAGCCCAGAAATCATCCTGTGCAATCGCCACAACTTTGCCTGCACGCTGAGCAATCTTTTTATGGCGATTTTTTATAAACGGCCACAGCGGTGTGAACCTGTAATTCAGAAAGTCATAGTTGATGACGAATACATCGGGAGAGATGTTTTCATACTCTGCAGGTAGTGGCTGTTGAAAGTGCAGATACTGAACATCTGCTTCGGGGAGATGTTCACGAAAACTGTCCAAATGATCAATAGTTGTTTGCCTACTCGTAGGTCGTAGTGCATGCATTACTAATACTTTTGGCCGCGAAGTGTTATTCGTATTCATAGTTAGTACATCTGGTGATGAAGGCCACTGCTGCGAAGAAGTCGTGAGGCAAGTTTTGGAAACAAAAGAACTGCGCGTTGACCTACATATTGTGCCCAAGCGGGTAAAAACATGGTGAGTCGAACCAATCCATGTTGGCCTGGCACCGGAGCAACTTCTAGTGCGCTCTTCACACGTGTTGCTAAATCTGCATCAATTGTTCCGTCTGGAAGCGATGATGCCCACAAAAGTTCGCCACGATGATGCGTAAGGATTGCACTGCATACTCGTAACTGAATGTGGTCTCGCTCATCCATGAACAAGTGCTTCTTCCATTGCGCGCACAGCGCGCGCCGCAGCAATGCCCATGCCATAAGGATGCTCAGTTGGTTTGGCGTACGACTTGTTGAGTACTTCGTCAATGGTAAGCACGCACTCTGCGTCCAACACATTCCAACCAAGAGTGACCGTCTCTACCCACTCTGTCTCGGTGCGCACGGTGATGCATGGTGTGCGTAACAGAAAAGCCTCTTTCTGCAACCCACCAGAATCGGTGACTACACCTTTCGCATTTAAGACTGCATGCATGAGTTGTGGATAGGAAAGTGGATCAAATACTGAGATATTGCCTTGTGTTAGTTGTAGTCCAAATTCTTCTGCTTTTGCTTTAAGCCGAGGGTGCGCAAGAAGACGCACTGGCACTGTCGACGCAGCCAAGTACGCAAGAATCTTGCTTAAGCGTTGAGCATCATCGGTGTTTTCTTGGCGGTGAATAGTAGAGACAACGTACTCACCTTCCACATTCCAACCATTAGGCATCTTTGGAGCGGATTGTTGTACTCGATCACGAGTGGAGTAACACACATCTGTCATCACATCACCCACCACAACAGTGCGGCCAGATAAACCTTCGGTGGCAAGATGTTGTGCCGCCACATCTGTGGGTGCTAACAAAAGATCTGCTGCGTGATCAGTGAGTACTCGGTTGTGTTCTTCAGGCATTTGACGATTGAACGATCTCAATCCGGCCTCTAGATGTGCGAGGCGCTGATGAATCTTTACTGCAGCAATTGATGCAGCAAGAGTGGAATTGGTATCTCCATAGACCAACACCCAATCTGGTGTGTGACGGAGGAAAGACTCTTCCAGCAATTCCAACATGGCTGCGGTTTGTCGGCCATGCGCGGCTGACCCGACCGCCAAGTTTTCATCCGGATGAGGAATGCCGAGATCTTCAAAGAAGATGTCGGACATGTCACGGTCGTAATGTTGGCCGGTGTGCACGATGATGTGCTGATGCCCAGCCGCCACTAGGGCATGGTGGATTGGTGCCAGTTTTACAAACTGAGGCCGTGCGCCAACAACACTTAGAACTCGCACGCGTCACCTCTCTTTAATGCAACCTGAGCATTCTAGAAGCGCAATTGAGTAAGGTTGCAGTATGCAGATTGCCGTTGTCGCACTTGGAAAAATTGGGTTACCTCTCGCTGTTCAGTTCGCAGAAAAAGGACATTCCGTCATCGGATGCGATGTAAATGCGCACACGGTGGAGTTGGTGAACACAGGCAAAGAACCATTTCCTGGTGAAACGCATCTGCAAGAGAAGTTGTCGGTGGTGGTAACGGATGGGACTCTTGTTGCTACCACCGACACTGCTTCGGCGGTAGCCAAGGCCGATGCAGTGGTGATTGTGGTGCCCCTTTTTGTGGATGCAGAGGGTGTCCCCGACTTTGGATGGATGGACGCAGCTACTCGAGATGTTGCTAGTGGGTTGCGTAAAGGGGCCTTGGTGTCCTATGAGACCACTCTTCCTGTCGGAACAACGCGCAATCGATTCGCAAAAATGCTCGAAGAAGGTAGTGGCCTCAAAGCCGGTGTCGATTTTCATCTTGCATTTAGCCCCGAGCGAGTTTTCACAGGTCGAGTCTTTGAGGACTTACGCAGATACCCGAAGCTTGTGGGCGGGTTGACCGAAGCATGTGGCAAGGCAGCCGAAGATTTCTATTCCGCCGTATTGGACTTTGACGAGCGGCCCGATCTTCCGCGCCCAAACGGTGTGTGGAACTTGGGAAATCCAGAAGCCTCCGAGATGGCCAAGTTGGCCGAGACGACCTACCGCGATGTGAATATTGGCTTAGCGAACCAGTTCGCTTTGTTTGCACAACAGAACGACATCGACGTGTATGCAGTGATTGATGCTTGCAACAGCCAACCCTTTAGCCATATACATAGGCCCGGTATTGCAGTCGGTGGACACTGCATACCTATATATCCGCGCATGTATCTCTGGAATGATCCTTCGGCCACGGTCGTGCGTGCTGCACGAGAGGCGAATGCCCAGATGCCTGTTCATTCCGTGAGCCGACTAGAGGAAGTTTTTGGGTCTGTAGCTGGAAAGAAAGTTGTGGTACTTGGTGCTGCATATAGAGGTGGCGTGAAAGAGACTGCGTTTTCTGGAGTGTTTCCTACCGTTGACGACCTAAAGCGTCGCGGTGCATCTGTTGTGGTGCATGACCCGATGTATACGGATGATGAATTGCGGCATGAAGGTTTCGAGCCGTTTCATTTTGGCGAATCTGCAGATGCTGCGATCTTGCAAGCAGATCATGCTGAATACGTTCATCTCACAAAATCTGATTTGCCTGGTGTGACTGTGTTGCTCGATGGTCGCAATCACGTAAAGTCCGCACAAGACATAAAGATTGTCTCACTAGGTCGTTAACAGTTACGAGTGAAACGGTTGCAGTTTTTTATGCAGCCGAAGAAAAGCCACTCCTAGACCTTTCAGAGTGAATCGTGCTGCAGCAGTTGCACTTGCGGTTGACTCACCATTGGCGCGTGGCAATAAACCTGCAGGTGTTTCAACAACTGTGTAACCCGCACGACCTGCAGCAATGACAGCTTCGTAGGTGTCACCGAGATAATTGTTGGCAAAATGCAATGAGAATTGCTCGAGTAGCGGCTGTCGAATGATGCGAAAACCGGATGTTGAATCTGTGATGGGTGTACCCGTTGCTGCGGTAGCACTTTGTGACAACACTCGCATCGCCAGTCGACGAACTCCCGACACATCCATCTGGCCTGCACTATCTACAAATCTGCTTCCGATGACCATATGTGCGCCCGAATCATTCGCAGCTGATATCAAAGCCTCAATCTCATCGGGAGGATGTTGACCATCTGCATCAACTTGAATAGCGGCCTCATAATTGTGTTGGCACGCATATTTGAACCCCGCACGTAATGCACCACCTACACCTAAGTTGATAGGTAATTCAAGAACGTGTGATCCTTCATGTTTCCCAATGCTTGCTGTCTCATCAGTTGAGCCATCACTAATGAGCAGCACGTTGTACTTCAGTTCAAGCAATTCACGAAGTACTGAACCCACAGATGCCTGTTCATTGAATGCTGGCACGATGATGAGAACATTTGACTTATTGAGCATTGGGGGAACTTTCAACCATGAAAAGAGTACAGGCGCGATAAAGAGTTCTTTGATAGTCGCTTTATAGGACTCACCTATCCGACATATCTACTTATGTTTGTCTTCTAATTCATGAAGTTCTAAACGCAAATACGCTGCCTCTTCGGCCAATGTGCGCACTTGTTCTTGCAAACCCGAGATACTGATGGATAGTTGCACACACAACGTGACTAACAAGATCACTGCCCCTACACCGAGAAATGCTGCAGGGCTCAAACTGAGTTGATCCGCCAGAGGCTCAGCTAGCGGCAAGATCACACCCGCAATCACACCTATCCCACCCAGAACCATCCAGCCCACGGTGTAGCGAAAGCTCAACTTTTGTTTACGGCCCAGCCTGTACACAACTACAACAAATACAAGACTCGCAAGCGCGGCAAAAATTGTCTGTGTGGTTTGAGGACTCATCGGTATCTATTCTTCACGAAAAAAGACTGCCCAAGTGACATCTGTGAAAACACCTTTTTGTGCGCGAGGGGGGACTTGAACCCCCACGTCCTTACGAACACTGGCACCTGAAGCCAGCGCGTCTGCCATTCCGCCACTCGCGCGAGTAGGTAGACAACGCTAACAATGGCTACGCAATAGACCAACCCTTACGGGCCTTTGGTAACCGCAATATATTGGTAGGCCAACAATGATTTCCATGCACGAGCCGTAAAAGCGTTGAATTCCAGAATTGCCCGCAGTGGCTTTACTTTGCGAAGTACGGGCAATACCTCTTCTATAGGGGCTGGCGTGGCACCCAAATGGACAATTTCCAGATTCGCCTGAGCAATCATCTCTCGAAGGGACCGCTTTGTATAGAAGTGGAGATGGGTGCGATCAAGAATGCCGCGATCGGTGTAGTTAAAAGATCCCAGCAATAACTGCAACCGCACTGTGAGGTGGGCCACGTTAGGAATGGAAATCACAATCCGGCCACCTGGGTTCAAACGATTCTTGGCCAAGGTAAGTACTTCAAGCGGCGCCACAAAATGCTCCAGTACATCGGCAAACACAATCACATCAAATGTGTCGGTCATGTTGCTCAATGCAGACTCAGCTGTTCCCACAATCATTGAGATACCAGCCTCTTGGGCAGCTTGTGCATCTTGAGGGTCATACTCAATGCCAGTGACTTTCCAGCCTTGCTTCTGTAATGCAGTAGAAAGATGCCCGCGCGCACATCCCACATCTAATAGTTGTTGGCCATTGCCATCTCCGCACACCGTGAGTATCTGTGAATGACTTGAATGCCGATCTGATTTAACCGGGTAGCGCTCAGCAATGGAATTGCTCACGAGAGTCTCGCCTCTCTGATCTTCTTAAAGCCTTTGAATTTCGCATCACGCGAGAGACCGAACTTGCATAAGTAATAGGTGCCGATTGCAGCTAACCCGCCTACGCCATAACGAACACTGCGGCTGAAGTTGATAGACGACGCTTCATCCATGTACCGCACAGGTACTGGCACGTCGCCAATGCGGAAGCCATATGCAACTGCCTGCACTAAGAATTGCTGATCGAAGGCAAAGTCTTCGGAGTTTTCATGAAAGGGAACTGTCTCGAGAAGCTCGCGTGAGTATGCGCGAAAGCCGCTGTGAAAGTCTCCAATGGATTGACCAAGAATGAAGTTCTCTAAGAAAGTGGACAGTCGATTGATGAAGTACTTCCACTTAGGCATTCCTCCAGAGAGTGCTTCTTGCCGAGTGCGAATGCGATTGCCTAAAACCATGTCGCAGATGTCGTACTGAATAAGTTCAGCCATGATTAATGAGACGCGAGAGTCGTATTGATAATCGGGATGCAACATGATGACAATGTCTGCTCCACGATCTAGAGCTGCGCGGTAACACGTCTTCTGGTTTCCGCCGTATCCGCGGTTCTTCTCATGCTGAATGACTTGAATTCCCAAAGAACGCGCAATCTCTACGGTCTTGTCCTTAGATCCGTCATCCACCAGAATCACTTGGCCTTTAAGGGCTTCGGGAATGTCGTCAAAGGTTTGTTTTAGTGTGGCTTCGGCGTTGTAGGCCGGCATCACAATCCAGATGTTGGAGTGGGTATCCCCACGCGAGGCGTTGTTGTTGGACATGGAACTCATATTCGGTCAGACTCTGTAGGCAGTCTATGAGTTCCAGCATGTTCAATCGGTCAATTGATTTCCTCAAGCGAAAATGGCGTGAGACCCTTCTCGTCATTGTTCTTGTCTCTCAGGGTCTATTGGGAGTCATCCTGGGCATTCAACTCTTCTATCGAGCCGGTGTCTATTTCCTAGATGCGGGCTATTACATCTACACATTGGCTTCAGAGAATTTTGGGCAACAGCCTCCAGCCATTGGTGATGCCTGGGGTTCCACGTTGTACGCAACACATATGTTGATTACCCCGTTGATAATCACCCAGGTCTTGCGCATCTTTGTCGACGAGCCACTTAACTTCATTGCTTTCCTAGGCATCCAGAATTTCATTCTTTCGGTGGCCGGAGCCATGTTGATGATGGTCTCTTTCTGGCTCAATGGCGTGAAGCGCAACAAACTGATACTGCCTGGAATCATGGGAGCTTTGCTCTTGCCATTTACCAATGTGGGGCTTGGTTCGCTTCTCTACCCACACGTGGAACTCATAGGCACATCGCTGGCAGCAATTGCGGTGTTGCTCTTTGCATTGCGATGGAACGCTGTTGGCGACAGGAAGATCTTTGTTGTAGCCATTGTGCTGCTAGTGCTTGGTCTACTTGCACGAGAAGATATTGGTGTACATCTTGCTGTCACGGTGAGCAGTGCTGTGGTGTGTTCGCAGTGGAGAAATCTGGGCAAGCAAGGACTCATCCGCGCATCATGGCTACTTGGTGCAGGTGTTGCTGCAGTTGCTGTGCTCATGGGGTATCAACGCTTTTTTGCAGATTCAAAGGGAGTGTTTGCACTCACTTATTCAGGCACACCCGCGTATGCCCACATTACATCTGTGTGGTACCTGCTTGATCGAGCGATGCATATGTTGTCGTCGCGACTTGATCTACTTGTGGGTCTTGCCGCTTTTGTGATGGCATTCTTTGTTCTTCGCAAGCGTGAATATCTTGCATTTCCTTTGGCGATGTTGCCATGGTTACTACTTAACCTCACTGCAATTGATCCTGCAAAAAACTCCATGGGTATTTACCATCTGTTCCCTGTGGTGTTGTACGCAACTGCACCAGTGCTGGCACTCACACTCTCTGGTAGGCGCGAAGAAGACGAGACCACTTCCCCATCACGAGGCTCTGTTCCTATGTATGCAACCTATGGAGTTGCTGTGCTGAGCTTGTTCTTGGGAGGTGTATCCGCAGCGCCTACCGGTGGAGGGAGCATCCTCACTTCTTTGCTGCGCCTACCGCCCATTTCTCCTGCAGGCATTACCGCAACACATACTGCGATTGAAGACTTCGCCGAGATTGGCATTGGAATCACCGTCGATGACGCCGTGATGGCAATTCGTCCTGTAGAGCTGCGTGATACTCCATTGATTCCTGTGATTTCCGACAGCGGTGACTACAACTCTGCGTTGTTCTTCCCTCGTTACTATCTCGGGCATAAAGGCGTGCGGCAGTTACTGAAGGGGTGGTCGGATGCAAATAGACCCATCACTGTTACTTGTCTGCCTGGTGGATTAGTTCGCCTAGATGCCGCAGACCCAGAATTGCTTCCCATGGAACAAACTCCAGAGCGCAAGTTTGACCGTGCGCTGCGTTGTCATCCTTTTCCAAAGGACTAGTTACAACAAAAGTTTCGCAAGATACTCGCCGTATGGGCTTTTGGCGAGTTGTTCTGCATGGTGTCGCAGTTGTGCATCAGAGATCCAACTATTACGCCACGCAATCTCTTCAAGGCATGCAACCTTGACGCCTTGTCGTTCTTCAACAACGCGCACATAACTACTTGCATCATGTAGAGATTCAAATGTGCCCGAATCTAACCAGGCCGTTCCTTCTGGAAGAACACTGACCGACAATTGGTTTCTCTGCAGATACTCGTTATTGACAGCGGTGATCTCTAATTCACCACGTGCACTAGGCTTCACATTCTTTGCAATCTCTACAACTTGGGAATCGTAGAAATACAGCCCCGGAACTGCGAATTGTGATTTTGGTGTTGTGGGTTTTTCCTCGATGGAGAGCACTGTGCCATCTGCGGCAAACTCCACCACTCCATATGCATTGGGATCTTTCACTTTGTAGGCAAATATTGTGGCGCCTACTGGTTGAGTGAGTGTGCGTAACAGGGTTCCCATTCCTGCACCATGGAACACGTTGTCGCCCAACACCAATGCGCAAGGGTCGCCATTAATGAACTGCTCGCCGATGAGAAACGCCTGAGCGAGTCCGTCGGGGCTGTGTTGCTGAGCGAAGGTAATGGATATGCCCCACTGAGACCCATCCCCCAAAAGCTCCGCGAAGGCCGGTGCGTCTGCCGGAGTAGTAATCACCAAGATGTCGCGAATGCCCGCACTCATCAATGTGGCTAGGGGGTAATACACAAGAGGCTTGTCGTAGATAGGCAAAAGCTGCTTACTTACGCCCTTGGTCACTGGCCATAGCCGTGAACCGGTACCCCCTGCCAGCACAATGCCTTTCACCGTGGCGAGCCTAGCGAAGTCATAGACCTCCACTCATCTAGCCTGAGAACCTATGAAGTATTTCGTGACGGGCGGCGCCGGTTTCATTGGCTCGAACTATGTACGAGGTCTGCTCGATGGCCGATGGGGCAACAACGTAGAACAGGTCACCGTATTTGATGCCTTCACATATGCGGGCAATATTGAGAACCTGGCGCCGGTACAACATGATCCACGATTGTCCGTCGTGAGGGGAAATATCTGTAACCCGAGCGAGATTCGTCCCGCACTTGCCAACCATGACGTAGTGGTGCACTTTGCCGCCGAATCCCACGTGGATCGCTCCATAGATTCCAGTTCCATCTTTATGTCCACCAATGTGCTCGGCACACACCAGATGCTCGAAGTTGCCAAAGAAGTAGGTGTAGACACTTTCGTGCATGTATCAACCGATGAGGTCTATGGCTCTATCGATGCGGGTAGTTGGGATGAGCAAGAACCGCTATTGCCCAATAGCCCTTATGCAGCAAGCAAGGCTGGAAGTGATTTAGTTGCACGTTCGTTTTTCCGCACATACGGAATGGATGTGCGCATTACTCGTTGTTCCAACAACTTTGGTATCTACCAGTACCCAGAAAAAGTGATTCCACTTTTCATTACCAATTTGATTGAAGGCAAGAAAGTTCCCCTATATGGCGATGGCCTGAATGTGCGTGATTGGCTACATGTTGATGATCACTGTCGCGGCATTGATGCAGTTGTGCGCGATGGTAAAGCAGGTGAGATCTACAACATTGGTGGTGGCACAGAGATGTCAAACCGTGAACTCACCACTTTGATTCTGTCGCATTTCGGATATGACGACGCGATGATTCAACCGGTGGAAGATCGCTTAGGTCATGACCGTCGTTACTCAGTGAATTGGTCAAAGATTCACACCGAGCTGGGCTACACACCTCAGCATTCTCTTGTTGATTCCATTGAAGACATCATTGACTGGTATCGCACACATCCTGAGTGGTGGCAACCACTTAAATCAAAGGCCAAATAACTGTGTGGCTGATTTTGGGTGGCGAGGGCCAGTTGGGGCGCTGCCTGCAACAAGCATTGTTGGCGAGAGATCTCAACTTTGTTGCAGCGGGGAGAAACGAAGTAGACATCACGCACAAAGATGAAGTGTCGAACTTTGTGCAACAGGTATCGCCATCGGTGATTGTGAATGCTGCTGCATGGACGGCCGTGGATGCGGCAGAAGATAATGAAGAGGCTGCTTATGCGGTGAATGCATTGGGTGCAGCACATGTTGCATATGCCGCACACCTTGCAAAATCTCAATTAGTGCACGTATCGACCGATTATGTGTTTTCAGGAACAGCTCAATCCCCCATCTCAGAAGACGCCCCATGTGCACCAGTAAGTGCATATGGTCGTACCAAACTCGCGGGCGAGGAAGCCGTGCGCACGCATTATGCAGATGGCTCACTGATTGTGCGTACAGCGTGGTTGTACAGCTCGTTGGGAGCCAACTTTGCACTCACCATGGCTCGTCGCGCACTCACCCATCAACCTGTGCGGGTTGTGAACGATCAATTCGGGCAACCCACATTCGCCCACGATCTGGCTGAACACATTGCACAACTTGTGCACCATAAGGCTCCGAGTGGGACGTACCACGGAACCAATGCAGGTCACGCTACCTGGTATGAGTTTGCACGTGAGATTTATGACCTCTTGAAGTGTGATCTAGATCTGGTGACTCCAGTTCCGGGAACTGAATATCCCACGCGTGCAACACGGCCTTCTTATTCAGTATTAGGACATGAGCGCACTCACGCCGCAGGGCTCAATGAGTTGCGTGACTGGAAGGTTGCACTTGCAGATGCGATGCCTGCAATTGCACAGAAACTTAAAATGGAAGAGAATTTATGAACGTGTCATCTCTGGGAATTCAAGGTGCATGGCTCATTACTCCACAACGCCACGGTGATGATCGCGGATGGTTTCAGGAATGGTTTAAGCATTCAGAGGTATTAGAAAAAACGGGATACGACTTCGCTCCACTGCAAGCAAATATCTCGCATTCGGCACGCGGAACTATTCGTGGGGTGCATTACAGCACTGCTCAAGTTGGCCAAGCAAAACTTGTCACTGTTCTACACGGTGAGATTGACGACTACGTGGTTGATATTCGACCCTCATCACCCACATTTGGAAAATGGGAACGCGTGCGTCTCTCTGCACACAACGGGCACTCCGTTCTCTTGTCTGCACATCTTGGCCATGCCTTCCATGCGTTGGTTGACGACACCGTTGTGAACTACTTGGTGACTGCTGAATACAACCCCACCGCCGAACATGGCATCACACCCATGTGCCCTCATTTAGCAATTGATTGGGCCGACACTGGCAAATACCTTCTTGCACCAAAAGACGAGCAAGCACCAGATCTCCACACCCAGCACAATGCAGGCCTTTTGCCCACAAAGTTATGACATCACCTCAGACCAATTCTCACACTCGACACATGTCGTATAGGCCCGACATTGACGGCCTTCGTGCGATTGCAGTGCTTGTTGTCGTTATCTATCACGCATTTCCAGATGTCTTGCCCGGGGGATTTGTGGGTGTGGACATCTTCTTCATTATTTCTGGTTACCTCATTTCTTCAGTTCTTTTTCAATCCATTCAGTCAAACTCTTTCAGTATTTTCGATTTCTACTCGCGTCGTATTCGGCGCATCTTTCCCGCACTTTCAATAGTTCTTCTTGCCACAGGAACTTTTGGTTGGTTTGCTCTTCGTGCAGATGAATTCGCTCAGTTAGGCAAACACATCGCAGCAGGCGCAGGGTTCGTATCAAACTTGGTTCTTTGGAGTGAAAGCGGATACTTCGATGCAGCTGCTGAAACCAAGCCACTTCTTCACCTGTGGTCACTTGGCATTGAAGAACAGTTCTATTTCTTTTTTCCACTTGTGTTGTGGCTGGCATGGAAACTCAAACGAAATCTTCTTGTAGTTACTGCAGTGATTGCGGCGGGCTCTTTTGTATGGAACATGTATCAATACAGCCGCGACACAACTGCGTTGTTTTACTCACCACAGACTCGGTTCTGGGAGTTGATGATTGGTGCAATTCTTGCCTACATCACTGTGACGCCGACACGTCTGAAGAGTTTGGTGGGTTCGCGCGGTAGTTCTCTTCGTGCACAAGTAGGTGTGCTACTAGTTGTCCTTGCTGTGATTTCTGGTGCATGGGCAGGTGCGTATCCGGGGGCATGGGCACTATTGCCCACTCTTGGTGCAACACTATTGATTTCTGCCGGGCCAGGAACATGGATAAATAAGCATGTGTTGTCGCAAAAACTTATGGTGGGCATTGGCTTAATCAGTTATCCGCTCTATCTATGGCATTGGCCCTTGTTGGCATATGCGCGCATTCTTGAAGGTCGCAAACCGCCAGTGAGCACAAGAGCTTGGTGTGTGATCGCATCTTTTGTTCTCGCCTACATCACCTATCGAGTCATAGAAAAGCCGCTGCGGTTCCACCCACGACAACGAGTTGTCACCATTGGTCTTGCATCTGCAGTGCTCTTAGTGGGTAGTGCTGGATTCATCACGTCGTCCAACAACGGATTCGAAAATCGTTCGGTCAATCTGCGGGATGTGAAGTTTGCTGGAGATATTGGGCACGTGGAATTTCACGACTACGTAGAGACAAAATTCTTCCCGTGTACTCCCGATGCAGTACGTGCCCAAGCCGAAACGTGGGAAGGAACAGTTCGTTGTTCGCAATCACGCAACGACATACCTGTCGACACGATCCTTCTTGGTGACAGCCATGCAGAGCATCTCTACATAGGCCTTGCCGAGAGTTTGCCTGAGAAGAACGTTGCCTTTTATATACGCAATGGAATGGCCGTGGAAAGTAACCCCGGTTTCGACATCATCTTTGATGCCATTGAAGACAATCCCAACATCACCCAAATAGTGATTGGAAATTTCTGGACCCTGCGTGGCGTGCCGACAAAGGACATGAGTTCAACGGTGCGTTCACTTCAAGCCCGCGGAATCAAAGTCTTCATCACTGATGGCACACCGGATTTTCTCTTTGATCCTGCGTTGTGCAAGTTTGACGGCGAGTGCGCAGAACCCATTGCAGGTTTTCAAGAGCGCTACGACACATATGCGTCTGACCTAAACACGGTTGTCTCAAATGCGCCTGGTCTTGAATTGATAAAGACAACAGAATTGCTCTGCGATTCTCAAGAGTGTGTGATGGGTGCAGCCGGCAAGTTGTACTTCCGTGATTTCCATCATCTCAACATTCCAGGGTCACAGTTTGTTGGCGCCGAAATTGTGCGCCTCCACCCTGCACTGGCCCAATAGCCATTCGGCTAGGTCATCAAGGGCTCAAGTGCCCCGCCCCACCCAAATAAGACAACTAGCCTGTCCTTATGGCCAAACGCACCGTGGAGAGATCCATTGAGAACATCTTTGACGGCCTGTTCTCGCGTGCCTTTAAATCTGGGGTGAAGCCACTGCAACTGGGCCGCAAATTGTTGCAAGTAGTGGATTCCGAGCGAGATGTAGATGCCCAGGGCCGCCGCGTGGTGCCCAATAGCTATTTGGTGCAGCTCTCCGTGGCAGACCGCGAAGGTTTTGCTGATATTGAAAACACCCTCATTCATGAACTGACCGCCGCCGTACGTGAATACATTCGCCAAGAGGGCTACCACGTAGAAGGCAAAGCCCGCGTGGCCTTGCGCACCAACCCAGATTTGCGCCGGGGCAAGTTTGAGATTGATTGTCGCAATGTCTCTACCGATATGCCCTCCGATGGCTCACCCCAAGTACCCGCCTCTGATTCACCGGAAGTCTCACCCGAACCCGCACCGTTGCTCTCGATGGTGGTCAACAATTCCGACACTCCCCCCGCAGTACTCACCTTGCCTACTGGTCAACGCATTGAATTGCATGAAGGTCACTATGTATTAGGTCGCCATTTAGAGAGCGACATCGTGTTGAACGATTCCAACGTGTCACGCAAGCATGCAGAGTTTGTATGTGCAGCAGGCGAAGTGACAGTGCGCGATTTGGGAAGCACTAATGGCACCAAGGTCAACGGCGTGGGAGTAAGTGGCAACCAGTTGTTGCAACACGGCGATGTGATCAATTTCGGAACAGCGCAAGTGCGTTTCGAGGCCTCCTAGCCCGCACATGACCGACCAAGTTCTCAACGCTCTCAAACTTGTGCTCCTCGCACTCATCTATTTGTTTTTCGCACGCGTTCTGTGGGCAGTGTGGAGCGAAGTGCGCACACCAGTTGCCACCACTGGCAAACTTCCTGGCACACGTGGCAAAACCAAAAAGCGTGGCGGTGCATCGGTGTTTGTGATTGTGGAACCACGCCAACACCGTGGTGCAAGTTTCACTTTGTCGAACTCACTCACTTTGGGTCGCGTTGCCGATAACGACATCGCACTTGATGACGACACGTTTATGTCGTCACACCATGCACGCATTGAACTGCGCCCAGAAGGCGTGTGGGTAGTTGATCTAGACAGTACAAATGGCACTTTTGTGAAC
Organism: Actinomycetota bacterium; assembly: GCA_009703125.1. Taxonomy (GTDB): domain Bacteria; phylum Actinomycetota; class Acidimicrobiia; order Acidimicrobiales; family Ilumatobacteraceae; genus UBA2093. The sequence goes on from WLGS01000003.1 coordinate 47,912, forward strand.
GGACAACGCGTCACCGGTGACCGTTCGCTGCGAAAAGGCGACAGACTGCAAGTGGGCTCAACAGTGTTGGAGATGCGTTCATGAAATTGAAATGGGGCGCAACCACCGATGTGGGCATGGTGCGGCAACAAAACGAAGACGATTTTTGTGCCGAAGAGAACTTGTTTGTTGTGGCCGACGGCATGGGTGGACACAACGCTGGTGAAGTAGCAAGTGCATTGGCTATCTCTACGGTGCGCAGTGGTGCACGCGGTGGCATCTTTACTGCCGACCAATTCCGTGAATTAGTGCAACAAGCAAACACCGCTATATATACGGCAAGCCTGGACGACAGCACACAAAGCGGCATGGGCACAACATTGACCGCCATGGCAGTTGTGCCTGGTGAAGAGCCTGCGGTGTTAGTAGCCAACGTGGGTGACTCGCGCACGTATCTGTTTCGCCATGGAGTTCTCTCACGTGTCTCGGTAGATCACAGCTATGTACAAGAACTGGTAAACGAAGGAATCATTACCCCAGAAGAAGCACGTGTGCATCCACGCCGAAACATTGTCACGCGTGCAATGGGCATTGATCGCAACGTACAAGTGGATGTGTTTCACCAATTAGTGCGCACTGGTGATCGCGTGTTGTTGTGCAGTGATGGCTTGGTCGACGAAGTAGCTGACTTCGATATTGCCCAAGTGCTGATTGATCACAGCAATCCGCAAGAAGCAGCAGAAGCTCTGGTGATGGTGGCAAATGCCAACGGTGGTCGTGATAACACCACTGTGATTGTGGTGGACATCGTTGATGACATCAGCGAACCAGTCCCAGTGCCTGTTGCAGATATCACCACAACCGTGACACCGGTGACTGCCGATGCAACTGCTCCCATGCCTGCACCCGTTGTGCGCAAATTCTTGCGTCCGAGTGTGATTGCATTTTGGTCTGCGTTGGTGTTCATTGTGTTGAGTGCCTCCACAGTGCTGGGTGTATATGCACGCAGTGGATACTTTGTGGGATTCGATAGCAACGACAACGTGACCATCTACCAAGGACGCGTAGGTGGTGTGTTGTGGTTCCAACCCACCGTGAATACCCAAACGCGTCTCAATGGTGATGATTTGCCCGAGGATGTGCGACGTGAAGTGTTGTTGAACCGCACATTTGCGTCATCTTCGCAAGCAGCCAAGTTCCTCAGTTTGGTAGAGACTGCAATTCTTGATGCCTCCACCACCACGGTGCCCATCACTACAACAACGGTGAAATAGCCAATGGCCGATCACAGTGTGGCGCGCATGCGGCGAGGCACCGAATTGGGATTAGTGCTTCTCTCTGGTGCAATCACAGCATCTGCCTATGTGTTGGCCTCATTAGGCGAAGAATCATCGATGCCGGCGCGCATTGTGCCGTTCATGTTATTTGTGTTGTCCCTTGTGGGAGTGGCCCACATTGCAGTGCGCTTTGTAGCACGCGGGGCGGACCCATTGTTGTTGCCTACGGCTGCGTTCCTACATGGCTTGGGTTATGTGATGATTGCGCGACTCTCTGACAGATGGGCCGGGCTACAGGCCACGTGGTCACTTGTGGGCATCGCGGGATTTGTTGCCACGTTGTTGGTAGTGGAGCGCACCGGAGATTTACGCCGCTACCAATACACCTCGCTCGCTGCTGGTGTGGGTTTGTTGTTGTTACCGATGGTGCCAGGTGTGGGATTTACAAGTGGTGGCGCACGCATTTGGGTAAACATTGGCCCGATCAATTTTCAACCAGGTGAGTTCGCAAAAATTCTTCTCGCCATTTTCTTTGCTGCCTATTTGGCAGAGCGACGTGACTTGTTGTGGAAAGAAGGCAAGCGCGTCTTCGGTGTGCAGATTCCAGAGATGCGACACCTCGCCCCGATTCTTGTTGCGTGGGGTGCAAGCGTTGTGGTGATGGTGGGCCAACGGGACCTCGGGTCATCGCTGTTGTTCTTCACCTTGTTTGTAGTGATGGTGTGGGTAGCTACAGAACGCACAAGTTTCTTAGTGGGTGGCGTGGTGTTGTTTGCCGGTGGCGCCTTTGTGGCGTATCAGCTGTTTAGCCATGTACGCACGCGTGTAGATATATGGCTGAACCCGTGGGATCAATACACAGGCCGTGGATACCAACCGATTCAAGCATTGTTCTCTCTGGCTAACGGCGGCATGACGGGTACAGGTTTAGGTTTGGGCGAACCCGGTGCCGTACCTGCTGCACATAACGACTTTATTTTTGCAGCCCTGGGTGAAGAACTTGGTTTGTTAGGTGCCACTGCAATCTTGAGTGCATTTGTGTTGTTGGTGGGTGCAGGTATGCGCACCGCACTACGTGCACAACGTGACTTTGAGAAACTTCTTGCTACTGGCCTCACCACCATTGTTGCGGTGCAGACATTCATCATTGTGGGTGGCGTACTACGCGTAGTGCCACTCACCGGCGTCACGTTGCCGTTTATGAGCTACGGAGGATCATCGCTAGTGGCTAACTACGTATTGTTGGCATTGCTGATTCGCATGAGTGATTCCACTGCACGCGGATTACATGAAGTGCCTGACTCTCCCAGCGTGACCGAACGTGTTGCTACATGGCGATTGCAAAGGGCTGCACGATGAACCAACGCATACGCCATTTAACCGTGGCACTCATTGTGTTGTTTGCAGTGTTGTTTATTCAACTCACCACCTGGCAAGTAGTGCGACGTGATGATCTAGTGGCAGATGCGCGCAACAACCGTGTCTCACTTCGAGAGTTTGATACACGGCGTGGGCCCATTGTGACTGCTGATGGCACCGTTGTTGCTGCAACTGAACCAGTAGACCCTGCCACCAACACCAGCCGCTTTGGATATCAACGTGTGTATCCCAAAGGTGATCTGTATGCACATGTGACTGGCCACTACACATTGGGTTTTGGCCGCACACAAATTGAGCGCGTGCACAACGACGTGTTGATGGGCAAAACGCCCCAACAACAACTTGAGGGTGCCGGTGATTTGTTTTCTCGCGCCGATACTTCTGGCAGTGTGCACCTCACTGTGGATAGTCGCATTCAACAAGCAGCCAAAGATGCATTGGGTAAACGCGAAGGGTCTGTAGTGGTGATGAACCCCACCACGGGCGCGGTGCTCGCGATGTATTCGAACCCTAGCTATGACCCGAACCTTGTGGCATCACACAATGGCAACAGTGTGAACACTGTGATGACCGAACTACAAGCCGATGCACGTAAGCCGTTGTTGGCTAATGCGTACCAAGAGCGATACATGCCGGGCTCCACCATGAAGATAGTGACCACCGCGGTGGGCTTTGAGACAGGCTTTCTTACCATGGAACGTGTATTCGCCAACGAGCGTGAATGGCTACCGCCAAACACCACCAAACCAATTCGTAACTATGGCCAACGTGAATGTGGTGGCGACATGTTGGAAGTGTTCCGACGCAGTTGCAATATCCCCTTTGCACAAGCAGCTGTTGAGATTGGCCCCAGTGTGATGGTGGATGGTGCGAACCGTTTTGGTTTTGATGAACGCGTGCCTTTTGATTTGCCGGGGGCAGCAGCGAGCACCTTTGGTGGTCTTGCAAAAGATTTTGATGACTCACTCGCATTGCTTGCCATTCACGGTTTTGGACAAGGGGGTGTGCAAGTAACTCCCCTACACATGACAATGATCGCTTCCAGTGTTGCTAATGGCGGTCGCATGATGAAACCATTTGTGGTGGAGCAAACACGCACACAATCGGGAACACCCATCTCCACTACATCACCTTCTGTATGGAAAACGCCGATGTCTCCTGCAACGGCCACCACATTGACTGCGTTAATGAAAGAAGTGGTGCGTAACGGAACTGCAACGTGTTGTTTCCGTTTGGCAAACGGTGTGGTGGGGGCTGCGAAAACAGGAACTGCGCAGTTGAACCCCGAGGGTGAACCCGAACGATCACATGCATGGATTACTGCATTTGCCCCCGCCGATGCACCCACTGTGGCAATTACGGTGTTTATTAAAGGTGTTGATGATGAAGTGTCTGCCTCAACGGGTGGTCGACTTGCAGGCCCAGTTGCAGCAAAGGTGCTCAATACTGCGTTATCTGTTGTGAAATAGCGAGATGTAGTGCCCAAATGGGTGCCCGAAGGCTCTGGTGTAGGAGCGATAGCCTCTATAAAGCCTTATGACGAATCAGAATCCCACGGTGATTAACGACCGCTACGAACTTGGCCAACGCATTGGCCGTGGCGGAATGGCCGATGTGTTTCTGGCTCGCGACCTTTTGCTAGATCGCCAAGTGGCCTTGAAGGTGTTGTTCCCTGAACACGCCATTGACCCGAACTTTGTAGAGCGTTTCCGCCGCGAAGCGCAATCTGTGGCCGGATTGAACCACCCCAACATTGTGGCCGTCTATGACTGGGGTCAATATTCGAACACCTATTTCATGGCCATGGAATACGTAAAGGGTCGCACGTTGGCAGAACACCTGCGCCGTGAACAACAACTCACTCCGCGAGGTGCTGCAAACATTGTGGCCAAGATTGCCAATGCTCTTGCGTATGCACACCGCAACAATGTGGTGCACCGCGACATTAAACCAGCCAACATTTTGATTGGTGAAAACGGTGACGTGAAGGTTGCAGACTTTGGTATTGCGCGCGCGCTTGATGCACACCACGATGCAGGCCTCACGCAAGATGGCGCAGTGATGGGTACTGCAACATACTTTTCTCCGGAACAAGCAAAGGGTGAAGGCCTCGACTTGCGTTCGGATCTGTATTCATTAGGTGTTGTTCTGTATGAACTCCTAGTGGGCAAGCCGCCATTTACTGGCGAAAACGCATTAGCTACTGCATATATGCAGGTGAACGAGGCGCCCAAGAGCATTCGTAGCCAAGTACCTAGCACGCCCGCTGAAATTGAAGTGGTGGTGTCGAAGTGCATCGCTAAAGATCCAGGACTTCGATATTCCTCTGCAGAAGAGTTACGCGATGACTTAGGACGATTCATGAATGGCCAACAAACACGTGCCATGTATGAAGCGTTATCGATGCAAGGCAAAGTGACACCGGGAACGCCAAACCCCAACGAAGCAACAACTGTGATGTCACAAGTGCCGCGCGATCCGAATGCAACCGCAGCCATGCCTGCAGTGTCCCCTGTTGCAGGCACCACCGTGATGCCCGCCACCATGGCCCCGGTGGAAGATCTTCCCGATTATGACCGTGCAGCGATGAACAAGCGCAACTACATCATTGGGGCCGTCACGGCAGGAATTGTTCTCATCGGTGCAATTGTGTTCCTTCTCTCCAACATGGGCGGATCAAGTGCAATCACTGTTCCCGCCGTTGCAGGTCAGCCCTGTGATGCTGCCAAGACCACATTGGAACAAGCAGGGTTTGTTGTAGCGGTGACGCCCGTGGATGCAGTGTGTGACGGCGTGGGTCTTGTGCAAACGCAATCACCTGGTGGTGGCGATAGCGCTATTGAGGGCGAAACCATTACGTTGGCATTAGCTGCCACCACAGTGGAAGTGCCGCCAGTTGTGGGCCTCACCGAACAAGCTGCACGTGCAGCGATTGAAGGCGCGGGCTTTGTGTTTACGCGCGGCCCCGACGTGATTGACAAAACTTTCGCGCTTGGCCAAGTGGTGTTGCAGAACCCCGCGGGTCGTTCACAGTTAGCAAAGGGTGGCACCATCTCGGTGAACATCTCTGGTGGCACCGGACAAGTGGCGATTCCTACAGTGGTAATTGGCCAAACAACCGAAGCAGCAAGTGCTTTCTTGCAAGCTGAGCCCTATGCATTTGTGGTCACCATTGCCGAAGAAGCAAACGACACTGCAGTGAAAGGCACTGTGGTGCGCACCTCGCCAGTTGTGGGGCAATTGCTCGACAAAGGTGCGCCCGTGACAATTTACGTGTCCTCTGGTCCAAAGCCAGTATCAATGCCGACTTTGGTAGGCCAGTTAGAAGCAGATGCTGTTGCACGATTGACAGCTTTGAAACTGAAGAGTTCCATTGTCTATGTAGATCTTCCACCCACGGATGCAAACGTGGGCAAAGTGATCTCACAAGGAACAAAGGCCGGCACAATGGTGGCACCCGCAACTGAGATTGTGTTGACGGTGGGTCGCACCACCCCCACACCTAGTTAGCGCAAATTTATTTTGTGCAGCGCGCAAGAAAATTGCGCAACAGATCATGGCCTGCCGCAGTGAGAATACTCTCGGGATGAAACTGCACACCTTCCACATCAACATCACGATGTCGCACGCCCATCACTGTGCCATCTGCTGATTCTGCAGTAATCAACAACTCTGCGGGCATGGTTGCACGATCAATCACTAATGAGTGATAACGCGTAGCTTCCAGTGGTGAAGGTATACCAGTGAATACTCCGGTGTTGTTGTGTGTAATGAACGAAGTTTTTCCGTGCATGAGTTGTGGTGCACTCACAACATCGCCGCCATACACGTGACCAATTGCTTGATGCCCGAGACACACACCAAACACCGGCGTGTTTCCCGCGAAGGCGCGAATGGCATCACAGATAATTCCTGCCTCTTCTGGCCGACCAGGACCAGGCGACAACAACACGCCATCGGGGGCGAGTGCAACTGCTTCTTCGACGGTGAGTTGATCGTTGCGCACCACAATGGGGTCAGCACCTAGTTCACCGAGATATTGCACGATGTTGTAGACAAAGCTGTCGTAACTATCGATGACAAGGATGCGTGGCACCCTTCCAGCCTGCCGTGTTTTCACCCGATTTGTGAAGTCAATTAGGCCCTCGGCGTTCTACACTCGTTGTCGTGGCAAAGAATCAGAAAAAGGGCGGTCGCGTCACCCCCAAAGGTGGACACATCAATCCGGCGAATGTGCACGGAACAAACCCCGAGTCGGTGAGTTCTTCCAGCCGCTACACCCCACCCATTCCTGAATTCAAGAAGTCCAGCCCACCATGGGTGTTATGGGTGATGTTCGCGCTGTTGGGCGTGGGTTTCCTCATTATTTTGTTCTATTACTTGGGTTTTGTACCGGGTGGGCGCAGCAATTGGTACCTAGCCGTGGGTTTGGTGTCGCTTTTGGGTGGGTTGTACACAGCCACCAAATATCACTAAAAGCCTCGCATACCTATACGGGTACCCGACTTTGTGAAATTGCAACGGTGTAGTTATCACCACCGTTATCCACAACTTGTGGAGAACTCTCTATTCGTACAGCGGCGCGATGATGTCCATGTCTTCGAGACAGTGACGCGGCGGTGGCGGATCTTCATCTGGTGCCATCACCACACGTAATTCCACACCACACACACTGCAGCGATACCGCACATTGATCTTGCGCATCTCACCACTGGGAGGTGGCGGTGGCAGTGAATTCGTCATCGACTTCAACATGCCAAAGCCAAACTTCCAGATGAGCCGCATAAACACGAGGCCCACTGCAACCCAGACAATTGTTCCCCATGCGGGAAACGAGAGGGCAAACATGTGCAACTGTTAGCCGAGGCGTTCGATGATGGTGGCGTTTGCCATGCCGCCACCTTCACACATTGTTTGCAGACCGTAGCGACCGTTGGTGCGCTCGAGCTCATGCAGCAATGTGGTGAGCAAACGTGTGCCACTTGCACCCAATGGGTGACCCAATGCAATGGCGCCACCGTTGGGGTTCACCTTTGCCATGTCGGGGCGTAGTTCTTTCTCCCATGCCAACACAACAGATGCGAATGCTTCGTTGATTTCGGTGAGATCCATGTCTTCCATGGTGAGGCCTGCTTTTGCAAGAGCCTTGCGTGTTGCAGGAATTGGTGCAGTGAGCATCAACTGCGGGTTGTCGCCAGCGAGACCAAAGTTCACGAACCGTGCGCGTGGTGTGAGACCAAGTGCACGACACTTCTCTTCGCTCATGATCAACACTGCAGATGCACCGTCGGTGATTTGGCTGGAGTTACCCGCGGTCACGCGGCCACCTTCTTCTTCACTGCGGAATGCAGGCTTAAGTGTTTGCAGTTTTTCAAATGGAGACTCACGAATACCTTCGTCGGTATTCATCAACTTTCCTTCTGCATCCAAGATGGGAAGAATCTCGCGCTCGAAGCGTCCTTCTGCTGTTGCTTGTGCAGCAAGTGCTTGTGAGCGTGCAGCGAAACGGTCCATGTCCTCGCGGGTGATGTTCCACTTATCGGCAATCATCTCAGCGCTAATGCCCTGTGGTACGAGACCACCGTCGGGTGCATAACGTGCAGTCACCATGGGGCCAAATGGGTATCCGTATTTGCCATCGGCAACAGCAGAACCCATAGGCACGCGTGTCATTACTTCGACACCGGCTGCAATCACTACGTCGTATGCACCAGCCATCACGCCCTGTGCAGCAAAGTGTGCTGCTTGTTGGCTAGAGCCACACTGACGATCAATGGTGGTGCCAGGAATTGTCTCTGGCAAACCCGCAGCAAGAACTGCGTTACGTGCCACGTTCAAGCTCTGCTCGCCCACTTGCATGACGCAGCCCATGATGACGTCTTCAATCAGTTCGGGATCGATGTTGTTGCGAGCAACGAGTTCTTTCAACGTGTGACCAGCGAGGTCGACGGGGTGCCAATCTTTCAAGCGACCATTGCGCTTGCCCAGTGGTGTGCGGATGGCATCGACGATGACTGCGTTTTGCATGGGTTTCCTTGTGATGGGGGAACGGGCGTTCCGGTTGCCTCAAAGTCTGCCTTGTTCGCGCCCCGTGTCCAAAGTCGGAACGCACCAGGGGACTTATTCGGCCTCGAGAACCTTTGAAAACACACGATGGAGCGCCACAACATCGGTCTCAGTGAGTGTGTTCGTGAAAGCGTGACGCACAATGCGGTAATAGGTAAGGCTGGCTTGTTTCCAGGCGTCATGACCACGAGGCGTCAAGGTGACCACGATGGCACGGCCATCATCGAGAACAGATTTCTCACGCGCTACTAATTTGCGCTTCTCTAACTTGTCTAACTGTCGCGACAAGCTGCTGGGGTGGGTCATCACGCGTTCGGCTAGTTCGTTAAAGCGCAATGAGCCTTCGTCGCTAAACACCAGTGCATCAAGAACTTCGAACCATGGCAATTGCAGATCATGATCTTCTTGCAGTGCAAGCGTCAACATTTTGTCGACTGCAGCGTGAGCAACCCGAAACGATCGCCACGCTTCTAAACGTTCAGGGTCTGGCAGAGTCATTGAAAAGAATTTACTGTGCAGGTGGTGGAGCTGTGACACGTGCAAAGTGGGCACGTGCATCCTCTACTGAGGTGTGTGTGGACAACAACGCACGACTGGGCATGACCAACTTGGGCATAGACACACCAAGAACACCCACTAGACGGTTGTTCGCTACATACATTGCGCACCACTTGCCTTCTGCGGGGTTTCCGGCCACAACTTCTGCAACTGCATCTTTAGTGACACGACCAAGGAACTGAATGCGTGCATCGAATTGATCACTCCAGAAAAATGGCACTGCTTCATACGGTGTTTGTTCTGTGTTATTCAATGCAGCCAGCAAGTTCTTTGCTGCATGTGCACCTTGTTCAGCAGCGTTCGTCCAATGCTCCACGCGCATGGTCTCTTCAACATCTGTGAATAAATGATTGGGCCAACGCAATACATCGCCGGCGGCAAACACATTCTTTGGGCCGGCATTCAATTGTGCATTGCACACAATGCCGTCAGCAATGGTGAGCCCAGATCCTTCACACCATGATGTTGCAGGCGCAACACCAATTCCCACAATCACCACATCGGCTGGCACTACTTCGCCGTTAGCTAAAGAGATTGACTCCACGCGTTCGGTGCCATTGATGGATGCCACAGAAACGCCACAACGAATGGTGACACCATTGCGCGTGTGCACATCGCCAATAGCTCTGCCCATCTCTGGGCCAAGTGCACGAATAAGTGGAGCATCCAAACCTTCCAACACCGTGACGCTTGCGCCACGCTTTGTGGCAGTGGCTGCGGCTTCTAGGCCAATAAAGCCCGCGCCAATCACCACAACACGTGCGCCTTCGGTGAGTTCTGCGCGCAAGTGTTCTGCGTCATCAATGCTGCGCAGTACATGAATGCCTGCGAGTGCGGGTTGGTTGGGAAGACGACGCACTACTCCGCCTGTAGCGATGATGAGCCCGTCATAAGAGATGGTCTCCCCTGTTGCCAAAGTAAGCGTGGATGCATTGGTGTTCAGTGCGG
>WLGS01000030.1 GCA_009703125.1 Actinomycetota bacterium
ATTGAGGCTGTTGATGCTGAGTTCCAAAGTTCGGGAATTCTCGACAGCGGGCTCTAGGCGCCATTGAAGAATTTTCTGAGGTGGAGGAAATTCTGAGTTCCAGTTCTCGGCAATTTCCTCTAATAGCTCGATCATCTCTTGTTCAGACTTGGATAGTCGCACTCGTACTGGGCGAGGTGTGTATCCGCGTGGCGGAGTAATGGTGACAACTTTTGTTGGGTACAGCGGTGTGATCCTTGCCGAAGCGATTTCTTCCGGAACAAGTGCAGCCTGAGCATTGGGGACGAATGCTACGAGAGTCGATGTCGCCACGAAAAAAGTTATGTGTCGGATGATTTTCATTACGACGGAAAACTATGACTCTCAACTGTTGTTGTCGCTCAGAATTAATCCTCTTTGCATGTGAGAAAAATGAGGGACAATAATTTGTTGTACGAAACCGTTGTGTTGGGTACTTTGCTGATGTGTTCACATTGTGAACACAAGTGACTTCGGACTTAGTTGCTTGACAATCAGTTAGCGATACCCCAGACCTTGGTAGAGCTTCCATCAAGACGGAAGTGAACCATGAGCACGGTGCAGTCAAATGAAGCAAGTATCAGTGGGCACCAGAGCAGAAAGGTGCGAATGGCTCTGCAGTTAGTGATTCTCGCCTTGCTTGTCGCGATTGTTGCAATCGTTGCAAAGGAAGCATCTCCTTTGCAAGCGGCAGGCAAGCCGTCCGTTTCCTTGGAGCAGTGTGCCAATAAGGGTCCCACATGCGATTCGTCAAACCCTTCACAATGGGTGACGGGAAATCTCGGATCAAACAACTCGGAATACTCCGAAGGTGATGCAGTTCCGTATCGTGCAGTCTTGTCAAATCTGACTGTCGGAGCTACTTACAAAGTCGATTTTGAGTGGGACACTACGGTGTCGGGTCGGCATGCTCTTGACTATCTCACGTCATTTAACTTCAGTGAAACAACTGCCAATCCCTGTGCAGGTCTCACGTGCGGCACTCAATCATTGTTGACTATTCCCATAGATCCATCAGTGAGTGGAGCCATGGTGAATCAACAGTCCAATCAGAAGATTTCCGTATTTGGTGGAACATTTCCCGCCAATGGTGCAGTAGTGAGCAATGCAGGCGGGACCCTATGTGGTTCAGCTAGTTGCACAATTGCAAATAATCCATCGCCATATTCACTCACCGGCACATATGGTTCTACAAGCGAGACGTCAGTTTCTGTGTTTGTGACTGCAACAAGTCAGACTGCCGTCCTTTCTTGGGGTGGCCATATCTCTTCTCGAGTTGATTGGGGCGCCAATAGTTCAGCAGCTGTTATAAATGGCTCTCCTTATCACATGAGAATGAAGGATTTTGATTGCAGTAACGAGAGCAATTGTTCTGTAGGTCAAATGGATCGCTCACTGAGCAGTGCCGCGGTGACCTTGCCTGGATCCATCACCATTGTGAAGGAAGCAACTGTTGAAGGTTCCGCGTCGTTTGGTTTCACGGCCACACCATCGCCATTGACTGGGTTCACGCTCATTGACAACGGAACAATTGCTAACACAAAGGTCTTCTCCGGAATTACTACGTTCGGCACCTACACCATTACGGAAAGTGCAGCGACTGGATGGGATTTTGATCGTGTCAGTTGTTCAACAGCGCAACAATCCACAGGCCGTACATCGGTCAATGGTGCGTCGGTGTCCATAGTTCTTGCCGAGGGCGAAGATGTGCTCTGTACGTTCTACAACAAGCCAACGCCTGCCCCCGCCCTATCGCTGCAGAAGACTGCTAATGCTGCGAGTTTCTCATCGGTGGGAACCACGATCACCTATTCCTATCTGTTGACCAACACGGGAAATACAGTTCTCGGTCCGACTCAATTCTCAATCTCTGACGACCAGATAGGTGAAGGTGAGTTGTTCCCTTGTGGTGCAGCAAATACAACACTCGCAATTGGAGCAACGGTGTCATGCACTGCGCCTTATTTGACTACAGCGAGCAATGTCACCGATGAATCAGTGACTAACCGAGCATTTGGTGTGGGAGGGGGAGTGTCGACGCCCACAGAGGTGCTTACTATTCCTTATGTAGCGCCTCAAACCACAACAACCATTGCTGCAACTACAACCACCATCGGTACAACAGGAACAACACTTCCTGAATCAACAACGACAACTGTGCCTGAGACAACCACCACTGTTCCAGTGACTACTTCTACTGTTCCCGTGACCACCACGGTGAGTCCCGTAGAGCTTCAAGTCATCGTGCCAGATGATCCCACTGGTGGCGAAGACGTCTTTGATGTGCTCTTTGTTCAAGATCTGCCCAATGCTGGATTTGGTGTGGGGCTCATGTCGCTGGTTGCAGGCATTGTGCTGCTGTTGGGAATTGGACTGACGTCTTTGTCTGTTACTCGCGGAAATCGTCGCACTAAGACTGGAGAAAGCAAGTGACTTCCACCATGGTCCCAGTGCAGAAAAAGAATGGACACCCGCATGTAGTCGTGAGCCATCCCTCTTTTGGGAAATTGCCGTCCGTTGCCGTTCTCTCTACTTTTCCTCCTACCCAATGTGGACTTGCCACATTTGCAGCCGCATTGGCAGGAGGGTTGCAAGAAGTGGGTGTTGCGTCACTTGGTGTTATCGATGTTGCTGAAAGTGGTGCAGGCTCGTTGGACCCAAGAGTGGTGGCTCGCTTAACTCCACATTCAGTGAAAGCTCGGATAGAAGCAGCACGTCACATCAATACGTATGACTATCTCTTCATTCAGCATGAGTTTGGGATTTTTGGGGGCACAGATGGTGACGAAGTATTGACTCTTTTAGAGGATGTCTATGTGCCAGTGGTTGTCACCTTGCACACAGTGCCGTTATCTCCGTCAGTAGGTCAACGCCAAGTTCTGGAGGCTCTTGCACAAAGAGCTGATGTATTGATCACGATGTCAAATGCAGCTCGTGAACGGTTCATCAACGGCTATGACATTGACGCGGAAAAGGTTGTGACCATTCCTCATGGGGCGACAGTTCCACCCTTCGTTCCTATTTCTCCGCAGGGGCCAGTGTCCTTATTGACATGGGGTCTACTAGGCCCTGGAAAAGGAGTGGAGTGGGTTATTGATGCATTGGCCATGACTCCAGAACTTCGCGGCAAGGTTACCTACACCATTGCAGGGCAAACACACCCAAAGGTTCTCCTACGTGAGGGTGAGAAGTATCGAAACATGTTGAAACGTCGAGCCGAACTTCTCGGTGTATCAGAGATGGTGCACTTTGATGACGAGTACCGCTCATTGCCATCATTGATGGAGTTGATTCAGCAATCACACTGCGTTGTGCTTCCCTATGATTCACATGATCAAGTGACCTCTGGAGTACTTGTTGATGCTGTGGTGGCCGGTCGCCCTGTGATTGCCACACAATTTCCACACGCAGAAGAGCTCTTGTCACAAGGCGTGGGAATCACTGTTCCTCATAGAGATTCAGTTGCCTTGGCTCATGCGATACGCAAAGTTGTTACTGAACCACACACGCTCGCAGCGATGATGAATGCCACCATTCCGATTGCCGAAGAACATAGTTGGGTGTCTGTGGCTTCACGATATGCCTCGGTAGCGCTGGAAATATCTGAGAAGAATCTGGTGTAGAGATGGCCATTTTTGAACCCAAAGAACATACGGGAATGCGTCACTTGTCGCGTCTCACAGATGATCGCGGGATCTTTGAACACGCGCTCCATGAGCATCCACGTTTTGAACATGGATATTGCACCGATGACAACGCTCGACTGCTTGTCGTTACGTCTCGGGCTAAAGAAGATACTCAAGAAGCCCAAATACTTGAACGAGTAGCAGCTCGCTTTGTGCTGGATGCCATTCGCGAAGATGGTCTCTGCCACAATCGCATGAGTTTTGAACGCATGTGGCAAGACATACCCGCAACGGATGATTGTTGGGGACGTGCGATTTGGGGATTAGGCACCGCAGTTGCACATTCCAGTGATACCGAAGTGAGAAATCGGTGTTTTGATGCTTTTGAAGTTGCAGCGCAAGCGAGATCCTTTTCGCTGAGGGCGATGTGTTTTGCGGCAATTGGAGCAGGCGAGGTTCTCGCCGTTGATCCCGGCAATCTGGTAGCTCGTGATCTCCTTGTGGACATGACATCAATGTTTGTGTTTCATCCCGATGGCAAGGGTGCATGGAAATGGCCCGAGGATCGTCTCGCTTATTCGAACGCATTGCTGCCCGAAGCAATGATGGTATGCGGTTCCCTGCTGGGGTATCCAGCCTTGGAGGCCCGCGGAGTAAATCTTTTGGAATGGTTGCTAGAGGTGGAAACCCTTGAGGATCACCTTTCGGTGACTCCAGTAGGTGGCCGTGGCATAGGAGACAAAGGCCCCCAATTCGATCAGCAACCCATTGAGGTTGCCGCAATTGCTGATGCGGCAATGCGTGCAGCAACTCTCACAGGCGATGATTCGTGGGAACAAGTTGTAGACATGGCAGTGAATTGGTTTTTGGGAAACAATGATTCTGGTCATTCAATGATTGACCTTCATACCGGCGGCGGATATGACGGGCTACATATTGACGGAGTGAATCTCAACCAAGGTGCAGAGTCGACTTTGGCAATGGTGTCCACTATGCAGCACCGCGGATCGATGTGGCTTGTGTGAGTGCACACATTGATGACAATGTTCTTGCGCGACGTACGACACATCGATTGATGCCCGATGCGAGCCGAGTAATTTCTCGACTCTTTGTGGCAGGTCAGGAAGATTACGGTGCGAGCCAGTCTCGTGCGGGCCTGGTTATTGAACGAGTAATCGGCTTGAGTGAAGAAGAAGTGAAGGCATCACTTGACAATGTGGTGTCACGATTTTCTCATCGTCACGAGAATCTTTTTGAAGACTTAGAAGCCCATGCACACCGAGTTGCGCATCGCCTGCAGCCAGATCTCACTCTTTCCTCTGAACGCCTTCGTCTCATCGGTGCTCTGTTTACGCATGAGTTTTCCATCGAAGGAGCAGCCTTAACTAACCCTTCAATAGTTCCTCATCCAGTCCAGGAGGGGGTAGAGGATGGAGCACTTCGCTTCATCATGAGTGTGAGGGGAGTGGGAGAGGGACATCGCTCTTCTATTGGATTTCGTACGGGAATAGTGAATTCATCCGGTGACATAACTATTGATGAGGTTGGAGACTTTCCTGTCATAGGTAGTCATTGGGAATCAATGCTTCATCAGTGCAATTTCCGAGGTCTTCTGGAAGAGATGCAAGACTTGGGAGAAAACGGACGATACATACTGGAGCAGTTGGGTGAATCGTTTTCTATTGAAGACCTCAATCGTGTGCTATTCCAGTTTCTCCTTGATCGAGATTCATTTAAGAATGTAGATAGCACTGTGCACCACTTTCGCATGATTGCGGAGAGAAATTATGTGGTCACTTTCTCAGAACAAAAAGATCTTTCCGAGCGAATACTGTGGCCAGTGTCCTATGCCGAGTGGCGAGGAATGGAAGATGCACGTTTTGTTCTCTTTCAGCACGATGATGGTACACAGCAGTACTTGGCTACCTACACAGCGTTCGATGGAATGGGTGTGTCGCAACAACTACTTTCAACCGACGATTTTCTTTCCTTCGAAACTCATCCACTCGCCGGTATGGCAGCTCGCGGTAAAGGTATGGCCTTTTTCCCACGAAAGATCGGAGGCGTCTATGCAGCAATGTCGCGAGCAGATCATGAGTCCAACTGGATTAGCTTCTCTGACCGATTGGACTACTGGAGTGCACTCTCGGCCATTCAGTTACCCAGTCGGCCGTGGGAACTTATTCAACTAGGCAATAGCGGGTCACCGATTGAAACCGAGGCGGGTTGGTTGGTGATTACGCATGCGGTGGGCCCAATGCGCACGTATCACCTCAGTGCCATGTTGCTTGACCTCAACGATCCAGCTCGAGTTGTTGGCACATTAGACAGGCCACTGTTAAGTCCTCGCGAAGATGAACGCGACGGGTACGTGCCCAATGTTGTCTATTCGTGTGGGAGTTTGATGCATGCAGGTCGTCTGGTGTTGCCCTACGGAATTGCCGATCAATCAATTGGGATTGCAACGGTGGAAATGGACAATCTTCTTGATGAGTTGACTTCAAAGAAGTGAATCCTGATTACACGAGCACAGGGGAGATAAAAAAGGGCGGCGATACCGAAGTACCGCCGCCCATTTCTTAAAAAGGTTTATTGACCGCCGAAGAGTGGTCCCACGATTTGCAGAGCACTCTCTGCTGTTTCTTGTGCATATGTTGCAAAGATAAACAAAGCGCCACCTGCAAGGGCGATGTTCTTCCAGAAGTTGATCATCTCTGGCTGCTTTGCTGCCGGATCAGTGACGGTCCAGAAGTCATGCATCTTTACTGCCATCACAACAAGCAATACAGCAATCACGAGCGCACCAAGGTCAATCCAGATTCCCAGGGCCACTGAGAGGCCACCCAGAAGCATCAAGACACCAGAGAGTTGTACGGCAACTTTTGGTGCAGGAACCTTCTTGAACTGGGCATAACCAGCCATGGCTGCTGTGTTCTTGAAGTGGGCGAGGCCACTGTTGATGAACATGAGCGCAAAAACAATTCTTGCAATGAGTAGGACGATGTCCATGTTTTCTCTCTTTCTTTGAAGAAATAGTTGAGGACTCAATTATATGCATAAATGATTGTGGGCGCAATCATTTCCATTTCGCTTGTAGAGTAACTCTCATGGCAACGCGGTGGCTTACAGCCCAAGAGATGGCAGCATGGCGCGCCTTTGTCCTCACGGCCGGTGATGTCATAAGGGCAATCGAACGTGACCTTCAACCATTTGATCTTGATTTTGGTGACTATCAATTGCTGGTCATGTTGTCAGAGGCTCCCGACCAACGTCTTCGTATGTGTGATCTTGCGGACAGTCTTCGTTTAACACGAAGCGGGTTAACGCGACGGATGGATGGAGTGCTGAAGAAGAAGTTGGTGACCCGCGCACAATCAACTGAAGATGGTCGTGTGGCCTTTGCTCAGATTTCACCCAAAGGAATGGAAGTGTTGAAAACCGCTGCACCACATCACCTTGAGAGTGTGCGGGCTTATGTCATTGATCTTCTAACGCCTGCGGAAATCAAATCCTTTACTTCAGCGTTTACAAAGATTTCTGAAAAGCTCTCCGAGGAATAGAAATTCTTCTATGAGCTGAGTGCAGCTTTTGTTGCCTCGAGACCATCAAGCAGGGTCTTTCTCTCGTCTTGTGTGAGAACAGCAAAAGCGGGTTCCACGATGGCGTCCGTGAGTTTCTCGGCTTCGTCCATTTTCTTGAGAATCGCATCGGTGACTTCGGGAGCCTCGTCTTCGGTGTAGCCGAATTGCTTCCACATATCGGGTCGCTTGATGAAGTGTGCTGTTGAGGACTTCACGCCGACTGCACGAAGTGCAACGAGGTGTGCACTGCCACGAAACTCACGCAAAATTGCGATGAGTTGCATTGCTCGGCCAGCGGCATCAGATGCAAGTGTTTCGGTGCGAATGGCTGCATACAACGCCAGGGAATCTGGATCAGCAGCGTTATTGATTTTTTCTAGGACTGCAACAAATGCTTCAAGATTCGGAAGTGATGCCAGCTTTGTGCGACCCAGTGCTGCGCATGACTCAAGATGAGCAGTACCCGCCACGCGTGGTTCCACTTTGGCCCGTGCTGCCTCGAGAATGCTGCGCAGAAGGGCTGGCTTGAAATAACCAAAGGCTGAGGCGACAGCATCGGGATCGCAGTTTCCCATCTGTCCTGCGCGTCCTTGGACGTAGAACTCCATGCCGCCGAGATTGATGTCCTTGCCTGCTTGAAGTGTTTCTGGAATGAAATAGTAAGCAGCTCCGAATACGTTGATAGTGGGACATGCTGCGTCAAGAAGTTCTTGGTTGTTCATAGAGAAGAACAGTACCCAATGCCAGTGGACCTACGATTACTGGATGCTCATGGCGCCCTTTGTTCGTTTTGCGCCCATGGTGTTTGTGATGCTGTGGAGCACGGGATTTATTGTTGCCCGCTACGGCACTGCTGATTCTGGCCCATTGACCTTTCTGTCAATCAGGGTGGCTATTGCGGCATCCATCTTGTGGGTGCTCTCCCGTATTGCGAAAGAGGCCACCCTCACACGGCGCGAAAAAGTTGTTCAGATGATCTCTGGACTGGGCATACATGGGTTGTATCTCGGTGGGGTATTTGTCGCAATTGATCTCGGCCTACCCTCGGGGGTGAGTGCATTGATAGCGGCACTTCATCCAGTGGTCACCACCGTCTTTGGTCGTGTGTTGTTGCGCGAGGTCATGAACCGACGTCGTGTTCTGGGTGTGGTGTTGGGTTGTATTGGAGTAGTTGTCGTTGTGGTGGAACGTGGTGGCGCAACAGACAGTGTGAGCACTGGTGCACTCAGTGCAATGGGAGTTGCCGTGTTGGGAATGTCAGCAGGCACTGTGCTGCCACGACAATTTGCAGTGTCTACGCCTCTTCTTGGCGGAACTGCATGGCAATACTTATCGAGCGCTGTGTTGTTCTCAATGGGCGCGATGTTTTTCGAGGACTGGGAATTTTCTGTCACACCGCAGAGCCTCGGTGCACTGGCCTGGTCAGTGGGGATTTTGTCGCTAGGTGCGATCTTGATCATGCTGTGGCTGTTGAAGCGACAAGCTGCATCTCAGGTGAGCAGTCTGTTTTTCCTTACGCCTGCACTCTCTACGATTCAGGGTGCGCTTTTGTTTGGAGAATCTCTAGGAATTCTCTCTCTTATTGGTTTGGTAGTAGCGCTACTTGGTGTGTGGCTTGCAACATCTATGTCGCACTCCGCTACAACCTAAGCGTTACTTGACGCATCACTTTTCTACGGAAGTGAGATCGGGACCGACAATGATTTCGCCAGTGAAGTGCTCGGCGGCCATTGATCGCCACTCATCTTCTTGTCCTGGTTGTATTGCAGGAACAAAATGTGTCAAGACAAGAGTCTTGACATTGCATTGAGTTGCTGTTTGTGCTGCTTGTTGCACAGTTGAGTGATAGTCCAAAATGTCGAGGAATCGATCGCCAATGGGAATGTGCGGTGCAAACATTCGTACTAAGTCTTCACGAATCACTGTTTGCACATAAAAGTCTGCGTCCTTGCAGAGTTGGTTGAGTCCATCACAAGGAATGGTGTCGCCTGCAATTGCTGCCACAACACTGTTGTGTTCAATGCGGAAGCCAATTGTGGGTGTGACGGGTCGATGATCTGTGGCATGGATGCCCACTGCAACACCACCAATGGCAATGGTGTCGCCGGGTTGCACTTCATGCACTTCTACCTTCATGCCTACCCCGGCCCGAAGATCGGCATGATGGTCAAGGCGATAGTGCTCATCGTGATCAAGCATGGCAAGTAGGCCATCCATCATTTTCTGAGTTCCTACGGGACCATAGATGGGGAGCGGTGTCGCCGAGGGAGAAGAGATCCAACGTGTGGTGATGATGTCATTGAGATCACAAATGTGATCGCTGTGGAGATGGGTGAGCAACACTGCATTGATGGTGGCAGGCGGACACATTGCCCCCACAAGGCGCATGATGACTCCTCGTCCTGCATCAATGACGAGGTTGGTCTCGCCTGCTTGCACGAGAGTGGAAGGGCCAGCACAGGTTGCGCTGGGCAATGGGCTACCGGTGCCAAGGAGGGTTATTTTCATGTGCGCAACCTAACCCAGGTTGTGCCTCTGCGCAGAGAACACGGAGTATTCGTTGAGTGTTTAGCGGCCTCGTGGCTTGAACAAATCGCGAATCATTGGTTCAAAGTGTGACAACGGCGCGCTCTTGTAGTCAGAGTCAAATGCGGGGGAGTCATACTTTGCACAGAACTCTTCGGTGTAGTCGAAATATTCGTTGTCGCGGAACTGTTCGCGAGCGTTTTTGTCGAGACCGATGTAATCCCAGAAGTAATACCCCTGAAAAATTCCATGATGCTTCACCATCCACCAGTTCGCCTCTGAGACAAAGGGCTTCAAGATACCTGCGGCGATGTCGGGGTGATTGAACGGAGCGAGGTTGTCGCCAATGTCGTGAATGAGTGCGCACATGATGTACTCGGCATCACGACCATCTTTTTCTGCACGAGTGGCAGTTTGTAAACAGTGCTCAAGCCGGTTGACGGGGAAGCCACCGTGATCAAGTTCGAGCATTTGCAGTTGTTGAATTACGCGGTCGGCAACCATTGCTTGAGTGTCTTGAATGCAGACCATGATGTTGGCCCATTCTTCTCTGGTGGATTCTTCGAATGACTTAAAAGTGGCTCTCTCGACCATGGTTCCCCCTTGTTCGGTAGTCCTGAACTTACTACGCGATTTCGGAATTGTCAGCGGCGAGATTCCACCACAGAAACCGTTGCCCCACGAGGCAGGTTGTCAAAAACCCATTGAGCGTGGCTGTCCAGCATGCGGATACAGCCGTGCGAGGAAGGAGCGATTCCCAATGGTGTAGGGAAACGAACATTGCCTTTCTTGGTGACCACGTAGGGAATTCCGTGAAAGCCAATGTTTCCACCATTGCGACCGACTGTGAATCGGGTCATGAACTTCATTTTTTCTTGAGGCCGTGGAATGTAGAAGGTTTGGGCAGAACGCGAAAACACCTTGAAACGACCCGTGGGAGTGGAGCCATCAAGACCAGTCGACACAGGAAGTTTGGCGATGAGTTTGCGCTTGTCGTTATAGAAATATGCCTGTTGTTCGTCAAGGACAACACGGGCATATGCAATGGAAACTTTGCGGCGGGGCAATCTGATGCGCGAGGGCTTGACAGGAGCTGGCTCAGAGAGTGCAACCGGTGCGTCTACGGAAGTGTCCGGTGGCGCAATGGTGGTTGTGGAGTCATCTGTAGATGCGCGCACGAGCGCAGTGCCAGAGGCTAAGACTGCAGTTGCTGTGAGGAGTGCAAGTGCAGCTTTGCGAATGCGGGAGGACACGGGTTCAAATGTATCAGTGAGCCAAAAGCAAGGGTAGGCATGCCCTAGCTTCGTGCGTCACGCCCTATTGTGCGGCGGTGTCGAGTCCCTCGGCAAGGGTGTTCCATGCAAGAACCGCGCATTTAATACGCACAGGAAACTTCACCACACCTTGTAGGGCCTCTAGGTCGCCCAAAGGAGCCGATGTATCGGGTTCTTCAACATCTTCAATAGACATCATGTGTTTGAAGCGATGAATCAGTGCACGTACTTCTGCAACAGGCTTGCCTTTGATTGCGGCACTCATCATTGACGCAGAACTTTGACTTATGGAGCAACCTTGGCCACTGATTTTGATATCAGAGACAATGTCGTTGTCGACCGCGATGTACACCTCGATCTCATCGCCACATAAAGGGTTATGTCCTTCGGTGCGGATAGCGGGTGGCTCAAGAGTGCCGCGATTACGTGGGCTCTTGTAATGGTCGAGAATGATTTCTCTGTAAAGGTCTTCAAGTCCTGGCATGTGTCTCTCCGTAGCTTGTTGTTACAGGTTAGAGGGTAAAAAATTCACCTGTTTCGGTGAGGGCGTCACAGAGGGCGTCCACTTCATCGGTGGTGTTATAGAGGTAGAAACTTGCCCGTGCGGTGGCGTGTGCCCCAAGTAGGCGCATGAGAGGCTTTGCGCAATGGTGACCGGCACGCACGCAGACATTGTGCTGATCGAGAACTTGACTGATGTCGTGGGGGTGAACATCGCGAAACGCAAAGCTAAATGTGGCCCCACGCACTTCGACGTTCTTGCTTCCATGAATCACGATGTCTTCGCCAAATCTTTGTGTCAGCGTGTCGAGGGCATAGCGCGAGATTTCCATCTCGTGTTGGCGCACATTGTGCATCCCGATGGCATTCAGATAATCCACTGCAGCAGATAATCCCACTGCTTCAACGATGGGTTGGGTACCTGCTTCGAATTTGGCAGGGAGTTCTGCACATGTAAAGCCATTGAGTGTGACGTCAGCAATCATGTTTCCGCCACCGAGGAACGGTGGCATCGCATCGAGGAGTGACTCTTTACCCCACAGCATTCCTATCCCCGTTGGCCCAAGCATTTTGTGGCTACTGAATGCAAGAAAATCTGCGTCCCAATCTTGCACGTCGGTGGGCATGTGAGGCACTGATTGGCAACCATCTACAATTGCAATTGCTCCATGACGATGAGCAAGTGAGACGAGTTCCTTGACGGGGTTGATTGTTCCCAACACATTGGACATGGACGTGAAAGAGAATGCTTTTGCGCCGTCAAGCAATTGATCAATGTGTGACAAATCGAGGAGACCATCAGCGGTGAGGGGTACCCAGCGAATGGTGAAACCTTTTTCCGCCGCGAGCATTTGCCAAGGAACAATATTGGCGTGGTGTTCCATATGTGTGAGAACAATTGCATCACCAGTGGACAAGTTGGCTGCGCCCCATGCGCGCGCGACAAGGTTCAGTGACTCGGTGGCATTTTTTGTGAAGACCACTTCATGTGCATGACGTGCATTAATGAACTTGGCAACTTTTGTGCGAGCACCTTCGTACATCTCAGTTGCTTGTGCCGCCAGGAAGTAGGCACTTCGATTTGTCGGGCTGTATTGGTGAGCCATGAAAGTGCTCATCGCATCAATGACAGATTGTGGCTTGTGTGATGAGTTGGCGGAATCGAGATACACCAGTGGTTTTCCGTTGATGGTGTCTGCCAAAATCGGAAAGTCGGCACGAATGTGATCGATGTCGATAGTCATAGTGACTTAGGCCTTGTAGGCCTCGTAACCGTTCTTCTCTAGTTCGGCGGCAAGTTCCATTCCGCCAGACTTCACGATGCGACCGTCAATCATGATGTGCACAAAATCTGGTTGCAGTTCATCGAGTAGGCGTTGGTAGTGCGTGATGAGCAAGATGCCCAGATTGGGGCGATCTTGTTTCACTTCACGAATTCCTTTGGCCACAATGCGCAATGCGTCAATATCGAGACCTGAGTCTGTTTCGTCGAGGACTGCGAATTCTGGTTCCAGCAAAGCCATCTGCATAATTTCATTGCGCTTTTTCTCGCCACCGGAGAAACCTTCATTGAGATAGCGATCGACGAAAGAGGAATCCATTCCCAAACGCTTCATCCAATCCATTGCCGAGAGGCGAAGTTCAAGAACAGAGAGGTCGATGCCTTTGCGTGCCGACAAGGCCTGACGAAGGAACTGAATAACGGAGACACCCGCTATTTCCTGGGGGTATTGAAAGGCGAGAAAGATTCCCGCTTTGGCGCGGACATCGGTTGTCCAGTCGGTGATGTCTTCACCGTGAAAAAAGATCTGTCCGCTTGTGACTTCATATTCCGGCGAGGCCAGCAAGGTGCTTGCAAGAGTGGACTTTCCGCAACCGTTGGGGCCCATGATGGCGTGAATCTCGCCAGCGGCAATGGACAAAGAGAGACCACGCAAGATGTCGTCGGTGCCGTCGGCCTCGTCGGTCTGGGGGCGGGCATGAAGGTCGTCTATTCGAAACAGGTCACTCACGCTCTTCAGTCTAGGCAAGAGGCCGGTATTACCACTATGGAGATAGTGGAAACTATCGAGGAGTGACTAATGCCCTCCAGAGAGCTCGGTACGACGGGTACTCCAGATTGGTGTCCAAATAATTGGCTGAGTGAAGTACGCGGTGATATTCGGGCAGATGTCGAAATGGAATGCCGGCATCGACATGGTGTGCCATGTGGAAACCAATGTTGTACGGCACCATGTAAAAACGCGCGAACCAATGTTGACGTACTGAATGTGTGGTGTAGCGACGATCGTCGTCTTCGCGAAGGCCACCGTGTTCGGCAACGGAACGCAGACGATTAATGACACGCCAGACAGTGAGATACGGCAACACCCACATCACTGGGTACATCCACCAATATCCCGCTACGGAAAACGCTGTTGCAATGACGATTTGCAGAGCGAGCATTTTCATCAACGTATGACGTACGCGACTATCTGGGGAACGCAATCCCTTCATCTGGCCACGCAAAAGTTTCCACCCTGTTCGACCTGTGGCATCCCGCACCAGTTTGCGGCGAAGACTTGCCGAGGTGACCGGGTAATTCGCATACAACGCAATGTCGGGTTCATGGGGGCCAAACTCTCGCTTGTGATGGGCCATGTGCACTCGCCGATATGCCTGAGTGCTGGTCATCACGGGATAACCCAACAACCAATTTCCTACGAAGTCATTTGTTGTTTTGTGAGCAAACAAAAGTCGATGTGCTGCTTCATGCATCAATGACAAAAACTGTGCGTGCATACGTCCCATCAGCAGAAATGCAATCACCCATATCGCAATGTGGTTGATGCGTGCCGCAAAAACCAAGATGCCAATGTTTTGTGCATACAGCATGATCACAGTGAGGGCATTGCGGTACGAGGGAATTGCGCGCAAACGTGCACGGTGTTGTGCAGTCAGGCGACCAAGTGCATCGACATGCTCGGTGGTGTGGGCAGTAGGCAATTGAGAAGGTGCCATGCCTCCGAGCAGAGGTGTGTTACCAGCCACGTGCGATCCATTCATTTAAATGTGGTCGCTCGGTAGAGATCAGGGAGTCTGTTCCGTGACCAGGCAAGATTGCGGTGTCGGGGCTGTAGGTGAACAGTTTCGTGTCAATGGATTCAATGATGTCCGTGAAGTTTCCTCCAGGGAAATGTGTTGCTCCGGGGCCACCAGGAAACAATGTGTCGCCAGTAAACAAAAGTGGTGCATCAATCACCTTGAACGACACTGATCCCACAGTGTGTCCAGGTGTGTGCAGTACTTCTAAGCGCAAGCGACCTACTTCAATGATCTCTTCATCATCTAGGAATGTGTCGTATCCCACGTCTACCAACATTTGGGCATCGGCTGAGGCCACTGCAACCGAATAGCCCGCCTCGCGCATGGCAGGGATTGCTTGAATATGGTCGTGATGCCCATGTGTTTCAAGAACTCGTTTCACGCCAAGCGAAGTGCACATCTCTAACAAAAGTTCATGTTCATTGGCGGCGTCGATGAGTACTGCATCAAATGTGTGTTTGCAGCGCAGAACAAAAACATTGTTGTCATAGGGGCCAACGACAACGCGATGCACTTCAAGATTGTGGTCGAAGTAGTGAAGAGTGTCCGGTGGCAATGCCATGTTCTCTAGCCTGACACAACTGTGAATCCCATTGAGAGGGCAACGGGAATTTGGGCCGCATCAAAAGTGACGAATTGCACGGGGGCGGGCAATCGTGCTGCCGCACAGAGATGAAGTGCAGTGGATATACCCACAGGCTGGCGTGTGCATAGCGCGGCTGCGTCATCGAGGAGTACTTGGTCCATGGGGACAACATGGAGGTAATCCCATGTATGGCGGATTTTGTCCTCGAGATAGCGCTGCAACACTGGTTCGTCGGTGAGGCGAGAAATTGCTGCCACAGATTCAGCAAGAGTGATGGCACAGGCGACCCACGTGATGTCTGCATTCAGTGCATCTTGCACAACGGATCGAGTTGCGCTCTCGACATGAAGTGTGATGAGAGCAGAGGAGTCGAGAAACACGGTCATGGGGTCGCACTCACAGTCGAACTTGGGCGAGCGCACGATCTACTCGTGTGCCTGTGGTGAGGAGAAGCGGTTCGTCGAGAACAAAATCTCCACGTCTGCGTGGGGCAACCAGGGCTCCGCGGGCAATGAGGTCAGCAACTGAAATTCCGGTGTAGTCGCCGCTCAGGGCCCCTAGTTGGGCCACCGGAACGCCATCGACGGTGATGACAAGGCGTTCCCCGGTATGGGCCCGTTTCACATAGGACGCCAATGCAGTGCGGAGCTCTCTGATTCCAATAGTGGCCATACGACTCACTCTATCGTCTGTGTACACAGGTGTACACAACTCAATTCGGCACGGCGCCACCACAGACTCCAGACTGGTCTCTATGAATTTTGCATTTAGTGAAGAACAAGAAGAACTCCGCAAGATGGTGCGCTCGTTCCTTGAGAACAAGTCATCAGAAGAGGCAGTTCGCGAACAAATGGAAACCGTTAACGGTTTTGATGCAGCTGTGTGGTCACAGATGTCTGGCGAGATGATGCTCCAGGGCATCGCGATTCCAGAAGAGTTCGGCGGTCAGGGATACAGCTTCATCGAGTTGGGTGTTGTGTTGGAAGAAATGGGACGCGCTTTGCTGTGTGCACCGTTCTTCTCCACAGTTGTATTGGCAGCCAATGCCTTGTTGCTCTCCGGTGATGATGCAGCAAAGAAGGCATACCTTCCTGGCATCGCAAGTGGCGAGACCATTGCAACGCTTGCAACAACAGAGCCATCGGGCCGTTGGGACGAAGCAGGCATCACCATTGAAGCCAAAGGTTCAGGATCTGATTTCACCATCTCGGGCACCAAGAGCTTCGTGCTTGATGGTCACACCGCAAACTTGATCATTGTTGCTGCTCGCACAAGTAAGGGAATCAGCTTGTTTGCAGTTGATGGCAATGCATCGGGTCTTACTCGCACTGCATTGTCCACAATGGACCAGACACGTAAGCAAGCAAAGCTTGACTTCAGCAATACCCCTGCAAAGCTCATCGGTACAGAGGGCAATGGCGGCGAAGTATTGGCAAAGGTCATGGATCTTGCTGCTGTGGGTCTTGCTGCAGAGCAAGTCGGTGGCGCACAGAAAGTTCTGGAGATGGCCGTGCAGTACGCAAAGGACCGCATTCAGTTCGGACGCCCCATTGGTTCATTCCAAGCCATCAAGCACAAGTGTGCAGACATGTTGCTTGAAGTGGAGTCAGCAAAGTCTGCTGCCTACTACGGCATGTGGTGTGCCGCTGACATGAACGAAGAACTTCCTTCAGTTGCATCATTGGCTAAGGCATATTGCTCAGAGGCCTACTTCCATGCAACCGCAGAAAACATTCAGATTCACGGCGGTATCGGTTTCACATGGGAACACCCAGCTCACTTGTACTTCAAGCGTGCAAAGTCAAGTGAACTTATTTTCGGTGATCCCACCTACCACCGCGAGCTTCTTGCTCAGCGCATCGGTATCTGAGTAACCCAATTCACAAAGAAGGGCCCGGGCAATTGCTCGGGCCCTTTTTTTATTGTGCCCATAGGATGAACTCATGTCGCTCCTCGTTGTGTTCAGCGTAATTTTCTCGGCAATTGCAGTGTTTGTGATTGCAACTGTGGTGGTGGGGCGAGAAGCTCGACGACTTGATGCGGTTGCGCCACGCGTGGTCTATGAGATTGATGCTGCTGTGGAATTTGTTGCGAACAGACTTCCCACTGAAACCCAGTCACGCCTCACCATGGATGAACTGCGTGGTTTGTTATTGGGGCATCTGAACTGGCTTTCCGAACGTAACTTGATGCCGGCCGATGTCACCGATCGAGTACAAGACATAGACACTCCGCTCATTGTTGATGAGAACGTGTTGAGTGCGTTCTTGTTACGTGAAGCAGAGAACCGAGGTGTGGAATTGCTTGACGACGTGGATGTCATTCATGTGGTTGATGCACACAATGCGTACTTTGCAGCAATCGGTGCGGTGGGGCCACGCGCAGAAAATCCGTGAGAACTTATCTTTAGATCATCACGGTGAATTGGGTGACTACGCGGGTGGCCAATTCAATATCGCCATCACAGGTAATCATTGAACGTACGTCCTCATAAGAAAGACGACCGCCTGCGAGCTGCACAAAGGTTTGTGAATCCATAGTGATAGTGGCTGCCACATTGCCTTCAACGCCAAGTTGTGCGCGGCCGTTCACAACTGTTGTCATGATGTGTCGATCTACGGGGCCACTGAGCACGATAAGAACACTGCTGCCCTCGGGGGTGGCTGCACGTTTGCCGACCACGATGGGAATACTGCGAGTAAGTCTGTCGATAGTTAATTCTGCAGCTGGGCCTTGTTCATGACCTGGAATGTCAAGCGCCCGACGAACATCTTGTTCATGCATCCAGCAATCAAGAACTCGCATATGTAGGAATTCCGCTATGGTGCCGGGACCAGTGGGTGTCATCGAGTCCTGCGCAAAGTACTCGGCATCTGCACTGCGCAGAGTGGACATGCGCAACGCAATAATGTCGCGCCACTCCTCAAAGACCTGAACACCCGAGAGGTGTCGACGTGAGTCCACTTCATCTTCATTAGTGGCACCGAATGGATTCTTGATGTAATCAAACTCTGGTGATCGATGCTCGGTGGGGGGCAATCCCTGAAGCATTCGTTCAAGAGCAATGAGATGGGAGTAGTTATCTTGCACCGACCAGCCAGGGAGCAAAGTGGGGGTCTTCCACTGTTCTTCGGTGAACGTGGCCGCAAGTGAGGTCATCGAATTAAAGGTCAACTCGAGAGCATCAAGGGTGTGTGTAGGAATCATGTCTGAACGAAACATAGTGCGCTGTTCATGACTTTTTGCCAGCGGGGGGCTACCGTTAGAGGTCATGGAACGTCCGGTTAAATTTGAACACACACGGTTTCTTGGGGATAAGCGCACCCAGTTGGTCTATGACCTCGATGAGTGGACCGAAGAGGCAATCATCGAAGAGATTGTGAATGAAGGTGTGGGCTTGTGCTTTGGTCCCGACACTTTGGCCGAAGCACGTAATCGCGGATACACGCTTGCTGCAGCAGGCAGCACGCGTCGCCATCGCAAACCACGGGCCTAAGTCCCCATGAGCAGTGTCATGAATGGAACGTTTCGTTCCGGTTCATTGACTCTGCATAGATATCTCGCCACCCCGAGCGGTGTGTCTGAGTCTTTGCCCGGTGTGATTTTGTGCCACGGGTTTCCTATTGGGCCGTTGGACGCGCGCCAAGCAGGAGTGACTTTCCCGC
This sequence comes from Actinomycetota bacterium, assembly GCA_009703125.1. Lineage (GTDB taxonomy): Bacteria > Actinomycetota > Acidimicrobiia > Acidimicrobiales > Ilumatobacteraceae > UBA2093. The sequence continues at coordinate 18,862 of WLGS01000030.1, forward strand.
AACTCATGGATCGCATTGCGAACGACTTGGGTTGGGCTGCCATGACGTTCACATTCCGTGGATGTGGTTCGAGCGAAGGTGATTTCTCGATGCAGGGCTGGGTTGATGATTTGCGCGCAGCGGTCGATCACCTCGTCGATACGGTCTCACCACAAGGCGTGTGGCTCGTTGGAACAAACACTGGGGCAGCTTTGTCACTATGTGTCGCAGCCGATGACCCTCGTGTACGAGGATGTGCATTGTTAGGTCCACGTGCAGATTTCGATGACTGGGCAAGTCAACCACGTCGCTTTTTG
>WLGS01000031.1 GCA_009703125.1 Actinomycetota bacterium
GATGGTGTCAGCCATATGGGATCTCCTTGACTGCTGACCGGATATTCCGACGGGAGCTTTTTTCCCCCACAGAACAGGCTAGACGAGCCAGGTATCAGATACCCATTTCCGGGCAGAGGTGGGCCTAGAGGGGGGTGTTGTCGTGCTTGCGTGAGACCAAATCTTCACGTTTGTCGACGAGCATGTGCAGAGATGCACAAATTTCTCTTCGTGTGTCTGCAGGGGTCACAACGGCATCGATATAGCCCCGCTCGGCAGCGATATAAGGGTTGAGGAGCCGTTCTGTGTAATCGGCTTCAAATGCTGTGCGTTCTTCGGGGGTGGCGCGGCGTTGAAGAATTGCAGCGGCCTGCCCAGCTCCCATCACGGCGAGTTCTGCCCAAGGCCACGCAACGCACAGATCGTTCCCCATTTTCTTGGAGTCCATCACGATGTAGGCCCCGCCATATGACTTGCGGATGATGACACAAATTCGTGGCACTGTGGCGCGTGCATAGGCAAAGACCAATTGTGCACCATGTCGAATCATGCCGCGCCATTCCAAATCCTTGCCTGGATAAAAACCTGGAGTATCAACCAGCGTGAGAATGGGGATATTGAACGCATCACAGAATGCAACAAAGCGCGCTGCTTTTTGTGATGCAGGGATGTCAAGCGTTCCTGCCAAGTTCATGGGTTGGTTGGCAACGATGCCAATGCTGTGACCACCCATGTGGGCAAAGGCAGTCACAAGATTTCCTGCCCAACGTGGCTTTAGTTCCAAATAGGTTCCATCGTCTACTAATGCAGCAATAATTTTCCGGATGTCGTAGCTGCCTGTTGACGATTCGGGTACAACATCGCCCGCCTCTGTTGTGAGGCGATCATCAGAGTCAGCGGTGTCGAGAACTTGTGGCACGCAATTCACGTTGTCGGGCAGATACTCCAGAAGTTCTTCAATCCAGATAACTGCGCTGTCAAGGTCGTCAACAACAGTTGATGCCACGCCGCTATTGCGCGCTTGTACCGATGCGCCTCCAAGTTCTTCTGCTGTCATGGTGATACCTGTGAATTCGGCAACCATTGTCGGGCCACTGACAAACGCATACGAGTCTTGAGTCATGACGACAAAATCCGAGAGCCCAATCAACAAAGCAGGACCCGACACTGCAGGCCCAGTGACCACGCTGATGGTGGGAATAACGCCTGAGCAATCAGACAATGCCTTGGCTGCTTTGCCCCAGCCATGTAGCGCAGAGATGCCTTCCAGAATGTCAGCACCAGAGGATTCAATTTGCAAGACCAACGGTAAGAGTTTTGTTCGTGCAGTAACAGCTGCTGTTGCAATCACGTGTGAGGCACTCGCCGAAAGAGCACCTTTATGAATTTCTCCATTGATGGCAAGCCATACCACTTCCCGGCCTTGAGAGAGTCGTACAACTTGTGCTGTGGCTGCTCCGGGAACGCTGTGCTGTAACTCAACCACTATGTCGTAGTGCGAAGTATCCGTCTGAGCCACGTAGCAACAGTAGACCCTGGCCTACGTATAGGTCTCTCTGGCGCCCTTGGCGAGTGGTTTAATACCAATTTGTAAGGTGATTCCAGGCTGACGAGGAGCGTGACGTCGCGCAACTTCAAATGCTCTGTCACGTACAGCCAAAGTTGCACGGTTGGGTCGGGGACGATCCCGTTGGACCCATCCCACCACTCGACGCGGTAGATCGGGAACGCTGATACGCACAAAGTCGCCCTTCAACCATCCAGGTACTGCGCTTGCAGGAACAATTGCAGCTCCGAATCCTTCAAACACCAGCGATGCCATGAGTCGTACTCCGTCGATCTCGGCTTGTGATTGCAAGGTGACGCCTTTGTTGGCGGCTGCACGATCAACGATGCGCCGTTGGGCTGTTCCTCGGGGCGCAAGAAGAATGGGGTGGTGGGAGAGTTCCTCGAGCGAGATGCTCTCGTGCTGGGCTAGAACATGGCGAGTAGGGGCAACAAGAAATAGCTCTTCTGCAAACATCTCTCGCGTATCAAGGTTTGCATCCATCACGGGTAAGTGCACCAGTGCTGCATCAATCTCACCACTGATAAGTCGCGGCATGAGCGAGCTTGTAGCCCCTTCCACAATGGTGGTTTTGACACCAGGGTGGTGTCGTGTGAGTGAGTTCAATAGTGGCGGCATGAGCCAGCGCGCTGTTGTGCCAAGAACTCCAATGCGACATTCACCCGTTGCGCTATCTCCAAGTGAGTGAATGTCGGCGTCGATGTCTTCCACCTCATGCAGGACACGTCGAGCACGGGCAACGACGATTTCTCCCTCTTCGGTGAGCCGACCACTTGCCCGTTCAATCAATGTGGCACCAAGTTCTGTCTCGAGCCGTGCGATGTGAGCCGAGACATTTGATTGCGCGGTGGCCAGTGCCTTAGCTGCACCTGAGAAGGAGCCGTGTTCGGAGATGGCGACCAGAATCTGTAGTTGTTTGAGTTCCATCTGCCCCCCAGATAGCTATCTCTAAAAACGATAGCAACTATCGCACCGTTCGCCTTGAGTGTTCACGCATTCACGTGCATAATTTCACTTATAGAAATCGCGCTGGCAATGCCCCCCATTAGCCAGCCGAAGGAACCCATCAGATAGTCCCCCCACTATCGGGTTTAGGTAGAGAAGCCCCGCACCCCCCTGCGGGGCTTCTCCCATTACTGGGTTCTTTCTCCCGAGCAGGTCGTGGTTTTTCTCTGCCTAAGGGAGGCGTAAGGTACGCCCGTGAACCAAGGCGCATTTTTTGATCTCGACAGGACCATCTTGTCGGGCGCGTCCGCGCTAGTGGTGAGCAAGGTATTGCGCGAGACCGGGGTAGTGAATCGTTCGTTACCTGGCGAGACGCTGTTGTATCAAATCTTCGAAACATTCGGCGAGAACTTGCCGTCCATGGTGTTGGGTCGCCAAGCAGTGCTTGCGATGCGCGGTCAATCGCAATCTGCAGTGCAGACAGCTGCTGAAAAAGCAGTGCCTGAGTTAATGGATTTATTGCAACCGTTTGTGCGTCAAGTGATTGATGATCATCGCGCACATGGTCGACAAGTTGTGCTGGCAACAACAACTCCACGCGATCTCATTGCGCCGTTCGCTCGTGAGGTGGGTTTTGATGACGTCATTGCCACCACGTATGAAGTCGACAGCACAGGGCGCTACACAGGTGAACTTGTGGGGCCATATGTGTGGTCAAAAGGAAAGAAAGACGCTGTTGCTCAATGGTGTCGCGAGAACCATGTCGATGTCACGCAGTCGTATGCCTATAGCGACAGTGTGTTTGATGAGCCACTGTTATCCATGGTGGGTTTTCCTCATTGCGTCAACCCTGATTGGCGTTTACGTCTCATGGCAGTGGCGCGGCGTTGGCCAGTCATGCATTTCGATGTTCCCGTGGGTGTGGCAAAGATTCCTGTCATCGGACTTGAAGCACAACAAGCGTTGATGAAGTTTGCACGTCCTGAAGTTTTTCCCTATGCGAAGTTTTCAATTTCCGGCACAGAAAACATTCCGTTAGATAGCGCGGCAATTTTGTGTGGTAACCATCGCAGCTATTTCGACATTGCAGCCATCTCTCTTGCGGTTGCAAAGACGGGCCGGGCAGTGCGATTTCTTGGCAAGAAAGAAGTTTTTGATGCCCCAATCATTGGCCCACTCGCCACCGCACTTGGTGGTATTCGTGTAGAGCGAGGAACGGGAAGTGACGAACCACTACGTGCAGCGAGTCAATCACTGCACGCAGGAGATCTTGTGGCCATCATGCCCCAGGGAACCATTCCGCGTGGACCAGCATTTTTTGATCCCGTACTGAAGGGGCGATGGGGCGCAGCTCGCTTGGCTGATGAAACTCGCGCACCAGTGATCCCTGTGGGCATTTGGGGTACTGAAAACGTTTGGCCACGTAACGCAAAACTTCCGAACATCACCAATGTGACATCGCCTCCACAGGTCATTGTTCGAGTCGGTGAACCGGTGATGTTGAACTATGTCGACCCGGATGAAGATACACAAATCATCATGGACGCAATCACGGCATTGTTGCCCGAGGAGGCACGAATACAGCGTGAACCCACGGCCGAAGAACTGCGGCGTAGTTATCCGTCGAATTACTCAGGTGATCCCGACACCGAAGAAATTCGACGACCAGGTACTGATTAAAGATTCGTTGTCTTGCATCACCTCACGGTGACACTTGCGACTATTTCGAGTTTGCGACTTTTTCGCGCACGATGTTGAGCGCAGAACCTGCCTTGAACCATTCGATTTGTTCAGGACTAAAGGTGTGCTTTGCTTCGAAGTCAACTGTGGAGCCGTCGGCTTTTGTGATGCGACATTTCATTGGCTGATCCGGAACAGGTGGCAAATTCAACACAGAGATGCGATCTGATTCTTCAATCTGGTCGTAGGTCTTGGGGTCAGAAAAAGTCAGAGGTACAAGACCTTGCTTCTTGAGGTTTGTCTCGTGAATGCGCGCGAATGAACGTGCGAAAATCACAACGCCACCTCGGAAACGTGGTTCCATTGCGGCATGTTCACGTGATGAACCTTCTCCGTAGTTCTGGTCACCAATGGCACACCATTGAATGCCCGCTTCGCTATAGCGCTTGGCGATATCTGGGTAGCTTCGGCGCTGTCCATCGGTGATGTCCAGACCTTCTCCCACGGCACCACCAAATGCATTCACTGCACCAATGAACAAGTTGCCCGAGATGTTCTCGAGATGTCCGCGGTACTTGAGCCATTTGCCGGCAGCGGAGATGTGGTCGGTGGTGCACTTACCCTGGGCCTTCATCAAGATAGGAAGCTCGACATAGTCCTTCCCATTCCACGCAGGGAATGGTTCAAGGAGCTGCAGTCGATCACTTGTGGGGCTCACCTCTACAACAACACCAGAACCATCTGCAGGTGGCGCGGTAAATGTGTCTTCGCCTGGGTCGTAGCCCTTTGCGGGAAGCACTTCACCCGTTGGTGGCGCAAGTGTCACTTGTGTGCCGTCGGGCGCTGTCAAGGTGTCGGTCATGGGATTGAAATCCAAACGTCCCGCAAGTGCAAGTGCAATCACAGTGTCGGGACTTGTCACAAAGGACAGCGTGTTTGCCGAGCCGTCATTGCGCTTGGGGAAGTTGCGGTTGAATGAGTTGACGATGGTGTTGGGTTTTGCATTGACATCTGCATTGCGTTCCCACTGACCAATACATGGGCCACATGCATTGGCAAGCACGGTGGCGCCAATTGCTTCAAGGTCTGCAAGCAGGCCATCGCGTTCAATGGTTGCGCGTGTTTGTTCAGAGCCGGGTGTAATCAACAATTCAACTTTTGCCTTAAGGCCAGCTGCTGCTGCTTGGCGTGCAATGGATGCTGCACGAGTGATGTCCTCATAGGAAGAGTTGGTGCAAGAGCCAATGAGTGCAGATGAAATCTCAAGTGGCCAATCGTTTGCTGCTGCTTCTTTGCCTACTGCTGCACCCACTTTGTGTGCACGATCGGGGGAGTGCGGACCGTTAATAAGTGGTGTCAAGTTGTCGAGGTTGATTTCAATGACTTGGTCGTACTGTGCGCCGTCATCGGGGCGAAGATCGCTCGCAACTTTTTCCGCTGCTGCAGCAATGTCACTGCGACCTGTGGAGCGCAAGTACGCGGCCATGTTCTCGTCGTAGCCAAACACTGAACATGTCGCGCCAATTTCGGCACCCATGTTGCAGATGGTTGCCTTGCCGGTTGCAGAAATATTGTCCGCGCCTGGTCCGAAGTATTCAACAATGGCTCCCGTGCCGCCTTCTACGGTGAGGACACGTGCAACTTCCAAAATGACGTCTTTAGGACTGCTCCAACCCGACAATGTGCCGGTGAGCTTCACGCCAATAACTTTTGGCCATCGCACGTTGAAGGGAAATCCGGTCATCACGTCTACGGCGTCTGCGCCACCGACACCGATTGCCACCATTCCTAAGCCACCTGCGTTGGGTGTGTGGCTGTCAGTGCCAATCATCATTCCGCCAGGGAATGCATAGTTCTCGAGCACCACCTGGTGAATGATTCCGCTGCCTGGACCCCAGAAACCCACGCCGTACTTAGCGCTGACGGAGCGCAAGAAGTCATAGACCTCACGGTTGGTGTCGTTTGCATCCACAAGATCGAGAGCTGATCCGCGCTTTGCCAAAATGAGATGGTCACAGTGCACTGTGGAGGGAACTGCAGTAGTGGGCAAGCCCGCTGTCATGAATTGCAACAAAGCCATCTGTGCGGTTGCATCTTGCATCGCCACACGGTCGGGACGGAAGTCGGCATAACTGCGACCGCGTTCCATTTCTTGTTGTGCAGGATCAACGAGGTGGTTGATAAGAATCTTTTCAGCCAGCGTCAATGGACGGCCAAGGCGCTTGCGGCCTAGTTCGGTGTTTGCCGTCAATGAGGCATACACACCTTGTACAAGTTCGATGGGGGTTCCGGCGGTCACGGCCATTGAGGGCCACCTTTCGTCGTGCAAGTAGCGGACTTGCTTTTTCTCTCTGTGTATACAACTCTAATACAAGTGCGCACTATTCGCTATCACCACATCGCCGAGGAACTTCGCGGCCGAATTCTCTCGGGTACTTATGCTGCGGGGCGACTGCTGCCGAGTGAATCGGAACTCTCTGGTGAATTTGGCGTGAGCCGTGTCACGGTGCGCAAGGCTCTTGAAATTCTTCGAGACGATGCCTTGGTGGATTCCCGTCAGGGGTTTGGTTGGTTTGTTGCCGGTGACACTGTGCGTCAACCGTTGGCGCGCTTGGCAACTATTGAAGATCAGATGCGCGCATCTGGAGCCGTGCCACAACGAAGAGTTCTTGAGTTTGCTTTCGAAAAAGCTCCAAAGAAAGTGGCACACGCATTGGGTACCTCTCAGGTGTTGCGAGTACGTCGCGTGAATCTTGCAGATGGAGAACCATTTGCCATCGTGACGGTGTGGTGTCCGGCAGAACTTGCAGAAAATTTGTCACGCGCAGACGTCGAGCGTTCACCGTTTTATGAATTGCTAGATGTCCCTCTCAGTGGGGCGTCACAAACAATTGGTGCCGATGCGGCCACAACAGAAGAAGCAGAACTGCTGAAGGTACCTGCAGGTTCTCCAGTATTGCGATGTGTGCGTACAACGATGAGCACAGACGAACGTGTGGTGCTGGTCTCACATCATGTGTTTCCCGCACACCGCACAGAGTTCGTAGTGGATCTGCCGTTTGTGGATCAATCAATTGCCCCAAGTGGCTTACGACTTGTCGATTAACGCAAGAAAATGTATTTCCAGATCTCGTCGTCTTTCACGAGGCCATCTTTCACCGCAATCAGGAAATCTTCACGAAGTCGAAGCTTGCTTGCTGCATGCGCATCCATGTTCAAATGTGTGTAGGACTCGGCAAGCGAGAGGGCAGTGGGTAATAGTTCTGATTCATCAACCACTGCATCTAGAACACCGGTGATGACCGCGTTGTCGGGTGTGAATGTTTCAGCAAGTGCAACAGCGCGGGTGAGTGCTGCAGGACTTAAGCGATGACGCATGATTTCTAAGGTAGAAAAAGGCATGTTCATGCCGATGGCAACTTCGTTAGCTGCGTACTTGTAGTTACCACGTGCACCAATGCGATAGTCACCACACATCAAAAGGAAAAATCCCATCGCCATTGCGTGCCCAGGGCTGGCAATGACAACTGGTGTGGGAAAGGACAAGAGACGTATCGCAAGGTCAAGCCCACCGTTCAACATGTCCACGGCGGGTTGACCGCTGGCACCCAACACCTTTAGATCAAACCCCGCCGACAACATGCCAGGGCGCCCTGTGAGGACAACGGGAACACTGTCTGCTTCAGCATTGTCAAGTGCCCGTTGCACTCCTGCTTGCAGAGTGGGTGAGACGGCGTTGGCTTTTCCGTCGTCCATGGTGATAACGCCCACGCCGCCATGACGTACGTAGCTCACTATCTCTGACATGGGGCTACCAGGTATCCCAGTGAAGAATCTTGCTCAATGGCTCGCGCTTGGCGGGTTTGAAATCAGTGCCGATTGTGTAGGCGATAGGGAAGAGTCCACCTTGTGTGATGGTTTCGTACGGAATGCCCAATACATCGGCTGCTTCTTTTTCGCCCTCACCGATGAGGTGAATGGTTGTCCATGCAGATCCCATGGCGCGCTCACGGAGAGCCAACATGAAACTCCACACGGCAGGCAACAGTGATCCCCATGCACCAGCGGATGCAAACACCGGCAAGTTGTCGAGGCGACCTTCGATGCAAGGAATCATGAGCAATGGTGCGCGCTCAAAATTGTCTGCAAGATATCCCGCCGAGTCGCGCACAAGACCCATGCGCTCACCACGTGAGTCGCCGGCTTCGAATTCGCGGCCTGGCATGTTGGCATAGATGTTCCAGTTCTTGCGGTAGATATCGGCAAGTGCTTTTTTCTTTGCGGCATCTTCGACGACCACCCAATGCCACCCTTGGCTGTTGCTTCCAGTGGGGGCTTGGAGTGCAATCTCAAGACACTCTTCAACGATGGAGCGTTCTACGGGCTTGTCAAAATCAAGTCGTTTACGCACGCTGCGTGTGGTCTTGAGTACTTCATCGGCAGAAAGATTTAAATGCATAGACCCAGTCTGCCATCTCTGAGTGCGAGCCAGTTCCTTGGGGCATGGCAAGATAACCCCATGAGCGACAGAGTCACCATCAACATCTCCGACGGCATCGCAGATGTCCGGTTCAATCGCGCCGAGAAGCGCAACGCCCTCGATGGTGAGCAATTTGCCGCCATTGTTGAAGCAGGCGAGTCTCTCAAGACCAATAGAAAGGTGCGCGTCGTTGTGGTCTCTGGCGAGGGAGCATCATTTTGTGCCGGCCTTGATCTTGGCTCCATGGGGGCAATGGCAACTGGTGAGCGTCAAGGTGGCAATACGCCCACCGCATCAGACATGCAAGAAGGCCGCATCACGCACTTGGGCCAACAATCAGCATGGGTATGGCAGGAAGTGCCGGTGCCAGTGATTGCTGCCGTGCATGGTCATGCATTGGGCGGTGGTTGCCAAATTGCTTTGGGAGCCGACATGCGATTTGCTCACCCCGATACCAAGTTCTCTGTGCGTGAAACCTATTGGGGTCTCGTGCCCGATATGGCAGGAACAGTTCTGATGCAAGGTTTGGTACGACCTGATGTGATGAAAGACATTGTGTTGTCGGCGCGCATCTTTGATGGCCGTGAAGCACATGCCATGGGGCTGGTCACTCGACTCAGCGAAACCCCACGAGAAGATGCCTTTGCCTATGCCGAAGAAATTTGCAAACGAAGCCCCAATGCCGTGCGCGGAGCAAAAGAGTTGTTGAATCGCCTCACACTGGATTTCGCTGCAGCTCAGTTCGCAGCAGAGCGTCGCATCATTGGCTCTCTTATTGGAGGGCACAATCAGCGTGAAGCGGTGATGAGCGACTTTGAAAAGCGTGCACCGGCATACGTAGACCCTGCCTAGGTGCAATCTGGCCCCGATCTGGGGATGTGACGTCCATTTCGACCATGTAAATGGTTTGTGTAGGGCCCAACTAGCCCGATAGCGTTATCTTTTGCTCGGGCCAATGTCGTCCCGGGAGAAATCACCAAGATTCTCCGCTGTGTTTCGGCACAGTTCCATGCCTAAGGACACGACATTTATGAACCCCGATCTTCCTGTAGCTCACGGTCTCTACGACCCACGTTTCGAACACGATGCATGTGGCGTGTCCTTTGTAGCCAACATCAAAGGTGTACGTAGTCGTGAGATTGTCACCTTGGGAATCACCGCACTCTGCAACATGGAACACCGTGGTGCAACTGGGGCCGAGGCGGAAACTGGTGACGGAGCAGGAATCCTGATTCAGATTCCCGACGCGTTCTTTCGTGCCGTAGCAGGATTTTCACTTCCGCCCTTGGGTGCATACGCAGCAGGTCTTGCTTTTTTGCCACAGTCACCGGAGAACGTTGCTGTGGCCGTAGCTCGTGTGGAAGAGATTGTGCGCGAAGAAGGTCTGCGCACTTTGGGTTGGCGCGAAGTGCCTGTCGAGCCCGCATGTCTTGGAGCCTCGGCACGCGCCGTGATGCCGACATTCCGTCAGTTCTTTGTTGATGACCCACAGGGGGCAACCGACATTGAGTTGGATCGCAAGTTGTTCATTGTGCGCAAGCGGATAGAACATGAACTCACTGGCGAGATGCGCACGTACTTCTCGTCGTTATCTTCGCGCACCTTGGTGTACAAGGGCATGTTGACAACGCCAGAGTTGGGCGAGTTCTTCCCTGATTTATGGGATGAGCGTATGGAGTCGTCATTGGCGCTTGTACACAGTCGTTTTTCAACAAACACTTTCCCGTCGTGGCCGCTTGCGCACCCTTACCGATTTATTGCACACAACGGTGAAATCAACACGGTGCAGGGCAACAGAAACTGGATGCGCACGCGCGAAGCAATGTTGCAGAGCAGCTTGATTCCAGGCCTTGATCGTGCATTCCCCATTTGCACACCTGGCATGAGTGACTCAGCAAGCTTTGATGAGGTGTTGGAGTTGCTCCATCTTGGCGGGCGTTCTCTGCCGCATGCACTGCTGATGATGATTCCAGAAGCCTGGGAAAACAACGATCGTATGGAGACTCAGCGTCGCGATTTCTATCGTTTCCATTCCACAATGATGGAACCCTGGGATGGTCCCGCAGACGTATGTTTCACGGATGGAACCGTGATTGGTGCAGTCCTTGACCGCAATGGTTTGCGTCCAGGGCGTTACTGGGTGACCGACGATGACTTGGTAGTTCTTGCAAGCGAAGCTGGTGTTCTCGATATTGAACAGTCCCGCATTATTCGTAAAGGTCGTTTGCAGCCAGGCCGCATGTTCTTGGTAGACACCGCACAGGGTCGCATCATCGAGGATGAAGAAATCAAGTCCGAACTTGCTGCGCAGCATCCCTATGGTCAGTGGCTACAAGAGGGCCTCACAGAGTTGGATTCACTTCCGCAACGTGAACATGTGGTGCACAGTCATGACTCTGTAATGCGTCGTCAACAAATGTTTGGCTACACCGAAGAAGAACTCAAAGTCATTCTTGCCCCTACTGCTAAAACGGGGACCGAGCCCATTGGTTCGATGGGTACAGATACACCCATTGCCGTGTTGTCGGAGCGCTCACGATTGTTGTTTGATTACTTCCAGCAATTGTTTGCTCAAGTCACCAACCCACCATTGGATGCCATTCGCGAAGAAGTAGTGACGGCAGTGGGAACCAACATTGGCCCTGAAGCCAACTTGTTGACACCAGGTCCTGAGAGTTGTCGTCAGTTGCTACTGCCGTTCCCGATTATTGACAATGATGATCTCGCAAAGATCATCCACATCAACGACGACGGGACTCACCCACATCTTGCTGCTGTGGTTGTAAGTGGTCTTTATCGAGTGGCCGATGGTGGAAAAGGACTGCGTACCGCACTTGATGCAGTACGCAGTGAAGTGTCAGATGCCATCGCTCAAGGTGCGCGCATCATTGTGCTCTCCGATCGCAACTCTGATGAGGTCTATGCGCCAATTCCGTCATTGTTGTTGACGAGTGCAGTGCATCATCACCTCATTCGTAACAAGACACGCACACAAGTTGGTCTTGTGGTCGAGTGTGGAGACGCACGCGAAGTGCATCACATGGCACTTCTAGTTGGCTTTGGTGCCGGCGCCATTAATCCCTATTTGGCCTTTGAATCCATCGAGCACATGATTACTGCAGACGACGGTGCCGGCATGTATGGCCTTGGTGGTACCGATGTGCATAAAGCATTGAAGAACTACATCAAGGCGTCTGGCAAGGGCATCTTGAAGGTGATGTCGAAGATGGGTGTGTCAACTGTGGCGTCGTATACCGGAGCACAGATTTTTGAAGCGATTGGTTTGTCGACTGAATTAGTAGATGAGTTCTTCACGGGAACAGTGTCTCGTTTGGGTGGCATTGGTCTCGATGAGATAGCAGCCGAAGTAGCGAGCCGTCATGCAACAGCTCATCCAAAGCGCCCAGATCTCCGTGCGCATCGTCGTCTTGAATTGGGTGGCGAATATCAGTGGCGACGCGAAGGGGAGTATCACCTATTCAACCCTGAAACGGTGTATCGCTTGCAGCACTCCACGCGAGCTGGTCGTTATGACATCTTTAAGCAGTACACAAGCGAAGTAGATAATCAAGCCAAGCACCTAGCTACATTGCGCGGCCTTTTTGAATTGCGCACAGATGCACGCCCCGCTATCTCTATCGACGAAGTAGAGCCTGTATCGGAAATTGTGAAGCGATTCTCGACAGGTGCAATGAGCTACGGGTCGATCTCTGCCGAAGCTCATGAGACTTTGGCAATTGCAATGAACCGCATTGGTGCCAAGAGCAACACTGGGGAAGGCGGCGAAGACGCAGAGCGTTTCGTGCCCATGCCTAATGGTGACTCCAAGAGGTCATCCATTAAGCAGGTGGCCTCTGGTCGCTTTGGTGTGACCAGTGAATATCTCGTCAATGCCGATGACATTCAAATCAAGATGGCCCAAGGTGCAAAGCCTGGCGAGGGTGGCCAGTTACCTGGTCACAAGGTGTATCCATGGATTGCAAAGACTCGCTATTCCACCCCAGGTGTGGGCTTAATTAGTCCGCCCCCTCATCACGACATCTATTCCATTGAAGATCTCAAGCAATTGATTCACGATTTGAAAAATGCCAACCCAATGGCACGTGTGCACGTGAAGTTGGTTGCTGAGGTAGGCGTAGGAACTGTCGCCGCAGGTGTGAGCAAAGCAAAAGCCGACGTTGTGCTGATCTCTGGTCACGACGGTGGCACTGGCGCATCACCACTTACTTCTCTCAAGCACGCAGGCGCACCTTGGGAATTAGGTTTGGCCGAGACACAGCAGACGCTTTTGTTGAATGGTTTGCGCGATCGCATTGTGGTGCAGGCAGACGGTCAAATGAAGACCGGTCGCGACGTCATCGTGGCGGCATTGCTCGGCGCAGAAGAATTTGGTTTCGCCACCGCACCGTTGGTGGTGAGTGGTTGCATCATGATGCGCGTCTGTCACCTTGATACGTGCCCAGTAGGTATTGCAACCCAAAACCCCACACTGCGTGAGCGTTTCTCAGGTAAGCCAGAGTTCGTCGTGAACTTCTTTGAATACATTGCCGAGGAAGTGCGTGAATATCTTGCCGCACTTGGCTTCCGCACACTGCAAGAAGCAATTGGTCATGTGGAAATGATTGATGCGCGTCAGGCAATTGACCATTGGAAGGCCAAAGGTCTGGACATCTCACCGATGTTGGAGATTCCACAAAATCCATATGAGCAGACCCTCACGTCATCGGTCGGTCAAGATCATGGTCTCGATGAAGCACTTGATATGAAGTTGATTGAACTCTCGCGCGATGCAATTGCTGATGCGCGACCAGTCTCCATTGACTTACCTATTCGCAACGTGAACCGCACTGTGGGCACGATGTTGGGTTATGAAGTGACAAAGGCGTGGGGTGGCAAAGGTCTGCCAGAGGGAACAATCAATATTCACTTCACAGGTTCTGCGGGTCAAAGCTTCGGTGCATTTGTGCCTGCAGGAATTGAGATGCGACTCGAAGGCGATGCCAATGACTACGTCGGTAAGGGATTATCGGGTGGACGATTGATTGTCCACCCACATGCCAGCGCGCCTTTGGTTGCCGAAGAAAACGTGATTGCTGGCAACGTGATTGGCTACGGAGCAACGAGTGGAGAAATCTTCATTCGTGGTCTTGTGGGTGAGCGATTCTGCGTGCGTAACTCTGGTGCAACTGCCGTTGTCGAAGGAGTAGGTGACCACGGATGCGAATACATGACCGGTGGTCGAGTGGTAGTCCTTGGACCTACTGGGCGTAACTTCGCCGCAGGAATGTCTGGTGGCATTGCGTTCGTGTACGACCCACGGGGAACTTTTGCCGCACAGGTGAACTATGAGATGGTCGATTTGGAAGATCTCACTACTGATGACGCGGCTTGGCTGAAAGACACAATTGAGCGTCATCACGCATTTACCGGATCTGCAATTGCAGATCGCATTGTGGGCCAGTGGGCATCAGAGACAAAGAACTTCCGCAAGGTAATGCCTCGTGACTACAAGAAAGTTCTCACAGTCATGGAGGCCGCTCGCGCCGATGGTCTGAACGAATCCGATACAGCACAACGCATCATGGAGGCCGCTCGTGGGTGAAACAAGTGGATTTTTGCAATGGAGCCGAACTGGGCCGACGCGTCGCCCAGTTTCGATTCGTGTCAAAGACTGGAAAGAGGTGTATGAACCATTCGATGGTTCATTGCTGAAGCAGCAAGCAGGTCGTTGCATGGACTGCGGTATCCCGTTCTGCAACAACGGTTGTCCCTTGGGCAATCTCATTCCTGATTGGAATGACTTGGTGTATCGCAACAACTGGCAAGAAGCCATTGAGCGCCTGCATGCCACGAACAACTTCCCTGAATTCACTGGGCGGCTTTGCCCCGCCCCATGTGAATCTGCATGTGTCTTGGGTATCAATCAAGATCCAGTAGCGATTAAGCAGGTGGAAGTAGAGATCATTGATCGTGCATGGAAAGAAGGTTGGGTTACTCCACAGATTCCATCGGTCTCTACCGGTAAGCGAGTAGCAGTAGTGGGAAGTGGTCCAGCAGGTTTGGCAGTTGCACAACAGCTCACCCGTGCGGGTCACGAAGTTGTTGTATTGGAGCGTGCCGATCGCATCGGCGGGCTTTTGCGTTATGGAATACCTGAATTCAAAATGGAAAAGCATCATCTTGATCGCCGTTTGGAGCAGATGCGCGAGGAGGGAACAGAGTTCCGCACAAATGCAGATGTAGGTGGAGCACTCGACATTGAAGTGTTGCGTGCTTCTCACGATGCAATTGTGCTTGCCTGTGGTGCTACGGCATGGCGTGATCTAAACGTGCCAGGTCGTGAACTTCGCGGTATTCATCAAGCAATGGAATATCTGCCGATGGCGAACAAGGTGCAAGAAGGCGATGCACCACGTGCCGAGATTGATGCAGCAGGAAAGAATGTCGTCATTATTGGTGGCGGAGATACCGGAGCTGATTGCTTGGGGACTGCGTTGCGCCAAGGAGCAAAGCAAATCATTCAGTTAGAGATCATGCCGCGTCCTGCTGATTCGCGCATGGGGAACAATCCTTGGCCGCAATACGCGATGGTCTACAAGGTCTCGTCTGCTCATGAAGAAGGCGGCGAGCGCTTGTTCAGTGTGAACACCGAAAAGTTCCTCGATGATGGACAAGGAAATGTTCGTGCACTCCAGATTCATGAAGTGGAAATGGTGGATGGTCGTTTCGTGAAGAAAGAGGGAACCGACACAGAAATTCCCGCTGATCTTGTGTTCTTGGCGATGGGATTTGTGGGACCAGAAAAAGGCTCATGGCTTGACCAGCTCGGTGTTGCGCTCGATGAGCGGGGCAATATTGCGCGCAATGACGAATATGAAACCAATGTGCCAGGGGTATTTGTTGCAGGTGACATGGGTCGCGGTCAAAGTTTGATTGTGTGGGCAATCGCTGAAGGACGAGCATGCGCATCTGCGGTAGATACGGCTCTGATGGGAACAACAAGCCTTCCGGCCCCGATTGGCCCTACTGCTCGTCCTCTGGTGTAACCAAAGCGCCACTTTTCATGCGCCCGCAGGCTCTACTGTGTAGGTCTGTGCGGTTTTCAAAAATGACTCTTCTTCGACGTGGCGCATTGACTGTTGCCTCTGTTGTTGTGGTGTCAGTTGCTGGTGCATCGTGTGGTGGAGACACCTTGGGAGTTGCCACCACGGTGGTCAATGTGACGCCTACAAACTTTGCAACAATTCCTCCAGTGGCGAGCACACTGCCCGGCACAACAACCTCGTTGCCTGCTAACGCTGTGGGAACAGAGCAGGTCTATGTTGTGAAAGCTGGTGACTCACCACTTGCCGTGGCAAACAAATACAGCATTTCGCTGACAGCACTTCTTGCCTACAACGGTTGGGTAAGCCCCGCGCAGTTTCCTTATCCGGGCTCAGAAATAAAGATTCCGCCACAAGCCGTTGTTCGGCCCACTGAACCAACTGATCAAGGTGGCGGCACTTCGAATTCCACCGCGCCGTCGGGGCCAGCATCGGGTGGTTGTGGCACTCGACCCGCAGGAACCTATGAGATTCAAAGCGGAGACTCCATCTTTACGATTCGTCGCAAGTTCTGTGTATCGCTGGCTGCATTGCTGTCTGCCAACGGTTGGGCCGACTCGGGCAGTGTGACCATTTATCCAGGGCAAACAATTCAAATTCCGCCCGCTAACTCGTAGGCAAGAGCGATTTATCGCTGGGTGAATCTTTTTTGTCGCCCGTGTCTTTCTTGGGCAAGCATCACGAGCTCATCGATTAACTCTGGGTATTCCATTCCACTCGCAGCCCACAACTTGGGATACATCGAGATCGGGGTGAAGCCAGGAATGGTGTTGATTTCATTCAGAAGAAATCCACGTCCATTCTCTTCGTAGAAGAAATCAACACGTGCAAGACCTTCACAACGCAGGGATGAGTACGCATCTAGGGCAAGTTGTTGTAACTGGTGACTTTCGTCGGCAGTTAAGCGCGCGGGAATGTGTAGCGATGCAGAGTCGGTCACGTATTTGTCTTCGTAGTCATAGAAATCGTGACCAGGTTCAATTTCACCCACTACAGAAGCCCGTGGTGAACGATTACCCAGTACCGCAACTTCTAGTTCGCGTCCCACAACTGCCTCTTCGAACAGGATCCACTCGTCGTAGAGCGCTGCATGTAGTGCTGCTACACGTAACTCATCGCTGTGTGTCACTTTTGATACACCCACAGATGAGCCCATGTTGGCGGGTTTCACAAACATGGGATAACCCAAAGATTCGGCGACTCTTGCAAGAGTGGAGTCAGACACAGAATCCTCTCGAAGCACTTCGTAGCGCACTTGGGGAATACCAGATTGTGCAAACACAGTTTTTGCCATTGCTTTGTCCATGGCAACTGCGCATGCAAGGACGCCACTTCCCACATAGGGCAAGTTCATCATCTCCAGCAATCCTTGCAATGTGCCATCTTCACCGAGTGGGCCATGAATAAGGGGAAAGATGACTACTCGTTGTGATGGATCGTATTGATGCAACACATCAGGTGAAGTGTCCTCGCCTGCGGCAACGAGGCGATCGGGAATTGCGGAGGGGTCGATGCCGCCATGTGGCAATTGTGCCAATGCGGGTCGATGCCACTTGCCGTCGGTGGAGATACCGATTGCAACTGTGGTGTAGTTCTGTGGATTCGCAGCGCGCAAGACATGGGCTGCGGTCACACAGCTCACGTCATGTTCTGCAGACTGGCCGCCAAAAATCACGACCAGAGTTGTCTGTGGTGGGGCGGTGTCCATCGACACGACGGTACTCGCCACTAGGGTGTCTATATGCGCATCACAGCTTCCGATGTGTCACGTGCAGTGTCGGGAACACTGATTGGACAGGATGCAGTCGCCCAAGGGTGTGCCTTTGATTCTCGCACTCTTCAGCCCCATGAAGCCTTTGTGGCCATTGTGGGCGAGCGGGATGGTCACGATTTTCTCTCCGATGCACGTGAGCGAGGTGCCCGGTTTGCCCTCGTGCAGAGGGGACGCAGCATTGATCGGTTGACCTGTATCGAGGTTGAGGACACTGTTGTCGCATTAGCTGCAATGGGGCAGATGTGCCGCGCACAGCTCAATGAATCAGTTGCTCAGCGAGTTGTGGGAATTACAGGTTCTGCGGGAAAGACAAGTACAAAAAATGCAGTGCGCGCCGTTTTGGAAGCAGGTTTTGCACATGTCTTTGCGTCAGCTCAGTCTTTGAATAACGACATCGGGGTGCCCATCACCATCATTAATGCTCCAGATGACTGTGATGCCTTGATCGTGGAAATGGGAATGCGTGGCTTTGGTGAGATTGAAAGGTTGTGTGAGGTGGCTCGACCCACCATTGGTGTGATTACCAACGTGGGTGATGCGCATTCCGAGCGTGTGGGTGGACTCGATGGGGTCGCTCGCGCAAAAGGCGAACTTATTGAATCGCTTCCCGAAAATGGCACTGCAATTTTGAATGTGGACGATCCCAGGGTGGCTGCGATGTCCTCGCGCACGTGGGCCGGCGTGATGACGTATGGATCTGCATTGGGTGCCGATGTGCGTTGGGCAGTGTTGGATGTCTTGACAGATGGTCGAGTCCGTACACGTTTCGATTATGACGGTGAGTCTGCCGAAGCAACACCACGTTTACCTGGAGCACATATGGCAGCAAACGCAGCTGCGGCGATAGCGGTGGGTATTGCTACTGGAATGGGTCTTGAGAAATCTGTATCGGGAGTGGGTCGCGAGGAAGCTGAACCGGGAAGAGTTATCTGGCGTGATGGTGTTGCAGGCGCACGCATTCTTGACGACACCTATAACGCAAATTCTTCATCAATGATTGCGGCACTGCATGTGTTGGCACGTAGTGAAGCGCGTCAACGTTATGCAGTTCTTGGACAGATGTTTGAGTTGTCTGAACCAGAGAAAGCTCACCATCACATCGCCGAAGTAGCTAAGGATTTAGGCATACAAATTGTGGCCATTGAAACAGCCTTGTACGGAGTGGAACCTACTTCGCTCAGCGATATTGCTGCGCGCCTTGGGCTTCAAGAAAATGATGCAGTTCTTGTCAAAGGTTCACGTGCGGCGCGAATGGAACGTGTCGTGACGTTGTTAACTGGTTCCTAGGCCGTCTGGGAAGCTTTCTCGCGCTCATCGATTGCTTCGATGTTGCACCACCAAGCGAGAAACAGTGCCCATATGGATCCAAAGTAGAGGACATAACGCGCGTCTCCGAGTGCGTCCATAATGGGCC